>CAZRDB010000148.1:0-12603 GCA_964598695.1 uncultured Armatimonadia bacterium
GGCCGTCGCCCCCTCGGCGTTCGCGGCGCCGCAATGCGGACAGGTCATGTGGAGTGGCCCCCTTCAATCGTCGCGAGTCCTGCGACTCCGCGGCCCCAGGCTCCGCACACCTCAGTTCGGGCCCGAACGGCGGTCCCCTGCCTCGCCGGCCGGCGCGCTCCCGTACGGGGGCCCTCGACGGTCTCCTCCTCCGGGAGGGCGAGATGGCCGTCGCCGCAGGCCCTCCGCCCCCGCGCGCGAACTACCCCCTCGGAGGTGGACCGAGTGGAACGCACCAACGAGCACGACCTCGCCTACCGCAACGGGGACCACGGCCCCAAGTACCTCGTCCGCGGGCCGCGCCACGAGTGGGGCGTGATCTACCTCAGGCCCGGCGACTCGCTCAGCCCGCACCGGCACGCGATGGTCGAGGAGACCTTCTTCTTCGAGACCGGCGCGCCGACGTTCGTGGTCGGCGGCCAGCCGCACCGCGTGCGGCCCGGCGACGTCTTCCGGCTGGACCCCCAGGAGACCCACACGATCGTGAACGATGGCGACGAACCGACCCGGATCGTCTTCATCAAGTGCCCCTACCTGCCCGAGGACAAGGAAGACATCGCCGAGTAGCCCGTTGCCCGACCGGAGGGATCGACATGAAGCTGCTGACGGCGGCGCTCGCCTGGGCCGCACTGATCGGGGGAGCCACGATGGCCGACGTGAACGTGCGTGACTACGGCGCGGTGGGCGACGGCGTGGCCGATGACACCGCCGCGATCCAGGCCTCGCTCGACGCCGCGACAACGGGGGGTCCCGTCTGCTACGTGCCGATGGGCACGTACCGACTCGACGGCTCGCTCACCGTGCCGAACGGCGTGACGCTCAAGGGCGCCTCGGGCGGCGTGCCGCACTCCGAGCAGACCGACAACGCGGTCTTGCTCGCCTACGGCGGCAAGGGCGACGAGAACGGGACCCCGCTCGTCACACTCAAGCCCAACGCGGTGATCCGCGAGCTGGTGATCCACTACCCCGAGCAGACGCTGCCGGACGTGGTCCCCTACCCCTGGAGCATCCGGATCGACGGCGAGCTATGCCAGATCGAGAACATGACCCTCACGAACCCCTACCGCGCGCTCGACCTCGGCACGAACTGGAACGAGCTGCACACGGTGCGCAACGTCTTCGCCTGCCCGCTTCGCGAGGGCGTCTACATCGACCAGTGCACCGACATCGGCCGGATCGAGAACGTCCACTTCAACCCGAACTTCTGGACCCGGATGGCGCTGGAGCCCCGCTTCCCCGGCGGCGACATCAAGGCGTACCTCGAGAAGAACCTCGTGGGCTTCCGCATCGGCAAGACCGACTGGGAGTTCATCACCAACTGCTTCGTGATCTTCCCCGTCGTCGGCTACCTCTTCGACGACTTCGGCCATGGGCCGGGCAACGCGGTGCTCACCCAGTCCGGCGCCGACATCTGTCCGGTCGCTCTCCGGGTCGCGCGCTCGCAGCCCCACGCCGGGGTCGAGATCGTGAACGGCCAGTTCATGGCCACCGTCGAGGTCGGCCCGGAGAACCAGGGGCCGGTGAAGCTCGCCAACTGCGGCTTCTGGGGCGTGCCGGAGACGCGCCAGCACGTCCGCAAGGAGGGCCCGAGCACCCTCATGCTCACCTCGTGCCACTTCACGGGCTGGGACGCGGCCGGCGAGGGGCTGGCCTGCGTGACGGCGAACGGCGGCCGGCTGATGCTCAACGGCTGCGAGTTCATGGACCCTGGGAAGCAGGCCGTCGCGCTCGAGGAGGGTCTCGTGGCGGCGACCATCACCGGGTGCCTCTTCCGCACCGAGGATCCGGTCCGCAACGCCTCCTCGGGGGATGTGCAGGTCGGCCTCAACGCGACGCACTGAGCACGGCGGCTCCTACTCCTGCAGTGCGGCCGCGAGCGCGGTCAGCTCCCGCACCAGCTCGCCGTGGATGTCCGTCGCGAACGGCATTTGGCCGAGCATCAACGGGACGGTGTCCGCCGCGTAGCCGCCGCGCGCCGCGGCCACCCGGTCGGGCGCGTACCCAAGGCAATCGTTGGTGAGCCCCATCACGAGCGCGGTGGTCGGGCGCGCGGCCTCGCGCACGTCGTTCTTGATCGCCTGGAACAGCTCGAATGGCGTACCGAGCAGGGAGAGCGGGCCGAGAGCGAAGCCCTGCAGCTCGGTCGGCTCCGCGACATCGCCGCTGGCCTCCAGCAGGGCGATCAGGCGCCGGTACGCGAGCGCGCGCACGGTCGCCATCCGCACCTCCGGAGGCACGTCGGTCGCGCCCGAGCCCTGGAGGATGGCCTCCTCGGCCGCCAGTCGTTCCCGCAGCTCGGCGAGCCCGAGCGGTCGCCGCGTGAAGCGCGCGTGACGCGAGGCGCGGCGCAGCCGGTCGATCGCCAGCGGCTGTGCGCGCGCGATGCCGGCGCGCACCGCGCGGGCGTAGCGCCCGGCGATGACATCGAGCGCGAGGAGAGACTCCGGCTCCGGCTTGTGGACCACGCAGGTGTTCACGTCGCCCTGCGCGCCCTGCAGGAACAGCCCGACGGCGCCGGGGTGCTCGCGCTCGAGCAGGTTGGTGGCGACCCCGGCGTAGTCGCCGTGGATGGCGTGCGTCTGCTCGCAGCAGACCACCGGGTGGCAGCCGAAGTAGCTCGCGAAACCGAGCAAGCGGCCGCCGTCGTCGACGGCCGTGAGCACATGGCACGTGGTGTCGGTCAGCTCGGGCTTGGCCGGCCGCCAGTCCTCCGGCAGGACTTCGGAGAGCGGCGGGGCGTCGGCGTCGTACTCGCGGTTGAGGCCGATCCCCTCGCAGGGTGTCTCGGCGTGGCGGAGCGTCGCCTCGCGCATCGCCGCGAGCGCCGCGATCCCGGCCTCGGCGATCCGGGCGGGCAGGGTCTCGAGGTAAGGAGGGTCGGGAGCGCCCCAGCCGATCAGCGGGATCGTTGTCGGGCCGCTGTGCGTGTGGGTCGCGTGGACCATCACCGCCTCCGGCTCGAGACCCGACGCCCGGCCCACGAGGTCTCGCACGCGCCGCGTGGTGTCGGCCGAGACGCCGATCAGGTCGTTCGCGATCAGCAGGAGCCGCGTCCCGGCGTCTTCGACGGCCATGGCGCGGGCCCAGAGCCGGTCTCGCACCCTCGTCGACGAGCGGTTGAGGAACGGCCCGAAGCCGGAGAGTTCCACCCCGACCCGGGGCGTGATGTCGACCTTCGCGAATCCGATGCGCACCGGCCCACTCCTTCCGGGACTCCCGGTCACGCGCCCCGGAGCGACCCGAGGCCCGCGTTGACCTTGGCCACCGCGTCGAGAAGCTGGTCGATGTACGCGTCGTCGGCCAGCAAGTGCTGGTGCATCAGAATGAGCCCCGTCTCCTCCCGCACCCGCTCGGTGACGGGGAGCCGCAGGGAGGCGTAGTCCTGGATCCGGCCGGCGTCGCGGAACGGGACCGGGCTCGTCCGGTCGTACAGGTTGAGCAGCGGGTTGCGGTAGACGGGCTCGTACAGCTCGGTCACCCAGGCGCCCTCGGCGGCGAGCGCCTCGGCGTACCGGGCCCGGCTCACGCCCTCGGCCGCCGCGGCATCGAAGTGCAGGCTCATCCCGTAGTAGGCCTGGCGGGTCACGCGCGGATCGCGCCGCGCGGCCCGGAGCGGGCCGCCCATCTCGGCGAGGCGCGCCGCGATCCTCTGCGCGTTGCGATCGCGGGTGCGCGTCTGCTCCTCGAGCCGCGTGAGCCCGCCGCGCAGCAACACGCACTGCATCTCCGTGATGCGGTAGTTGTGGCCGTACCGCCGCGCGGGTTCCATCGGGGGCGGGGTCCAGCCGACTTGCTTGAGCGCGAACGCGATGCGGTAGACCTCGTCGTCGTCGCAGGTGACCGCGCCGCCCTCGCCCGAGGTGAGCACCTTGCTCTGCTGGAACGAGAAGCTGCCCGCGTCGCCGATCGCGCCGGCGCCCTGGTCGCGCCAGCGGCTCCCGTGCTGGTGGGCGACATCCTCCACGATCTTCAGCCCGTGGCGCCGCGCGAGGGAGAGCAGGGCGTCCATGTCGCACATGCAGCCGTAGACGTGGACGGGGATCACCGCGCGGGTGCGCGGCGTGATCGCGGCCTCGACCGCCGCCGGGTCGATGCAGAAGGTCTCGGGGTCGATATCGACCAGGACCACGTCGGCGCCCACGTCGAGCGCGGCCTGCGCCGTCGCGACCCAGGTCATCCCGGGCACGATCACCTCGTCGCCGGGCTCGACGCCCACCGCCTGCAGCGCGCACTGGAGCGTGACCGTGCCGTTTGCGAGGCACAGGGCGTGCCGGCTCCCGATGAATCCGGCGAACTCCTCGCAGAAGGCGACCTCGTGGGGCCCCATCCAGCTCCACTTGCCGCTCCGGACGACCTCGGCCATCCACTCCTGCTCCTCCGGGCCCGTCACGGGCCACGGCGAGTGCCGGAGCGTGACGGCTGGGCTACCCCCCAGCAAGGCCAACTGCTCGCTCGCAACTCCCATGGCTGTTGCCTCCCGCCGGTTCGGATGTACAATCCGTGCGCCATCAGTGTCGTGGCTACCGTGCTGAGGCTATCCGCATGATCTGACACTGGGCAATCCACATTTCGTGCTGCCATTGACGAATCTTGCCCAGAGGAGGCGCCCGTGGAGAACGCGCTGTTCGCGCCCGAAGCGCTCGGACTGCTGCTGCGGCCGGCATCGTGGCGCCTGGTCAGCACGCTCTGCCCCTCGGAGATCGCGCCTGTCGAGGATCCCGCCCACGCGGCCTGGATGGCGGGGAACTCCCACGCCCACCCCTACCGCGAGCTGCTGCTGGTGCTCGGGGGCTCGGGACGCCACGGCTACCTTGGCCGCGTCTACCCGCTCTCCCCGGGCGCCGTCTTCGTCTTCGAGGCCCACGAGGAGCACGACTCCCTGTGGCCCGCCTGGGCGCCCGCGGCCGAGCACCTGTGGGTGGGCATCGTCCACGACCGCTTCATCGCGCGCCTGGTCTCGGTGCGCGAGGGGCGCGAGTGCCCCGGGGGCTGGCAGGAGGTCGTGCCCGCGGCCGAGACGGGACTGGCGGGCGAGCGCTCGTTCGGGCCGCCGCCGGGGGCCGACTGGTCCGGCCCGCTCCGGGCGATGCGGGTACGCGCGGCGGTGGCCGCGGTCGTCGCCGCACTTGTGGCCCGCGGCGCCGCACCGCCCGCCGAGTGCGAGCCCTCCCCCCGGGCGCAGGTCATCGAAGCCGTCCAGCGGCATATCGAGGAGACGGCGGGACGAGGAGCCTCGCTCGAGAGCCTCGCCCGCCTCTCGGGCTACAGCAAGTACCACTTCGTCCGGCTCTTCCGGCGCCACACGGGCCTGTCGGTTCACGAGTGCATCGACCGCTGCCGCCTCGAACGCACCCGGGCGATGCTCGCGGCCGGCCGCACGCAGGTCGAGGTCGCCGAGGCGCTTGGCTTCTCCTGTCCCTCGGCCTTCTCGCGCTGGTACCGGCCGCGGCGCGGTCCCGCATAGGTGCACGGCACACGCGATCGGGTGTATACTGCGACACAGACAACCGAGTTCCAGGGGTGCCGCTACTTCGGCTGAGAGGGTCCTCGGAGGACCCAACCCTTAGAACCTGACGCGGGTAATGCCGCCGTAGGGAGCGTGAGATGATGTACCGCCGCACCACCCCCCCCGCCCGAGCCTTCACCCTGATCGAGCTGCTCGTCGTCATCGCGATCATCGCGATCCTCGCCGCCATCCTGTTCCCCGTGTTCGCCAAAGCGCGCGAGAAGGCCCGCCAGGCTTCGTGCCTGTCGAACCTCCGCCAGCTCGGCACCTCCGTGATGATGTACGCGCAGGACTACGACGAGACGTACCCGCAGAGCTACCAGGACGCCTCCTCGGGCCCCGGCACCGCGGCTCAGATCCCCAACACCTGGCCCAACCGGATCCAACCGTACATCAAGAGCGAGCAGCTCCACGCCTGCCGCAGCGACGGCCGATCGCCCTACGTGGACTTCGTCGGCTGCCGCCCCGTCCTCCAGAGCTACTGCTGGAACCGCCGGATGGGGATCGACATCCCCGCCTGGAGCTACTGGGCGCTCGTGACGATGTCGCAGGTCGCGGCGCCGGCGCAGTGCGCGATGCTGTGGGACGACAGCGCCGACTGGCTCGCCGAGGGCTACGGCGCGATGTTCAACACGCTCGACAGCCCCGACTGGTCGGGCAGCTTCGACCCGCTCGTGATGAAGGGCCGCCACAACGAGGGCGACAACCTCATGCTCGCCGACGGCCACGCCAAGTGGCTCAAGACCAGCCCGCTGAGGGAACTCGGCACGAGCGTCCGCACCTACGCCGGCTACACCACGGAGCCCGAGACCCAGCCGTAGGGGAGGACCCGGGCCGCCACGGCGTCCCGATGCGACGCCGGCGGGCAAAGTGGGTATCATCACACCCGTTGGGTTCGCGTCCGCTCCGTGCGGCCGCGCACCCCGCGCGAAGGGGAGTACCCACGATGAGGCGAGTGACCCTGCTGGCGTGCGCCGGTCTGCTCCTGTCCGCTCTCGTCCTTGGCTGCAAGCCCTCGACCCCGCCCAGTTCGGGCCAGATGGGCGAGGTCGCCGGCGGCGTGAAGCAGCGGGCCGAGCAGGCCACGGCCAAGGTCAACCAGGTCCGCGGCGAGCAGAACCAGACCGCGGAGAACGAGACGGCCGATCGTTAGGGCGGGGGCGCCCCCGGCGCTCTCCCCGACTTGTCCCTGAGCAGTCCCCCGGCAGCACGCGCGCGAGGTCTCGCCGACCGCGCGGGCGCTGCCGCACACCTGAACCACGAACGGAGGATCCTCGATGGTGCGCCAACGGCTGCGTCAGGCCCTGGGCTACCTCGGCTCGGGCCTGATCGCGCTCTTCCCGGCGGCCGTCACGATCTGGGTGATCAGCGCCGTGGTGCGCTGGTTGGCCGACGTGTTCGGCCCGCACTCGGTGATCGGCAAGCTGCTGCAGCCGAAGGACGTGGGCGGCCCTGCCCACGGCCTGATCATGGCCGGCGTGTACATCGTCGCCCTGCTGCTCATTGTCCTGCTGGGCTACAGCACCCAGCGGCGGGCTTCGACGTGGGTCATGCAGCTCGTCAACCTCTTCTTCAGCCGGTTCCCGATCGTCAACCGCGTCTACAGCGCGCTCCAGCAGGTCGCCAACGTGATGCGCAGCCAGGCCGGCGACGAGGCCCAAGCGATCGCGAAGTTCGGCGACGTCTGCTACGCCCGGTACGCCAACCTCTGGGTCATCGCGATGCTCACCTCGCGCCGCGTGTACCGCGTGGGCGGCGAGCCGCACGTCCAGATCTTCCTCTCCACCTCGCCCATGCCCGCGACCGGCTTCCTGTACCTCGTGCCGATCGACGATGTCCTCCTGACCAACCTCGACATCGAGGCCTACACCAAAGTCGTGGTCTCCTTCGGTTCGCTCACCTCACAGACTCTGCCGCGCGATACCAAGCAGTGGAGGCTGCGCGTGGCTGGTGGCGCGGTCGAGGCCGATACCGGGGAGGCCGGGGCGGAGGAGGCCCACCCGGCCGAGACCGAGGCCGAGGCGCCCAGGCCCAAGCGGACCCGCCGCCGCAAGACCACCGAGCCCGAGCCGCCGGCCGACGAGCCGGCGGGCGACGCGACGGACGGAGCGGAGAGCCCCGAGTGAACGGGGAGGATGCCCGCCTCGGCCCTCCGGAGACCTGGGAGCGGTACGGAGACCCGCGGCCCCCAGGCTACTCTCGCGTGCGCCAGGCGCTCGAGCGTGCGATCCGGACGTGCTTCGTCGGCGACTGGCCCGCCCGCCTCTACGGCCTCCAGTGCCGCCCGCGGCATCTGCCGGAACTCGTCCGCCACCGGGTCCGGCTGCGCTCGCTGGAGCCCGGGCCGGCGCTCCGCGTCGCGTTCCTCACCGACCTGCACTTCGGCCCTACCGTCCCCACGTGGTTCCTGCGCCGCGCCATCGAGCGCGCCCTCGCGCTGCGGCCCGACCTGATCCTCCTGGGCGGCGACATCCTCATGCTCGACCGTCGCGGCTACGCCGACGCGGTCTCGACCCTCTCGCTGCTCCGGGCGCCGCTCGGCGCCTACGGCGTGCTCGGCAACCACGATCTGTGGGTCTCGCGCCGGCTCGCGGAGCAGCTTCATGCGGAGGCGGGCGTCACGCTGCTCACCAACCGCGGCGTGACCCTCTCGACCCGGCTGGGTCCCCTCTACCTCGGCGGCGTCGACGACGACTGGTCGGGCGCACCGGACGCCGAGGCCGCGCTCGCCGGCCGCCCGCCGGGAATCCCGTCGATCCTGCTCGCGCACAGCCCGGCGAGCCTGCTCGCGCTGGGGAGCCGTCCGCCCGATCTCGCGCTCTGCGGCCACAGCCACGGCGGCCAGATCTGCCGGCCGAGCGGCAGGCCCTTGTGGGTCCCTCACGCCGAGACGGTCGGGCTCGCCGCGGGCTGGGGGCGGTTCGGGCGCACCCACGCCTACGTGAGCCGTGGGCTGGGCTGCGCCGAGGTCGCGCTCCGCGCCTACTGCCCCCCGGAGATCACCCTGTTCCTACTCGAGGGCCCCGCGGGCGCTACGGCCCCGCCCACCACGGAAGAGGATCGGTGCTGACGCAGTCGAGCATCAGGTCGTCGACCCTCCCCGCCGCGAGCGCCACGCAGCCCGCCGCCGCCACCATCGCCCCGTTGTCGGTACAGTACCGCAGCGGCGCGAGCGTCAGGCGGATCCCGGCCGCGCCGCACAGCTCGGCCAGCCGCGCGCGAAGCAGCGCATTGGCGGCGACCCCACCGCCCACGGCCAGCTCGGTGGCGTCCCTCTCGCGGCAGGCCCGGACGGCGTTGCGGGCGAGCGGCTCGACGACCGCCCGCTGGAACCCGGCCGCGATGTCGGCCTGGCGGGCGCGCGCCTCCTCGGGGCCGAGGCGCTCCGCGAGCCGCACGACGGCCGTCTTCACGCCGCTGAACGAGAAGTCGAGCGAGTCGTCGAGGTCGGCGATGGGCAGCGGGAAGGGATCGGAGGCGCCCTCCGCCACCCTCTGGACGGCCGGGCCTCCCGGGTAGCCGAGGTCGAGGTGGCGCGCGACCTTGTCGAACGCCTCGCCCGCGGCGTCGTCCCGCGTCTCGCCGAGGAGCTGCATGTCGAGCCAGTCTGGCGCCCAGATCAAGTCGGAGTGACCGCCCGAGGCGACCAACCCGACGAAGGGCGGCCGCGGCGGCGCCTCACAGTCGAGCCGGCTCGCGTGGAGGTGAGCCTGGATGTGGTGGACCCCGATCACCGGCTTGCCGACCGCCCAGGCGTACGACTTGGCCGCGGTCAGACCCACCACGAGCGCCCCGATCAGACCGGGCCGGTTGGTCACGGCGATCCCGTCGATCTCCGCGAGGGCGCAGCCCGCCTGCTCGAGCGCGGCGGCGATGACCACATCGATCCGCTCGAGGTGGCGGCGCGAGGCGATCTCGGGCACCACGCCGCCGAAGCGGGCATGGACCTCGGTCTGCGAGGAGACGACATTGGCGAGCACCCGCCAACCGTCCTCCACCACCGCTGCCGAGGTGTCGTCGCAGGAGGACTCGATCCCGAGAACCCTCATGGACCCGCCTCCTCACGCTGGGCGGCCCGGTAGTCCTCGAGCCGCTGGAGAGTGGCTGGGTCGGTGAGGCTGAGCCGCACGAGAACGGCGTCCTCGGCCGTGTCGAAGTAGTAGCCCTTGCGCAGACCGCACTGCTGGAAGCCGAGGCCCGCGTAGAGCGCCTCGGCGGCGACGTTCGAAGCCCGATACTCGAGTGTGACCCACCCGAAGCCCATCCGCTGGCAGATCCCCAACAGCGACAGCATCAGCCGCCGGGCGATGCCCCGCTTGCGGTGGCCCCGGTGGACGGCGATCGAGGCCACGTGGGCCTTCCGGTGGAGGAACCAGGCCACCGCGTAGCCGACCACGCCCGAGCCGGGCGTCTCGGCGACCAGGTAGACCGCCGCCTGCGAGGCGCGGAAGTCGCGCTCCAGCTCCTCGCGCGGCCAGGGCGTGAGGAAGCAGGCCTCCTCGAGCGCCAGGATCGCGGGGAGATCCTCCGGACGCGAGCGGCGCACCCGGACCGCCGGCGGGCGCCAGAGCGCGGGCCCGAGCCCGCTCTTCTCCTCCGGCTGGGAGACGCGGATGTAGACGGGGACCACCAGCGACGGGTCCTGCGGCGCCCGCGCGAGCGCGAGATCGGCCAGGACCGCGGCCGAGGGGTGCTCCGCGCCGGGGAGCACCTCAACCTCGACATCGGGGCAGTCGCGCCACGCGGCCCCGACGGGGACGGCAGCGGGGTACTCGGCCAGGAAGGCGAGCGCGTCTCGCTTCAGCAGCGGCACGGGCCCCAGAGTGCAGCCCGTACCGGCCTCGTCGAGCGCGACGAAGACCTCGTCGGACTTCGACTCGACCGCCACCGCGAGGGTCCGGTCGGAAAGCCCGGCGCGGCGTGCCTGCTCGGACAGGATCTCGACGGCGCTGAGGCCCACGATGGGGACCGAGAGCGCGGCGGCGATCGCGCGTGCGGCCGTCACGCCGATCCGGGTGCCGGTGAACGAGCCAGGACCGAGATCGACCGCGACGCCCGTGAGGTCGGCGGGCGTGAGACCCGCGTCGCGCACGAGCGAATCGGCCTGGGATAGCAAGATCTGCGCCAGGACGCGTCGCGCCTCGAAGGCGAGGCAACGACGGCCGCCGGCCCCGAGCGCGATCGAGGCGAAGCGCGAGGTTGTCGAGAGAGCCAGGATCACAGCGTTTCCACCACGTGCCAACGGTCTTCGAGGGCGCCCGCGTGGGAGAGCAGGTGAATCGCGCGGGCGCGGTCGGTGCCCTCGAACCGGACTTCCAGGTGGCAGGTGGGGACCAGCTCCGGGAAGCGGTATGCCCATTCTACGGCAACCGTCGCGCCATGCTCGTCGGCGGTTTGGGCCAGCCCGAGCGCCTGGGCCTCGGCGGCGGTCTCGAGCCGGTAGAAGTCGGCGTGGAGCAGCGGCGGCTCCGTCTCGTAGAGCGTCATCAGCACGAAGGTCGGGCTGCGGACCGCCCGCGTGTAGCCCATTGCCCGGGCGAGACCGCCGGCAAAGGTCGTCTTGCCGGCCCCGAGGGGGCCGTGGAGAACGAGCCAGTCGCCCCTCCGCAGCAGGGGGCCCAGGCGCTCGGCGAGGGCCACCGTCTCCTCGGGCGAGGCGGTGTGTACGACATGGGAGCGGGGTGCGGTACGGCTCACAGCCCGGAGGTTCGCCGCTCGCGGCGGCGACCCTCCCCCGGCTACCCGCTGAACCGGGCGGCGGCTCCCGGCTTTATGGAAGAGACGACTTCGGCCGGAGTCGTCACGCAGGCACCGAGCGAGCGAGCCCGGGCATGGGTCCGGGCCGGTCGGTTTGGAGGAGATGTGGGCATGTCAACCAACGACAACCGGCGGCTCAGCCCCCGGCGGGCGGCACCCTTGGTGCTGATCGCGCTCGTGTCGATCGCGGCGCTTCTGGCGCCGGCGGGACCCGCGCTCGCGGGCGAGACGGCTGCTCCCACGGCCAGCGCGCCGCCGCCGGCCATCCCGGCTCCCGTTGCGGAGCGAACGCGCGTGGCGCTGGCCGACGTGAGCGACGCGTCGCACTACAAGCCGGTCGACCTCTCGGACGCGACACGGGTCAGTCTGATCACCGCGATGCTCGATGCCCAGCGCATCGAGATCGTGCCGATGGACGAGGTCGCCAAGGCCCTCGAGGAGCTGCAATACCAGGCTCCACTGGAGGATGACCAGCTCCAGAAGGTCGGCCAGGCGGTGCGCGCCCAGATCGTCGTGGCCGCGCGCTGCATCGAGGCCCGGTACGACGACTACCTGCACCGCGCCTCGGCCGTGTTGCGCGTACGGATCCTCGACACGCGCTCCGGCCTCGCCGTCCGTACCTGCCAGGTGCGCGGCGAGAGCGCGCGCAACGGCCACCCGCTCGGCGAGCGCCAGCTCATCGAGGACGCCGTGCAGGAGGCGAGCTACCTCGCCGTCGAGGAGCTGAAGCGCAACCTGGTGACGGTCGGGACCATCGGCCTCGCCTTGAGCGACGACCGGGTGCGCGTCTCCCTCTCCTCGATGGAGGGGGTGGCTCCCGGGACGAAGCTGCAGGCCTGGGAGAACGGCCGTCGCGTCGCCGACCTGGTCATCACCGAGGTCAGCGAACTCGGCTGCGTCGCCAAGGTCACCGGCGGCGACTACCAGGACCTCAAGCCCGGCATGACGGTCTACGTGACCGAGCATCCGACGCCCGAGGACCGGGTGCCGAGCGGCGACGGAGAGAAGAAGGACGGCGGCAAGCGCCACAGCAAGTGGGGCACTGTCGCGGCCGTCATCCTCGGCCTCGGCCTGCTGTACGTCGCCTACCGCGAGATCACGCGTTCCCGCGACGGAGGCGGGCTGCTGGCCAGCTTCCGGGGCATCCAGGACCGCGCCCAGATCCAGAGCGGCCAGACGGTCGAACTGCAGGTGGGCTTCACAAACTCACGAGGCCAAGCCATTCCCGATGACACTGAAGTCATCTTCTCGCTCCGCGCCGCCGCGAGCGCGCAGGCCACCACGCGTCAGGCCGCGCCCTA
>CAZRDB010000149.1:0-8028 GCA_964598695.1 uncultured Armatimonadia bacterium
CGGCCGAGCAGCGTCGCCGAGAGCCAATCGCCCCGCTCCCGCGCGGCCCTCTCGGCCGCAGCGCACTCCTCGGCGTACCGACTCTCACGCGGCGGCCGGTCGGCCTCCTCGATCAGCCGCGCGTAGCGGTCCGCCAGCCACCAGCGCGTGTTCGGGGCCTTGAGGCGGCTCAGCTCCCATTCGAGCGCGGCCGGGCCCCGCCGCGAGCGCAGCAGCCGATCGAGGCGGAGCGGGCGCTCGACGATCCGTCCCATCATCGCGTCGGCCCGGGCGGCCTCCCAGGCGAGGCTCTGGCGGAGAGGGGCGACGCGATGTCGCAGTTCGCGGACCCGCCCGAGGTGACGGCGCAGGCCGTCGGTGGAGGGCTCACCCGCGTGGAGCACCCGGAGCGTCTGTGGCGATGCGAGACCGGCGATCTCGGACCCGGCCTCCAGGTCCCGCGCCGCCTCGCCGTTCGCGAGGTTCGCGCCGAGAGCGGCCACGTCGACCAGGTGCGCGAGAGCGCGGTCGTCGTCGCCATCCAGGTGGGCGAGACGGCCGGCGGCGACGCCGAGGGTCGCGGCCGCGAGGTAGGCGGACATCTCGCCATCCTCCGCCCACACGGGCGGTCGGTCGCGCCGGGCGTAGCGGGTGGCCGCGCCCTCGCTCAGCTTGGCGAGCGCCTCCGGGTGCGAGCCCACGATGCCGCGCGCGCGGGCGAGGGCGGAGGCGGCCTCGCCCGACGGCGGGTGTGGCCGATCACGCAACCACCGCGCGAGGTGGGCCGTCGATTCGGGCGCGGGCAGCAACGGGGCGAGCTGCCGGTAGGCATCGTGCGCATTCGGCTGGGGCGCGACGGCCGACCAGGCCGGCGGGGACTGGCGGTCTCCGTGCGCCCAACCGCGCCACGTGTAGGGGGGGATCCAGCCGTAGAACCAGCCGAGAGGCGCGGCGCCGAGGACGACGATGGCGAGGAGCCACAGCGCGGCAAGACGTCGCCAGCGCGGGGCCTGCAGGGCGGTCTCGGGCTGCGGCCGCGGGTCGGGCACCGGCAACTCCCCTCGTCCGCCGCCCCGGTCTCCCGCTCAGGGATTCGACACCGCCGGGGCCGGGCCTGCGTCGACCGCTTCCGCCGGCGCCGATCCCGTCCCCACCGTGCCGCCCACGAGCACCAGGTCGGGCTCGAAGTCGCCCGGCGTCATGGCGCCGCCATCGTCCTGCATGTTCGGCCCGAGCGAGTAGAGCGTGTAGCCCTCGGGCGTGCGGCGGTAGACGAGCGGGTCGCCCGTGAAAGGGTCGGGCGCGACCGCCGGCAGATAGGCGGGCGACAGCTCGGCGAGGCTCCCCGGGTAGCTCCGGTGCTCGCGCCGGTACAGCTCGAGGGCGCAGGCGATCTCCTCGGCCTCGAGTTCCGCGATGCAGCGGCGGTACCGCATGACGCCCTTGCGGAGAGACGGCGCGATGATGGAGGCGAGGTAGTCATGCCGCGCGGCCGCGTCCTCCTCGACGCTGTCCGCCAACTCGGTGAAGCGGCTCTCCTTCGGAGGCTTGTCGGCCTCCTCGATCAGCCGCGCGTAGCGGTCGTTGAGCCACTCCCGCGAGCTGCCGAGCTTGAGGCGGCAGGCGAAGAGGAGCGCCCGCTGCGCCCGTCCGGAGTCGTCGGAGACGATGGCCCCGTACTCGCCCCGCGCGACCTCGTCGAGCGTGGCGTTGGCGAACGCGGCCTCGGTGATCAGCGCCCCGCGGATCCCGTCGAGTCGACTGCG
The DNA here is from genome assembly GCA_964598695.1 of uncultured Armatimonadia bacterium. GTDB lineage: Bacteria > Armatimonadota > Zipacnadia > UBA1398 > UBA1398 > CAZRDB01. Next base: position 1,746 of record CAZRDB010000149.1, read on the forward strand.
GAGCGCGCGGATGCGCTCCGCGTGTCGCCGAAGAGCCTCGTCCGACGGGCGGCCCTCGCGGACCACCCGCATCGCGCGCCGGTGGGCGATCGAGGCGCAGGCCTCGCCCACGAGCGACTGGATGAGGAACTCGCCGTTGTTGAGGTTGGCGCCGAGGGCGGTCACGTCCTCGAGTGTCCGGAGCGCCTCGTCATCCTCGCCCCGGAGGTGGTCGGCCCAGGCGGCCGCGGTGGCCAGCCGCGCGAGCTTGCGGTACTCGCCCAGCTCGGGGAACAGCGTGTCGACCCTCAGTTCCTTGCCGCTGGCGTAGCGCTTGTCGGCCGCCTCCCGGAGCCGCACGAGAGCGGGCTGGCAACGTTCGACCACCGCCTCGAGAGCGGGCAGTTCGCTTTCGGCCGGCGGGGGCGCGGCGGGGTCGGAGGAGGGCGACCAGGCGGCGATGATCCGCTCCTCGGACTCCGTGCATGCGGCCAGCTTGCTCGCCTCGGCGTACAGCACCAAGCCGTTGTCGGTGGGGACCTCGACCACCCGTGGGGGCGGAATCTTGCGTTGGTCGTCGACCCAGCCCTTCCACGTGTAGGGGGGGACGGCCCAGTACAGCACGCCCTGCAGGCAGCCGCCACAGAGGAGAAGGCCGAGACCGAGCAGAGCCCAGGTAAGGCGCCTCCGTGCGGCGCGTGGGTCGGTCGGTCGTGCGGGTGGTAGGGCCGGTCGCTGCAAGGCTCGTCACTCCCCGTCCGGGCGGCCGGAGCCGAAGCCGGCGCCCGAGGAGAGGTGCATTCGAGGGGAGTCCACGTTACCCTCTCGAGAAGGCAGGAGTCGCGGCCCCCCCGGGGAAGGCTTGCCCCCCGGCCGGGCGTCCGTCGGTCGGCGAGGAGGCAGACCATGGGAGCCGAGGGCACGGGCCGCGTCACGCGGCTGTGGAACGCCGGCTGGCGGTTCGCCGAGGGGGCCCACGCCGGGGCGGAGCAGCCGGGCTTTGACGACGCCGGCTGGCAGGAGGTTGGCCTGCCGCACGACTGGGCGATCGCGAAGCCGTTCGACCCCGAGGGTGACCCGAACACGGGCAAGCTCCCGTGGCGTGGCGAGGGCTGGTACCGCAAGCATCTCGGCCTCTCGGTCGCGGAGGCAGGCAAGCGCCTCTACCTCGACTTCGGGGCCGTGATGGCCTGCCCGAGCGTCTACGTCAACGGCGAGCTGGCCGGCTCGTGGGACTGTGGCTACAGCTCGTTCCGCGTCGACATCACCGACTACGTCGACTTCGGCGCCGACAACGTGGTCGCCGTCCACGCCGACACGCGCGAGCATGGCAGCCGCTGGTACCCCGGCGCCGGGATCTACCGCGATGTCCACCTCGTGCTGTGCGAGCCGATCCATCTCGCCCATTGGGGCGTGTGCGTCACGACACCGCGCGTCAGCGAGCAGAACGCGCAGGTGGCGGTCAAGGCGACGGTCGAGAACCACACGGGCGCCGCCGAGTGCGTCACGGTGCGCGCGGTCTTGCTCGATCCCGACGGGCGCGAGGTCGCCCGCGCGGAGGAGCCGTGCAGCGTCGGGGCGGGGGATTCCCGGACGGCCGACCTCACGCTGAGCCTTGCACTGCCGCGTCTGTGGGACATCGACCACCCGGTGCTGTACACGGCCCGGGTCACGGTGCTCGAGGGGGAGTGGGCGCGCGACGACCTCGCCGTGCCGTTCGGGATCCGGACGTTCTCCTGGAGCGGCGACGACGGTTTCCAGCTCAACGGCCGGCGCGTGCTCCTGCGCGGCGCGAACCTCCACCACGACCACGGCGCGCTCGGCGCGGCCTTCTACCCGCGCGCGATGGAGCGCCAGCTCGAGATCCTGCGCGAGATGGGCTGCAACGCGATCCGCACGAGCCACAACCCGCCGGCCGAGGGTCTGCTCGACCTCTGCGACCGCATGGGCTTCGTCGTGATCGACGAGCTGGCCGACAAGTGGTGGGCGACCAACGACTTCCACGGCACCGATGCGCGGTTCGAGGAGCACTTCGGGCGCAATGTCGCGAACCTCGTGCGGCGCGACCGCAACCATCCGTGCATCGTGCTGTGGAGCATGGGCAACGAGATCACGGAGATCGAGACCAACGAGCGCGGCGACGCGCGCCGGAAGGTCGAGCTGCTCGCCGGCCTGTTCCGCGCGCACGATCCCACGCGGCCGGTGACACTCGAGCGGCACATCGAGGGAAGCCTCGCCCTGCGCTTCGAGGACTTCCTCGACGCGGAGACCTGGCACTACGGTACGAAGTTCCTGCGCGCCCACGAGGCCTTCCCGGCGCTGCCCGTCATCCAGTCGGAGTCGGCCTCGTGCTTCAGCACGCGCGGCTTCTACGAGCTGCCGGTCCCGGAGGGCAAGACCGACTTCTCACCGAGCCGCCAGCTCAGCTCGTACGATCACACGGCGGCGCCGTGGGGCGACATCGCCGACGTCGAGTTCCACCGCGTCGAGCGGTACGGCTGGCTCGCCGGCGAGTTCGTGTGGACCGGTCTCGACTACCTCGGCGAGCCGACGCCGGTCGCCGGGGAGTATCTCGGCCGGCCGCTCCCCACGCGCGAGGCGGCCCGCAGCTCGTTCTTCGGCATCGTCGATCTGGCCGGGATCCCCAAGGACCGTTACTACCTGTACCGGAGCCACTGGGCGCCGGAGAAGACGACGGTCCACATTCTCCCCCACTGGAACTGGGCGGGCCGCGACGGCCAGCCCGTGCCCGTCTACGTCTACACCAACGGCGACGAGGCCGAGCTGTTCCTGAACGGGATCCCCCTCGGCCGTCGCCGCAAGCTCACGCTCGAGGAGCTGGAGCAGCGGTCGGAGCCCGACTACCTCGACGTGCTCGACCGCTACCGCCTGCGCTGGATGGACGTCCCGTACCGCCCGGGGACACTCCGCGCCGTGGCCTACCGCGACGGCCAGGCGATCGGCGAGACCACGGTGCGCACCGCCGGCCCGCCGGCACGGCTGACGCTCACGCCGGACCGTGCGCTGCTGACGGCTGACGGCCGCGACCTGAGCTACATCCTCGTCGAGGCGTTCGATGCCGGTGGGATCCCCTGCCCGCTGGCCGACAACCTGGTGCGCTTCGACCTGGAGGGTCCGGCCGAGATCGCCGGGGTAGACAACGGCGACCCCCACTCGCTCGAGCCCTTCCAGGCCAGCGAGCGTCGGCTGTTCTTCGGCAAGGCGGTGCTCATCCTGCGCACGCGGGAGGGCGAGGCGGGCGTCGCGCGCATACGGGCGATCGCCGGGGGCCTCGAGGCCGGGACGTGCGAGGTTGCCGCGCGGTAGCGCGGTCTCACCGGATGACGGGAAGGGTACGACGATGGGCCACACCGCACGGATGCTCGTCTCTGCCGCCGCCTGCGCCTGTTTCCTGGCCGGCTTCGCGCGCGGCCAGAGCCCCACCCAGCTCGAAGCGGGCTTCATCCAGCCGCCCGACTCCGCCCAGCCCTGGGTCTTCTGGTGGTGGCTCAACGGCAACGCCACGCGCGAGGGGATCACGCGCGACCTCGAGGAGATGCGGCGCCAGGGGATCAGCGGGGTCCTGATCTTCAGCGCCGGCGGCGCGGGAGGCGTCCCGCAGGGGCCGAAGTTCATGAGCCCCGAGTGGCGGGCGCTGTACGTCCACGCGCTCCGGGAGGCCGATCGGCTGGGGATGACGGTTGCCGTCAACCTCTGTGACGGCTGGGACGCGGGCGGGCCATGGATCACGCCCGAGGAGGCGAACAAGAAGCTCGTCTACTCCGAACTGCAGGTGCAGGGCCCCGGTCCGGTGTCGGTCGCCCTGCCTCAGCCGCCGACCGTCGACGGCTACTACCGCGACGTGGCCGTGGTGGCGGTCCGCGAGCGGCCGACGCGGCCTCTCTCGCCGGCCCGCGTCACGGCATCCTCCTGCGCCGAGGGCTACTGTGGCGAGTGGAACTTCCCGCCCGAGGACGCCGCCGACGGCGACCCGGAGACCTACTGGGCCGCCGGCCCCGGCGTTCCCGACGCGGCCCACCCGGCCTGGGTCTCCCTCGAGTACCCGGAGCCGGTCGCCGCCGTCGCCGCGCAGGTCGTCGCCCGGGGCGAGGGGGGCCCGCGTGAGTGCGAACTGCAGGCCTCGGCGGATGGCCGGAGCTTCGCCCCGCTCGCCACGTTCACGCTCGGGCTGGGGGAGTCGCGCCGGATCGAACTCGCCGAGACAACGGGCCGCTTCTTCCGCCTGCAGATCGCCTCGACGCACGGTCGGCCGCCCCAGCTCGCGGAGCTGTCGATCCTGCGCGCGGGCGATGAGCCGCTCCTGCGCCCGGGGCTCGAGTGGTGGTGGTTCAAGTCGGGCAACCGGAGCTTCTGGGACTACCCACGCCAGGGCCCCGCGGCACTGGGAGAGGAGTACTCGGCCGCCGAGGCGCCCGACTGCATGCCGGAGGATGTGGTCGACCTCTCGGCGTTCGTGGATGCCGCCGGAACGCTCACCTGGGAGGCGCCCGAGGGCCGCTGGACGGTGCTTCGGTTCGGCGCCACCTTGCTCGGGCAGCGGACGCGCTGCTCGGGCACTGCCGAGATCGGGTACGAGGCCGACATGCTCAGCGCCCGGGGGATCGAGGCCCAGTTCCGCAACACGGCGCTGCCCCTGCTCGAGGAGGCCCGGGCGGCGGGCTGCCGTGGCCCACAGACCCTGCACATCGACAGCTATGAGCTGGGCGCCGACGTCCGCGGCCAGCAGCCGACGTGGGGCGAGGGCTTCTTGGCGGAGTTCCGCGCCCGCCGGGGCTACGAGCTGCTCCCCTACTTGCCGGTGCTCGCGCGGCGGGTCGTGGGCAGCCGCGAGCGCTCCGACCGCTTCCTCGCCGACTTCCGCTGGACCATCGGCGACCTGATGGCCGAGCGCTTCTTCGGCCGCTTCCGCGAGTTGGCCGCCGAGCAGGGCGTCCGCACCCATACCGAGACCGGCTACGGCACCTACCCGTGGCCGCACCAGGACGGCCTGCGCTGCGCCGGGATGAACGACATCCCCATGGGCGAGTTCTGGTACGGCACCGACATCATGAGTCAGTTCTTCCCCTGGGGCAACGTGATCCGCACCGTGGCCTCGGCCGCGCACACCTACGGCAGACCGGTCGTCCAGGCCGAGTCGTTCACCGCCTGGAGCCACTGGCAGGAATCGCCGGCGCTGCTCAAGACGGTCGGTGACGCGGCCTTCTGCGACGGCCTCAACCGCACCGTGCTCCACCAGTACACGCTGCAGCCGGAACTCGAGATGAAGCCGGGCTGGCAGTACGGCGCCGGCACGCACTTCGACCGCAACCTCACGTGGTGGGAGCAGGCCGGCGCCTTCTTCGGCTACCTCGGCCGCTGCCAGTACCTCCTGCAGCAGGGCCGGTTCGTCGCCGACGTCGCGTACCTCCAGGGCGAGGGAGTCTCACGGTTCGTGCCGAGCCGCGAGTTCCTCCGGCCGGCGCTGCCCGAGGGCTACGACTGCGACGGCCTGAACGCCGAGGTCCTGCTCCGCGAGGCGACCGTCGTCGACGGCCGGGTCGCGCTGCCCAGCGGCGCGCGGTACCGTCTGCTCGTGCTGCCCGAGGACGCCGTCGTCTCGCCGCGCGTGCTCGCCAAGGTCGAGGAGCTGGTCCGCGCCGGCGCCTGCGTCCTCGGTCCCGCCCCCACGGCCTCGCCCGGCCTCTGGCGCTACCCGCAGTGCGATGCGGAGACCCGGCGGATCGCCGCCGCGCTGTGGCCGAAGGCAGCGGGCGAGCGCCGCGTTGGCAAGGGGCGGGTGTTCGCGGGACGGACCGTCGGCCAGGCGCTGACGCCGCTCGGGGTGGTGCCCGACTTCGCGGTCGTCGGCGAGGGTCCGCCGCCGATCGCTCTTGCCGGCGCCTCCTGGATCTGGACCGCCTCCGACGGGGAGGCGCCGCCGGCCGGCGAGCGGAGCTTCGCGCTCGAGGTCGCCGGGCTCCCCAAGGGCAAGGTCGTCTCGGCGCGGATGCTGCTCGCGGCCGACAACGCGTTCACGCTCCGCGTCAACGGCGCCGAGGTGGCCTCGGGCGACGACTGGTCCCGCCCGGTCGCGGTCGATGTCGCACCGTTCCTCCGCTCGAACTCGCTCTCCCTCTCGGTCGTGGCCCGCAACCTCGAGGCCGGGCCGGCGGGGCTGATCGCGAAGCTCGTGATCCGCTGGGCCGACGGCAACGAGCGGACTCTCGCGACCGGCGACGCGGCCTGGTACTCCTGGTCGGAGGGTGTGGCACCCGCGCCGGCCCGCACCGTCGCACCGTACGGC
>CAZRDB010000149.1:8038-12543 GCA_964598695.1 uncultured Armatimonadia bacterium
GGGCGGGCCCCCCGGGGGCCCCTTTGGGGGGGGGGGCGGGGGGGGGCTGGGGGGGGGGGCGGGGGGCGGGGGGTGCGGGTTAATCCCCGGAGCGTGGGGCCGGCGCAGGTCTACTTCGTCTCGAACCAGCGCGCTGCATGGGAGCGCGACCTGCCGTGCGCGTTCCGCGTCCGTGGGCTCCTGCCCGAGCTATGGGAGCCGACGACGGGCCGGACGCGGCCGGCGGTGGCCTTCCGGCAGTCGGAGGACCACACGACTGTGCCGATCACCCTCGCGCCGAACGCCTCGGTCTTCGTCGTCTTCCGCGAGCCGATCCCCGGGGGCGCGCGCGGCGCCGCCGAGACCAACGAGCCGGCGCGCACGCCTGCGCTCACGCTCGAGGGGCCGTGGGAGGTGCGCTTCGACCCGAAGTGGGGAGGTCCCGCGAGCACCACCTTCGACCGGCTCGTGAGCTGGACCGAGAGGCCGGAGGAGGGGATCCGCTACTACTCCGGCGCGGCGACGTACAGCCGCGGCTTCGATCTCCCGTCCGAGGTGCGCTGGTCGGATGGCCGGATCTTCCTCGACCTCGGCCGGGTGCGCGAGCTGGCCGCGGTGCGCCTCAACGGGCGGGAGCTGGGGGTGCTGTGGACGCCCCCGTTCGCGGTCGAGGTGACCGATGTGCTGCGCCCACGCGGCAACGTGCTCGAGGTGGATGTCGTGAACCTGTGGCCGAACCGCCTCGTCGGTGACGCGCGTCTGCCGGCGGAGCAGCGGCTCACGCGGACGAACATCGGCTACGGGCCGGAGACGCCGCTGATCGAGTCGGGCCTGCTCGGGCCGGTGACGCTGCAGGTGGAGTGGCGGTAGGGCGCCGGTCTGGCGCTCGCCGGTGGGCCCCCCCCGTCCGGTTGTCCGTTGGGTCGTAGCCGAAGCTCACGAGGTTGCCATCCGACAGAGACACCCCCGTGGGGTTCCCCACCGCACCGCGCGTGTAGACGTAGCCCGCGATCACGAACCTCCGCTCCGGTCACCCTGAGCTTGCCGAAGGGTGCGCACGCCCGTCGTCCGTGAGGCCGCGTCGTATGCGCAGGTCACGGTCGCGCCGTTCCCGAGCGTCAGCGTCGCGAGCCTGCTGCCTCCATCATACGCCCACGTGGTGCGCTCCCCCCACGGAGTCTGCAGGGAGCGGCCAGTGCGCCCCGCGCTGGCCATGCAGGCACCGCGCTCACCCCTCGTCGCGATCGAGCGCGCGTCGTCCGCCGTCGGTTCCCAGTCTGCGGAGAAGACGCGCGTAGTGTGGCGCGTAAGTGAGGGTCGCCGACCAGTAAGCCAGGCCGTTGCCCGCCCTCAGGAGCCGAGCCACATGCTCTACCGTTGGCGTGCCGCCGAGGCCCACCTCGCTGAGCGCGCCATAGGCGCTGGAGTAGCCGGTGGCAGCTTGTGAGAGGCCCGTGGCGGCCCTCGCCATGTCGGTGACTGCGCCGGGGGTTGGGCACCACCCGGCCAGGCGGCATAGCCGTCGCCATGTTGCCTTGGTGAGCCCGGAGTCGGCGGCGGGCTTGGCCTCCCGATCCCGGCAGCTCGGTACGCACGGTGCTGGCGACACAGAACCAGTCGACGATCGGTCGATCTCGTGCAGGCGCGAGGCCAAGAACAGCCACTCGACCCAGATCTGCACGCAGCTGGCGGCATCGTACCAGCACCAGCGCATCGACGTGTGTGACTGAGCCAGCAGGGCCAGTGCAGACCAGGCCCGCAGGCGGTCGCTCGCGTCCACGGCCCGCGCGAGGTCAGCGAGCGCCGGCTGAACGCCCAGACTGCAGGCCCGGACGCGGGCAAGGGCAGCGTATGGCCACCCGCCCGACCGGGGCGGCGGTGCCCCGAGACCTTGCGACGGGTGCCATGTCACTTGGTCGCCTCCGGTCGACAGGTCACCCAAGTCCAGTTCGCCGGGGAGCGTTGCGGTGGAGTGCGAGCGGAACGCTCTGCGAACCGCGTCGTAGAGGGAACTCGCCCATTCGTCCAACGGGAAGGCGCGTGGCTCTGGCCACGCGGGAACGGAGGCCACCACGGATTCGTCGATTCGCTCGTCTCGTGACACCGGCACGGTCCCTCCCTCGCCTGCCCCGCGTCGTCGGCCGTGCGGTTCCCGAGCGCGTTGCCGCGGCTACTGCTGGGTGACGTCACATGGTGCCACCCACAGGGCTCCCGTCGAGTCCACCCACAGCAGCTCGCGCCGCTCAGTCACACGCACCCAGATGGGCGCCGCCGGTGGCGGCCACTGCGACCTCTCGTCGGACGACGCCCCCGGCCGCCAAGCGGGGAGCCGCGCCGCCGTCTCAGCGGCTCCGTCTCGCACCCAGCGGACCTGCACCACTGCATCGGTCCCCAGCACCCCGCTGGCCCACGGCCCTTCGACCGTCGCGAAGACGCACCTGTCGGCCAGCGGGTCGTACCAGTGACAGGTCATCAGGCGCAGTGCGTTCCCCTCGAGCTGCGGCGCGAAGACCCGAGTCGCCAGTGCGGCGCCCCGGCGGCCGCTGGGCGTTCCGCCGGCCCACACCGTAGGGCAGGAGAGTCTCAGCAGACCCTCGCCAGCGGACCGGCCCACCAGCGCGAACGCCCGCACTGACGGCACCGTGTAGTCCGGCAGGATCGCGGAGACCGCACGAGACAGGTGACCCTCCTGCGCAGCATGGGCGGGCCACAGGCCGAACGGCAGACGAGCGCTTTGGCCCAAGGGGGCAAGGTGCACGTCGCCGGCCGCCTCCTCGCACGTCTGGAGGAACACCGCCGAGCAACCGGCGGTCCGCGCGGCGTCGTATCGCGCGTCCCCGCTCCGGGACTCCCTGCTCCTCCACTGTTCCGGTGTATGGGCGGGCTGCATAGCGGCGATGACCACGCCATCCCGCGGGGGAGGCACAGCTGACGCGTGCTGCTGCGGGGGGTACGTATCGCCGAACAGCCAGGCCGAGAAGCGCAGGCCGTGGGCCTCAGCGGGGCCCGCGCCGCCCTGGAGATCCGCCACGGATGTCGCCTCCAGGAAGATCGGCCCAGCAGCACCGCGGGGCGAGTGCAGCGCCGCACGCTCCTCGGTAACAACGCGCATGACGTAGGGAGGCTGAGCCGTCGACCACACGAGGCAGCTCTGTCCGGATCCCTGCGGCAGGCATGGATCGCCGTACCACCCGCCGCCCCTCCACTCCGCCACCGAACCGCTGTCGAGGTCGACTACGACCAAGGCCGGATCGGCCCCGCGCCCAAGCACTTCAGCGAACAGCCGCCTTCCCACGACCTCCGCGTTCACTCCTGAGCACCCGTCGCAGAGGTGAGAGATGCAGCGGGGCGTTGTGCTCCTGGGTAGCGGTTGGACGCCAGCCGACGGCGGCCCGGCACCCGGGGGGGCCGCATCTACCCCCAAGGGTCCAGCCGCGACCGGGGCTGGGCCCTTGGGCGCTGCCCCAGGCGCTGCGCGCGGTTGGTGGCATCCCGCCAACGACGTGAGAGCCGCAATAGCCGCGATGGCACCCACAACCGCGGCGGCCCTGCTTCGCTGCGACGGGTCGACTCCCCGAGTCGCCTGCAGAGACGAGCGCCCCCCTCTCGCGGCCCCGGTGCTAGAGCACCTCATCCGTCTCGGCCTCCTCTCCGAAGCGTGGCACCTCCACGCGGACAGGCTGCGAGGGGTTCGCGCGCTGGATCTCCCTGATCGTCTCACGGACGTCAACGTAGTCGTCCCATGACGGGAACGAGATGCACCCCTCACTGGAGATCGTGCCGTAGTCGCAGTGAAGGAGTATTCCGCTCCGTCCTTCGGGTGCCTTGCTGATGTCACCCCCTGGCAGCCCAATCGGGATCTTCGCACCCGACACATTGGTCCCTGGGTGGGGCACTATCCCCGACTCGTTACTAGTGGTCGGGGCGCCCACCACGTACGTGCCCGGCGGCGTCGGCCCTGCCGTGGCCGTTGGGTTAAGGTGCTGCCCCGACCGGAACGGCCAGCAGCGTCGCGGCTCTCCTGGGCAGTCGATGCAGAAGTTACCGATCGCGTACCGGATGCCACCACCCTCCTCGTAGCCGAGCCAGGTCACCCACGCCGTGCAGTTGGCTGGAGTGCTGATAGCGGGGACCTCGGCGATGCACCGTCGGTAGAGGGCGAGGCTGACCTTCTCCCGGATGAGTGCTGCCTTCCGACAGCGCAGGATGTCCCCATCTGTCCACGGCCAGCCGCGTACAGCCTGAAGGCACCTGCGCGCCGTCTCCGTCGAGGCCAGCATGCGCGCGACGTGCTCCCGCCCACACGCGCTGACGTGGAGCTCATGCTCCTCCGGTGAGATCCTCCCGCTCGCATCCACCGCCCTCGTCGCCCTCCCGCCCACGTACTGGTACCTCGGCTCACTCGCGACGGGATCCACGCTCAGCCACGAGCCGGTCGCCGGCCCGAGGTAACGGGCTCTCACATACGCGAGGCCGGTCGCCGGATCGGTGTAGTAGCCGAGGGCGCCGATGTAGCGGTGGGGGTT
>CAZRDB010000150.1:0-12525 GCA_964598695.1 uncultured Armatimonadia bacterium
AGGCCGGTCGATCCCCCACCCAACCCTCCCCCCCAGGGGGAGGGCTGACCGCTCGGGGGGGAGGGCCCGCCTGCCGCCCGTCGGCCGTGTCCACGCTGCTGTCGGTGCTCCATCCCGTTGGCCACCTTGTGAAGCCTACGTTCGCGCTGCGGCGGCCGGCTCCTGCGCGCGAGGAGGGGCGGCGCCCGCCGTGCACCTTCCGCAAGACCCGGGAACTCAGCGGCGGTTGCCGGGGGGGGGAGCGCGCCGCCGCCCCGTAGAGGATCTTCCCTGGACCGAGCGTATCGGGTGGAACGTCCTAGATCACGGGGGCGGTCCCGCTCGGCTCGGAGAGGGCAGGTGCACGTCTTGCGTCGTCCATGGCTCGTTCTTGCACCGCTCCTGATGGTCGCGACGTCCGCCCTGGCTGACCTCCTGCCCGGCCAGGTTCTCGTCGCCCCGCGTCAGGAGGCCACCGCCGCGAGCCGGAGCCTCGCTCGCGAGGCCGGCTTCGCGACGATCCGCACGTTGCCGCGCAGCGGCCTCCTCGTACTCGCGACCCCGGCCGAGGAGACGGTCGAGCAGGCCGTCGCGCGGCTCTCGACCCTCGCCTGGGTCCGCTATGCGCAGCCCAACTACGTCTACCGCATCCCGACGCCCCCCCACGCGCCCGTGCGCTCCACGCCGCCCACCGGCGACGTCACCGCGCGCTTCACCCCGAACGATCCGCTCTTCGGCCGCCAGTGGCACCTCTCGCTCGTCGGCGCGCAAGCGGCGTGGGACCTCGAGCGGGGCGACCCCTCGGTCATCATCGCGCTGATCGACACGGGCGTCGCCTACCGCAACGGCACGAACGTGGCGCGGGCGGTCGACCTGGCGGGCGTGAGCTTCGTCGCCCCGCACGACTGGATCGACGGCGACGCCTACCCCGACGACATGAACGGCCACGGCACCCACGTCTGCGGGACGCTCGTCCAGGCCACCAACAACGGGATCGGCGTCGCGGGCCTCGCGCACGGCTGCGCGCTGATGCCGCTCCGCGTGCTCGACGCCGACGGCAACGGCAGCACCGCCGACATCGCGGAAGCCGTCTACTGGGCGGTCGACAACGGCGCCGACGTCATCAACATGAGCCTCGGGAGCGTCTCCTCCTCGCTGGCCGAGGAGGAGGCCGTCGAGGCCGCCGAGAGCGCCGGAGTGGTGGTCTGCGCCGCCGCGGGCAACGACGGCGCCCAGCGGCTCGATTACCCGGCCGCCTTCGAGACCGTGCTGGCCGTCGGAGCGGTGCGCACGACCAAGGCGCGCGCCTCCTACTCGAACTACGCCCTCGGGCTCGACCTCGTCGCGCCCGGCGGCGATACCTCGCTCGACGAGAACCTGGACGGCCAGCCGGACGGCGTCTACCAGAACGCCTTCGAGGCCGACCAAGGAGACACGTCGCTCGACAACAACCTCTACTACTACTTCGACGGCACCTCGATGGCGACCCCGCACGTGGCGGCCAGTGCCGCGCTGGTGCTCTCGCGTGGAGGCATCGGCACCCCCCGGGCCGCGAGCGTCCGCTCGATCCTCACCACGACGGCGGAGGATCTCGGCGCCGTGGGGTGGGATCGGATCTACGGCCACGGGCTCGTGCGGCCCGATCGCGCGCTGGCGAGCATCGCCGCCGCCGGCCGCACGATCTCGGGGAGCGTCACGCTGGGCGGGGCCGGCCTCGCCGGCGTCACTGTGCGCGCGGGCGGGCTCTCGACGGTGACGGACTCCTCGGGCGACTACACGCTCTCCGGTCTCCCCGCCGGCACGCTTACGGTCACGCCCGGGTACGGCTCATACGTCTTCGCGCCTGCCGCGCGGTCGGTCTCGGCGACGGGGGCCAGCACCGGCATCGACTTCGCCGCCGGGGTGACGATCCGCAACCCCCTCTCGTCGGGCGTGGCGATCGTCACCGTCCCCGGCACGCCGCTCGCGGGCCACACGGGCGCGACCGAGCTGCTCGGCACGGGCTCCTCCGCGCTGTACTCCTACCTGCCGGCGACGGAGAGCTACACCGCGATCGCGACGCCGGTTGCCGGCCAGGCCTACTTCGCCCGCGTGGGCACGGGCGGGGCGGCGGTCGTGGCGCCGGCGACCTCCACGGTGGCCGTGAGCGTCCCCGTCGGGTACTCCCTGCTCGGCAACCCCTCGGCGACCGTGTCGATGCCGTTCTCCGGCGTCCGCGTGCGCGCGGGGGGGACCGACTACTCGCTCACCCAGGCCGTCAACCTGGGTCTCGTGCGGAGCTATGGCTGGCTGTGGGACACGGCGACGGCGAGCTACAAGCTCCTGCACCCGAGCATCGCCGGGTCGCTGCACTCCGTCCCGCCGTGGGCCGGGTTCTTCTTCGAGGCCCGCGATGCCGTCACGATGCTGCTGCCCGCCGGGACGAGCGCCTTGGCCGCGGAGGCGAGGGCGACATCGTGGCCGGGCCTCTCGCTCCGGGTGCGGGCCGAGGACGGCGCGGAGGGCCAGGCGTGGCTCGGATGGCCCTCGGACGGCTCCGAGGCCGAGGCTGCGGCGCCCGCGCCCCCGGAGACGGGATCGTCCTCGCCGCGGGTGCGGATCGCGGCTGCGGGCGCGCTGGTGCTCGAACGCGCGGTTGCGGCGGAGGGCTACCCCATCGTCGTCGAGACGGGCGGCCGGCCCGCGGGCAGCCTGCTGACCCTGACGGTGGAAGGTCTCGAGACGCTCCCGCGCGCGTGGAGCCCGGTGCTCTCCGACGAGCACGGCGCGAACGCTGTCGCGCTTCGGGCGCAGCCGGTGCTCGCGCTTCGCGCTCCGGCCGATGGTGCGCCGCTCCGCTTCCGGCTTGTGGTCGAGCAGCGCGGCCAGGGGTTGCGCGTGCGGCTGGGGACGGCCGAGAGCCTCCGCGGGCGGCTCGAGGCAACCTACGAGGTGACGACCCAGTCGGAGGTGACGGCGGAGGTCCGGAACGCGGCGGGGCGGGTCGTCGCGCGGCTCGGGCCGTACTCGGTCGCGAGCGGCGCCCACGCGCTACGCTGGGACGGTCGGAGCGACCTCGGCACGACGGCGCCCTCCGGCCGCTACACGCTGTGGCTGCGGGCGACCAGCCCGCGGGGGGAGCGGGCCGAGGCGACGGCGGCGTTCGCGCGCTGAGCGGAGGCCCTACGCCGGCTGGCGGCGGAAGCGGCGTCCGAGCGCGCGTCCGAAGGCGAGGCCCTCCTCGATGCGAAGGACGGGCACGAGCGCCGCGAATGCGGCGACCCCCGCGCCGCCCGGCACGATCGCCTCGAGCGCGCGTCCGGCGAGAGCCGTGGGCGCCGTCTCGCCGGCCAGGAGCCGCCACGCGCCGTACGCGGCCGCGCCCGCGACCGCGGAGGCGAGGCTCGTGCGGACGACGGAGGAGAGGACTCTGCGTCCGTCGATGCGTCCGAGCCTCCGGCGCAGCTCGAGGAACATCCCGAGGAAGGCGACGGTGCTGGCGATCGACATGGCCATCGCGCACGCGGAGACGTGCATGAGGGGGAAGAGGGCGAGCGCGACCAGCGCGTGGAGGACGACGGAGGCGCCGCCGATGACGAAGGGCGTCTTGGAGTCGTTCATCGCGTAGAAGGCGCGGGGGAAGAACTGCTGGCCGGCGAGGCCGATGATGCCGGCGGAGAAGCTGAGGAAGATCGTGGTGGTGAGGGCGGAGTCCTCGGGTGTGAACTCGCCGCCCTCGAACAGCAGGCGCACGACGGGCAGCGCGAGGGCGGAGAGGATCGCGACGGTCGGGATGGTGAGGAAGAGGATCGTGCGGAGCGAGAGCGAGAGGTGGTCGACGAAGTCTTCGGTCCGGCCGCGCGCCGCGGCGTCGGCCAGAGTCGGGAAGGTGGCGACACCGGCGCCGACGGCGAACATCCCGACTGCGAGCATGGCGAGGCGGTAGGCGTTCTCGAAGCAGGTGGTGGCGCCGTGGCGCGGGTCGGCCGTGGCGAGCCACTTCGAGAAGATGGTCTCGGCGTAGACGGCGCAGAGGCCGAAGATGACGGGGATCATGAAGCGGGTGACGCGGACGAGGCCGGGGTCGCGGAAGTCGAAGGAGAGGCGGATCCGGGCGCCCCGACGGAGTAGGGCGGGCACCTGGAAGAGCGCGTTCGAGGCGGCAGCGCCGACGAAGGCCGACCAGGCGGCCGCCTGGATCCCGTAGCGGCCGGCGAAGAGCCAGATCCCGACGATGATGACGAGGTTGTACAGGATCGGCCCGAGCGCGGGAGTGAGGAAGTGCTGGCGCGCGTTGAGGGCGCCCATTGCGAGGCCGCCGAAGAAGAAGAAGACCTGGGTGAACAGGACGATCCGCATGATCTCGATGCACAAGGGCTGAACGCTGGCATCGAGCTTGCCGCACAGCAGCGGCGTGAGGTACGGGGCGACGACCCACAGGACGCCCAGGAGGACCGAGAGGGCGCCGCCGATGACGCACAGCAGCGCGGAGAAGCTCCGCCAGCCGGCCTCTTCCTCGCCCCGGAGATGGCACTCGGTGAAGTAGGGGACGAATGCGCTGGAGATGACCCCGCCGCCGACCAGGAGGAAGACGAAGTCGGGCAGCGCGAATGCCATCACGTAGGCGTCGGTCTGCTGGGTCGCGCCGAACGCGTCGGCGAAGACCTTCATCCGGACAACCCCGAGCAGGCGCGAGACGCCGACCGAGGCGATCATCAGCGCCGAGGCCAGCAACATGCGACGGCGCGACATCGCGGCGTGGTCGCCGGCGGCCGAGGTGTCGGGACGGGTTCCGTCGGGATTCGCGGAGGGCTTCACGGACCTCTACGGTAGCGAAACGCCCCTCCGGAGCCAAGGGGCGCGGCGTTTGCGGGGCGGGCTCCCCGGCCCAGGATCGCGACCGGGGAGCCCGCGAGACGACGGGCGCGCTAGGACTGCGGGGCGCCGCCTCCCGGGTCCGTTCGGCCGTTCATCAGGAAGCTGACGATGTCGACCGGGACCGGGAAGAGGATCGTCGAGTTGCGCTCCGAGGCGATCTCCACCAGGGTCTGCAGGTAGCGGAGCTGGATGGTGACCGGCTCCTTGGCGATGACCTCGGCGGCCTCGGAGAGCTGGCGGCTGGCCTCGAACTCGCCCTCGGCATGGATGATCTTGGCCCGCTTCTCGCGCTCGGCCTCGGCCTGGCGGGCGATCGCGCGCTGCATCGACTCGGGCAGCGCGACATCCTTGACCTCGACCAGGTCGACCTTGACGCCCCAGCTATCGGTCTCCTTGTCGAGCAGCTCGCGCAGAGCGGAGTTGATCCGCTCGCGGGCGGTGAGCAGCTCGTCGAGCGTGTGCTTGCCGACGATCGCGCGCAGAAGGGTCTGGCTGAGCTGGCTGGTGGCGCTGTAGAACTGCCGGATCTTGATGACGGCCGCGATCGGCTCGACGACCTTGAAGAAGACGACGGCGTCGACCTTCACCGGCACGTTGTCGCGGGTGATCGCGTCCTGCTTGGGGACGTCGAGCGAGATGATCCGGAGGTCGACCTTGATCATCCGGTCGACGCCGGGGATGATCCACCGCAGGCCCGGCTCCCGCGTATCGCCGGAGAGCCTGCCGAAGCGCAGCACGATGCCTCGTTCGTACTGCGTGACGATGCGGAACCCGAACAACGTCAGGAAGAGCACGAAGCAGACGAACCCCACGACGAGCCCTGCGAAGCCTTCCACCGCGGACACCCCTCTCTCTTGGGCGGCGCTCCCCCGCCCCGCAGCCGCTCCCGATTCCCCCGGACGCTTCCCCGCCCCGGCGGTCGCGCGATTCGCCGACGAACCTTCGAGACGGCCCGCGCGTCCCCTCTTTGGGGAGGCAAGATGCTTGTGTGGCCGGAATCAAGGTGTCGGCCGATTCCGGGGGAACACACGTAACGAGCGTCAGCGCGTCGGTGATTCTGCCTGCAGGGAAGCTCTTCCGGAGCGGAGAGGGAGCGGTCAGGGTGACAGACGACACCGGGTCCTGCCTCGGCGGGAACCGCGTAGCGGAGCGCGTGCGCGCGTGCTTGGCCCTCCCCGAGGGTGAGCGACCGGCCCGGCTGCGGGGGCTCGAGAAGGAGATCCCCGAAGGGCTCTCGGTTCTGGCCCAGGTCGCCGCACACGACGAATCGCTCGCCGAGACCGCGCTGGCGCACTTCGCGACCGCCGCCGAGCGTCTCTCCCCCGAGGAGGTCGACCTGCTCCTCGAGACCGAGGACGGCCCCGAGCTGCGGGCACTGCTGCTCGCGCTCGGCCGCACCCGCTGCGAGGACGTGATCGAGATCCTCGAGATGCGGGTGCCCGACGTGGTCGCGCAGTACATGATGCATGTGGACTGGGCCGACGACGCGGCATTGCTCGACCTCGTCGACGTGCTCGCCTGCCTGCGGACCGCGATGGCGCTGTGGTCGCTCGACGGGATGTCGCAGCGCTTCCCCGGCGCCGTCGGCGAGCGGGCGCGCCGAGCGCTGGAGGAGGACGAGTAGCGCAGCGTTGCCCGGCCGCGTCACGGGAGGGAACGCTGCGAACGTGTCTACCATCCACGACCTGGTCACCCCCTGCTTCCTCGTCGACAAGGCGCGCGTCCTGCACAACATCGCCGAGGTCGCCGATTTCGCCCGACGGGCCGACACCGTCGTCCGGCCGCACGTCAAGACCCACAAGTGCCCCGAGATCGCCCGGTGGCAGATGGCGGCTGGCGCGGCCGGGCTCACGGTGGCCACCCCGTGGGAGGCCGAGGTCTTCGCGCGGGTCACGCCTTCTCTCTTCATCGCGCGCTCCTCGATCGGCCGCCCGGCGCTCGCGCGGCTCACCGCGCTCCGACGCGCGGGGGCGGAGCTGCTCGTCGGGGTGGACACGCGGGAGGGCGCCGAGGCGCTGAGCGAGGCGGCGACGGCGGCCGGTTGCGCGCTGGGGGTCCGGATCGAGATCGACACCGGCCAGGCGCGCTGTGGGGTACGGCCCGAGGCGGCCCCGGAACTCGCGCGCGCGATCAGCCCGCTGCCCGGCGTCACTCTCGAGGGGATCTTCACGCACGAGGGTCACCTGTACTCCTTCGACGGCCTGGAGGGCCGCCATGCCGCGGCGGCGCGCGTTGCCGCGCTCATGGCCGAGTGTGCGGAGACGCTGCGGCGGGACGGCCACGAGATCGCCAGTGTGAGCGTCGGCGCGACGCCGGCCCGGTACGAGACAGGCCGCCACGCGGCGGTGACGGAGATTCGCCCGGGCAACTACGTCTACTACGACCACACCCAGATCCTGCTCGGCGCGGCGCGCGAGGAGGACTGCGCGGCGACGGTGCTCGCGACGGTGGTCAGCATCCCGCAGAAGGGCCTCGTCGTGATCGACGCCGGCCGCAAGGCTGTCAGCACCGACGGCATGGCGCGGGAGAGCCTCGGGTTGGTGGTGGGTCGGCCGGAGGTGCAGTTCCGGGGCGCGAGTGAGGAGCACGGGATGCTCGACTGGCCCGAGCACGTGCCGCTGCCGCGCATGGGCGACCTCCTGCGGGTCATCCCCCACCACGTCTGCCCGGTCGCGAACCTCTTC
Organism: uncultured Armatimonadia bacterium; assembly: GCA_964598695.1. Taxonomy (GTDB): domain Bacteria; phylum Armatimonadota; class Zipacnadia; order UBA1398; family UBA1398; genus CAZRDB01. The sequence continues at coordinate 7,521 of CAZRDB010000150.1, forward strand.
GACGAGCTGGTTGTCGTCGAGGGCGAGACGGTCCTCGAGGTGCTGCCTGTCGAGGCGCGCGGCTACGGCCCGGTGCGGCCGATGGGCGCGTAGGCGCTCGTTCCCCCTCGACGGTACGGAGGCGCGGCCATGAATGTGCGGATCGCCGGGATCGTGCTGGCCTGTGCGCTGCTCGTCGGCGCGACGCCGGCTGCGGAGGGAGGCCCGCTCGTGATCGAGAACACGACGCTTCGGCTGGCGTGGGACGGCGCCACGCGGGAGGCGGTGCTCTCCCTGCGCGGGACACGGCACGCGTTCGCGCGGATCGCCGTCCCGGGCGCGGCCCCCGGCGACCCGCATGCGGAGCGGCTGACCGATGCGACCTACGGCCGTGGGGAGGCCCTCGTTGTCCCGCTGGCCGAAGGGGGCGTGGCCCGGCTGGCGCTCTTCCGGGGGCTGCCGTTCCTGTGGGCGCGGGCGACGCTGGCCAACCCGTCGGAGACCGACCGGCCGGTCGACCGCCTCGAGGCCCTCACGGCGCGGCTCGACCCGGGCGTCCCCGTGGAGCGCGTCCGGGCGCTCGGGACGGCGGGACTCACCGCGCCCGCCGACCACCCCGGCAGCTACGCCTTCCTCGCGCTGGCCGAGCCCGAGAGCCGGCACGGGGTCGTCGCCGGCTGGCTCACGCACAACCGGGGCAGCGGCGTGCTCTTCTCGAGCATCGCCCCTGACGGCGGCCTGGGCCTCGCGGCCCGCATCGACTACGGCGGGCTGCTCATCCCGCCGGGCGGTGAGGCGGAATCCGAGACGCTTCTCCTCGGCTGGTTCGACGATGTCCGCCTCGGCCTCGAGGACTACGCCGACCGGGTCGCGACCGCCTACGCCATCGAGCTGCCGCCGATCCCCACCGGCTACTGCACGTGGTACAGCTCGCCCCACGGCGGGGCGTGCGACGAGGCGCGCCTGGCCGAGCTGGCCGCGTGCGCCGCGGAGAAGCTCCGGCCGTACGGGCTGGAGTTCCTCCAGATCGACGATGGGTGGCAGGTGGGTCTCGAGAGCAACGGGCCCCGCAAGAACTTCACGGAGCACCGGCCCGACGGCCCCTACCCGAGCGGAATGCGCGCCGCGGCCGAGATGGTCGCCTCGCACGGCTTCACGCCCGGGATCTGGTACATGCCGTTCGCCGGCAACCACCAAGACCCGTTCTACGCCGACCACCGGGACTGGTTCGCGAGCGCGCCGGACGGCTCGCCGTTCGAGACCCCCTGGGGCGGCTCCTCGCTGGATCTCACGCGGCCGCAGGTGCGGAAGCACCTCGTGAGCACGGCCGCCCGGCTCAGCCACGACTGGGGCTTCCGCTACTTCAAGATGGACGGCCTGTATACGGGCATCGCGACCGAGCAGGTGTATGTGAACACGGGCTACCGCGACGACCATCTCGGCGCGGCGCGGCTCGCCGACCCCACACAGACCCACATCGAGGCCTACCGTGAAGGGCTCTCGTTGGTCCGCGAGGCGGCGGGCCCGGACGTCTTCCTCCTGGGCTGCTGCGTGGCGCAGAACATGCGCTCCTTCGGCGGCTCGTTCGGGCTGGTCGACGCGATGCGGGTCGGCGCCGACAACGGCGCGGGCTGGCCGGGCCTGCTGGAGGGGCCCTGGTGCGCGACCAACCGCTACTTCCTCCACGGCCGCGTGTGGTACAACGACCCCGACCCCCTCTACGTCCGGCCGTCGCTCTCGCTCGAGGAGTCCCGCTTGATCTGCTCGTGGGTGGCGGTGACCGGCTTCCTCAACACCTTCAGCGAGTGGCTGCCGGGTCTCCCCGAAGAGCGGGTCGAGATCCTCCGTCGCACGATGCCGAACCACGGCCTCCGCGCCCGGCCGGTCGACCTCCTGGAGCTGCCGATCGCGCGGCTGTGGACGCTCGCCGACGACGCGAGCGGCCCCCGTCGCACGGTGCTCGGCGCCTTCAACTGGGATAACGCGAACCCCGTGGAGATCGACACCTCGCTCGAGCGCCTCGGCCTCGAGGCGGGCGAGACCTACGTCGGCTTCGACTACTGGGCCGATCGCATCGTGCCGCCCTTCGGCGACCGGCTGCGGCTGACGCTCGCCCCTGGGTCGTGTCGGGTGCTCTCGCTCCGTCCGGCGGCCGACTGCCCGCAGCTCGTGAGCACCTCGCGCCACGTCACGCAGGGCATCGTGGAGGTCCTTGCCGAGCAGTGGGACGGCCGCCGGCTCACGCTCCGCGGTCGCAGCCGCGTTGTGGCGGGCGACCCGTACGAACTGCGCGTGGCCGTGCCCCTTGGCGAGGAGTCCTTCCGCCTCGCCGAGGCGCGAGGGTCCGGCGTCACGCTTGCGGGCGAGGCCGACTGCGGGCAGCAGGGCCCCCTCGTACGCGTGGGGTTCCGGCCCACCGAGAGCGGCGAGCTGGCCTGGGAGCTGCGCTTCACGCGCGGCGCGGTGGAGACGCCCGAGGCGGGCCGCGCTGGCTGAAGCGGCTCCCGCAAGTCCCTGCGGGTACCAGCGGCGAGCGGCGGTCTGTCGAGTGCTCGCCCTTCTGCTCGCCCTGAGCGGTTGTTCTCGGGGCCCGCGGGCTTCGGCCCCGACGGCAACCGCCTCGGGTGGTGCGGAGGAGCAACCCTGCGCGGGTGGTCGCTCTTCGCTCTTGCCCGCGGGAACTCTCGAGAACTGCTCTAGGCCTCCGCGAGTGCGCGCGCGAGGAAGCCCTCGACCGGCGCCGCGTAGTAGCGGTGGCCGCCGGGACCGACGTACAGGTGCAGCCGCTCGGGGTGGCCCGCCGCCTCGTAGATCGCCGCCAGCGCGCCATAGGCCTCTTCGACGCCGTGGAGCGGGAAGATCGAGTCCTCGCGGCCGGCGATCACGAGCTGGGGGCGCGGCGCGACCAGACCCGCGACGTCCTGCATCTCGAGGTCGTGAGCGAGGCCGGGCACGAAGTTGCACGCGCAGTGCTCGACGGCCTGGATCGAGGCGGCGTAGGTGCAGAAAGCGCAGGAGGGGATCGCCGCCGCGATGCGCTCCTCGAGCGCGGCGCCATAGACCGTCACCGTGCCCCCGCCCGAGTTGCCGGTGAGCGCGATGCGGCGTCCGTCGACCTCCGGCCGCGCCGCGAGATAGCTCACGGCGCAGCGGATGTCGTGGACCCGCATCCCGAGCAGGGTCCTGCCCGCCTCCAGCGCGAGCAGCGAGAGCCGGGTGCAGGAGTTGTTCGCGTTGCTCTCGCGATCGGCGGGGAGCCGCAGCTCACCGAAGGCGCGCATCTCGAGCGCGAGCGCCACGTGGCCCCGGCGCACCGCCTGGAGCGCGAGGTCGCGGTCGCCGTTCGCGACCAGATCCTGCCATGCCGCGTCGTCGACCATCCCGACCGAGAGCCGCATCCCTTCGGTCGCGTGGCCCTGACAGCAGACCATCGCCGGCGCCGGACCTTCGAGGTTGGGCGGCAGGCAGAGGAGGGCCGGAACCCACAGGTCTTCCTCGGTGCGGAGGAGCACCCGGCCGAGCAGCAGCTCGGTCCCGTGGACGGTGACTCGCTCGAGCGGACCCTCCCAACTCTCGAGGAGCGTGGGTGCCTCGTGGGCGAGCCCGAGCCGCGCGGCGACGAGCCGCCGGGTCTCCTCGCGCCACTGGTCGAAGCCGAGCAGCGATGAGGCGAACGAGCCGCCATGAGGGAGATCCGCGCACAGGCGGGCGAACGTGGGCTCGAGGGTGACCGACGGCTCAGCCAACAGGGGCCTCCTCACCGGCGGAGGGGAAGCGGGCCGCCCCGCGCCGCGCTACTCCGGGAGGACCAGCTCGATCTCGGTCGGCCGCTTGAGGCTCTGGGAGACGAAGCAGCCATCGACCATGCGGCGCAACCCGGCGAGGTGCTCCTTCGGGAAGTCGGCCGGCAGCTCGAGGGTGATGACGACCTTCTCGACGCAGGCATCGCCCTTCTCGGCCTCGAGCGAGGCCTTGATGCCGGTCAGGGGGATCCCACGGCGCTCGAAGAAGCGCGCGGCGTAGTAGACCTGACACGCCGCGATCGACGCGAGGTAGAACTCCGTCGGCGTCGGGGCCTGGTCGGTCCCGCCCAGTCGCTCGGGCACGTCGGCCGTCAGCTCGAACTCGCGGATGTTGACCTTCATCGGGTACTGCCCCGACAGCTCGACCGTCACGTCTGCCACGTCGCTCGTCTCCTTCCGCGCGGGGCGCGCAGCTACATCCCGAGGCCGCCGAGACCGGGGATTCCCATCCCGGAGAGGCCGGCGGTGAGTCCCTGGATCCGCTCCTCCCGCGCCGACGCCGCCTGGTCCTGCGCGTTGGCGATGGCCGCGACCACGAGATCCTCGAGGATCTCGGCGTCGGGCGGGTCGAGGGCTTCGGGGCTGATCTTGACCGACTTCACGGTCCCGAGACCGTTGACGACGGCCTTCACGACGCCGCCACCCGCGCTGCCCTCGTAGGTCGACTGCGCGATCTCGTCCTGGATGTTCTGCGCCTCGGCCTGCATCTTCTGGGCTTCGCGCAGGAGCTTCATGATATCCACTGCCGGTTCGTCCCTTCGCGGGTTGTGCGGGCTCGCCCGTCAGGCGTCAGCGACGTCCGAGCCCGGGAACAGGTCGAGCGTCTCGTCGATCAGGCTCCGCTCGGCGGCCCGTTTCTCCGGCGCGGGGCCCAGGGCGGCATCGGCCTGCAACTGGGCGGCGACCGCCAGCTCCTGCCCGAAGGAGCGACGGACCGCCTCGACGATCACGGGCTGGGTGTCCGGGTCGGCCAGGGCCCGCTCGAAGAAGCTCAGATGCGAGCGGTTGCCGAAGGTCACGAGGAGGCGGTTGCCTGCCTGCTCGCCCCGGCTCTCGCGGAGAGCGGAGACCAGCGAGGGCTTCGCCTGCGAGATCGCCATGACGGCGCGCTGCCACTCGTTGGTGGCGACGCCGAGCGCGGCCGGCTCCTCCGCGACGGGCCCGGGGGGCGCCGCGGGGTCGGGCTCGGGCTCCCGAACCTGCTAGGGCGCCGGGGGGGGCGG
>CAZRDB010000151.1:0-11978 GCA_964598695.1 uncultured Armatimonadia bacterium
CGCCGCTTCTGGATCCGTGTGCCGAAGGGCGGCCACATCACGATCTTCGACCGCTCCTGGTACGAACGGGTGATGGTGGAGCGCGTCGAGGGATTCTGCTCCGAGGGGGAGTGGCGGCGCGCGTACCAGGAGATCAACGAGTTCGAGGCGAGCCTCGCCTCCTACGGCACCGCGATCATCAAGTTCTGGATCCACATCAGCCCCGAGGAGCAGCTCCGGCGCTTCGAGGACCGGATGAACACCGAGTCCAAGCGGTGGAAGATCACCGACGAGGACTGGCGCAACCGCGAGAAGTGGCCGGCCTACTACGCGGCGGTGGGAGAGATGATCCAGCGGACCAGCACCTCGTACGCGCCCTGGACCATCATCGAGGGCGAGGACAAGCTCTGGGCGCGCGTGAAGGCGCTCCGCGTCGCGGCCGACCGCATGGAAGCCGCCCTCGACTGAGGCCGGACAGGCATTGCGCAGCCACTGAGAGCCCGCTACGCGCCGAGCCCCCGCTCCGCCAGGATCGCCGGCACCTGGGGGTAGCAGCGCTGCGGGTTCTCCCACAGCCACAGGCGCGCGATCTCGAGCGCACGCTCCTCGGTCAGCTCGCCGCGCTCGATCCGCGCCGCGAAGACCTCCGCGAAGTCCTGGCGGGCGAGCCACAGATGGCCGACGACCTTCTCGACCGGCAGACCGAAGTCGCCACCGAATCCGAGGATCTTGTTGACCGGCAGGAGGTCGAGCCACTCGTCGAGGAGGGAGACGGTCATCCTCGGTGAGATGATGTGGCACCAGGCGAGGTTGAGGTACACATTCGGGAAGTTCTTGCCGATGACGGCCGTCTCGCGCACCCAGGGCATCCCGGCGTGGTAGATGTCGAACCGGACGCCCGGGTGGCGCTCGAGCACGGGGATCAGGTGGGTGGGGTTGAGGGTGCGGAAGTCGCCCCACATACCGGTATGGCAGGCGACCGTCAGATCGTGGCGCCCGGCGGCCGCGAACGCGCGGTCCAGCAGGTAGGCCCGCAGCGGGCTCCAGCCGGGGACGGGGCCGCCCTGGCCGGTCCGCAAGGCCTCGAACTGGCTGAGCGCCTCGGCGCGGTTCGGCTGCGTCTCGCCGAAGGCGAACAGCTTCACGCCGATCGCGCCCTCCGCCTTCCACCGCGCGATGTGACGGTCGACGACATCGACGAAGTCATCGAGGGTGTTGGGCACGACGCCCACGGCCGCGCCATGCCGCTGGACGTCGTCCCAGGTCGAGACGTCCGTGACATCGTGCAGCCACATGAGCGGCACGAGGAGATCGCCGCCCACCGCGGTGTGGCCGCACTGGGTGAGCGCAAGCCGGATGTTGCACCGGTCGTGCACCACGCGGCGGTAGAGTCCCGGGGTGTTGTGCTCCCGCAGGCGCGCGGTGACCTCGGCGTGGTTCGCGTCGTTCACGTCGTCGAACCCGAACAGCTCGCGCGCGGCGATGAGCCCGGCGCGCGCGTAGCTCCCGAGCTTGACGTGCGGCAGCCACGGCGCGAGGAGGCCCCAGCGGACGTCGGCCGGGAGCGAGTAGTCGCACATCCGGTCGAAGTCGTGCGGGGGCATGCCGGCGGCCAGCAGGTCGCTGCGGCAGTAGTGGCTGAACAACAGCGTCGCGTCGACCTCGAGCGCGACCCGGTTCTCCTCCGGGCCGAGGTGCTCGTGACAGTCGACGACCGGGACCTCCGAGATCGCCGCGAACAGCCGGGACTTCAGCTCCGACGGACCCACGAACCTCGCCTCCTCGACAAGCGGCGCGCTAGGCCTTCCTGAGTCGCAGGACGTTCCAGGAGGCCGGCGGGAGGTGGGCGGTCAGCCGCCCTCCCTCGATCGACGCCCCGGTCGCGAGCGTGGGCGCCACGTTCTCCTGGTCGCTCTTGGTGTTCACTGCCTTCAGGTCGTCGCCCGCGAGCACGATCCAGGCGTTCATCGCGAGCTGCGGGAACGCCCGGAGGTCGACCGCGAGCGGGAGGGGCTCCTCGAGGCTGCGGTTGAGGCAGAAGAGCGTCAGCTCGTCGGTCTCCGGCTGCCAGACGGCCGAGAGGTGCAGCAGGGGCACGCCCTGCCGCTCCTTGCTGTCGTACCGCGGCGAGTCGACCAGCGCGCGCAGGGCGATCCCGCGGCCGAAGTGAGAGGCGTGGCGGAATGGATGGAAGATGGTCTGGCGCCACGCCGGGCCGCCCGCCTCGGTCAGGATCGGGGCGATGACGTTCACGACCTGCGCGATGCAGCCGATCCGGACCCGGTCGGCGTGGTTCATCAGCGTGACCAGCATCCCGCCCACCGTGAGCGCGTCCTCGAGCGTGTAGTGGTCCTCGATCAGGTGCGGCGCGACCGACCACGGGGCCGGCTTCTCGGCCGTGTGCGAGTGGTACCAGACGTTCCACTCGTCGAACGAGAGCATGATCCGCTTCCGCGCCTTGCGCTTGGCCGCGACGGCATCGCAGCAGGCCACGACCTCCTCGATGAAGTCACCCATCTCGTCGGGCTTGGCGAGGAAGCTCGGTGTGTCGTCACTCGTGTTGCCGTAGTAGGTGTGGATCGAGAGGTACTCGACGTGATCGAAGCACTGGTCGAGGACCTCGAGTTCCCAGGCGCCGAACGTGTGCATCCCGCGTCCCGAGGAGCCGCAGGCGATCAGCTCGACCGTGGGGTCGGTCCACTTCATCATCTTCGCGGCCTCGCAGGCGACGCGGCCGTAATCGGTCGCGGTTCGGTGGCAGATCTGCCAGGGGCCGTCCATCTCGTTGCCGAGGCACCACAGCTTGACGCCATGGGGTGTCTCGTAGCCGTGGCGGCGCCGGAGGTCGCTGAGCGCCGTGCCCGCGGGATGGTTGCAGTACTCCACGAGGGCCTGCGCCTCGGCCGGCCCCCGGGTGCCCAGGTTCACGGCGAGCATCGGCTCGGAGTCGATCTCCCGGCACCAGTCGACGATCTCGTTCGTGCCGAACTGGTTGGTCTCGGTCGAGTTCCAGGCGAGGTCGAGCCGCACCGGACGCTCGGATCGCGGGCCGACGCCGTCCTCCCAGCGGTAGCCGCTCACGAAGTTGCCGCCCGGGTAGCGCATGACCGGCATGGCGAGTTCGCGGACCAGCTCGATCACATCGCGGCGGAATCCGCGCTCGTCGGCGGTCGGGTGGCCGGGCTCGTAGATCCCCTCGTAGATGTGGCGGCCCAGATGCTCGGCGAAGCCTCCGTAGAGACGAGGGTCGATCGGGGCGATCTCGTAGTCACGGTCGAGAATCACGCGGGCTTCCTGCATGGGGAGGTCCTCCTTCGGCGAGTGCTCGGCTGCACCGCAGATTCGCCCATCGCCGGCGCGATCACCTGCCGGCGGCCGCGCCTTCCTGGCCGTATCGTGCGAGGAGCGGGTATACTCCGGCGTGGGCCTATGCCCCTCCATCCTCTCACCGTAAGGAGACCGAGGCCGCCCGCCGAGGCGCCGCACTCCTGCCGGAGCCGCCTGGAAGGACTCCCCGCGATGCTCGCAATCCGCCGACGTGTCCGCTCCGCGGTCGTGCTCGCAGGCCTGGCGCTTGTCCCGCTGGCGATGGCCGCACCCACCATGAGAGCCACCTGCGTCGACCACCCGACCGCCGGGGAGGCCCGGCCGCACTACGTGGGCAGCCGCCCCCCGCTGCTCGCGAGCCCGTTCCTGAAGCTCCCGATCGGCGCGATCCGCCCGGGCGGCTGGCTTCTCACCCAGCTCGAGCTGACGCGCGACGGCTACACGGGCCACCTGCAGGAGATCAGCCCCTACCTCAGGCGGGAGGGCAACGCCTGGCTCGATCCCGAGGGAGAGGGCGGCCACGGTTGGGAGGAGGTCCCCTACTGGCTCAAGGGCTTCGGGGACCTCGGGTACGTGCTCGGTGACGAGCGGATCACGACCGACGCCCAGTTCTGGGTCGAGGCGATCCTCGCGAGCCGGGCCGACGACGGCTGGTTCGGGCCCGTCTCGAACCGCACGTCGCTCGACGGCTGCCCCGACCTGTGGCCAAACATGATCGCGCTCAACTGCCTGCAGTCGTACTACGAGTGGTCGGGCGATGAGCGGGTCATCGACCTGATGGACGCCTACTTCCGGTGGGAGCTGGAGTTCCCGGAGGAGAAGTTCCTCGTGGGCTACTGGCCGAACGTGCGCCAGGGCGACAACCTCGAGAGCGTCTACTGGCTGTACAACCGCACGGGCGCGGCATGGTTGCTCGACTTGGCGGCGAAGATCCACCGCTGCGGCGCGGCGTGGAAGGACGGCGTGGCCAACTGGCACGGCGTCAACATCGCGCAGGGCTTCCGTGAGCCGGGCGAGTACTACATCCAGTCGCACGACCCGGCCGACCTCGAGCAGGCCGAGGCCAACTACCAGGAGGTCCGACGGCTGTACGGGCAGGTCCCGGGCGGCATGTACGGTTCCGACGAGAACTGCCGACCGGGCTACGACGACCCGAGGCAGGGGACCGAGACCTGCTCCTTCGTCGAGATGATGCACAGTTGGCAGATGCTCTACGCCATGACGGGGGACGGCCGGTTCGCCGACCGTTGCGAGGAGATCGCCTTCAACGGCTTCCCCGCCTCCCAGACGGCCGACATGCGGGGCCTGCACTACCTCACCAGCCCCAACCAGGTGCAGCTCGACCCGGGCAACAAGGCGCCGGCGATCCAGAACGGCGGCAACATGTTCGCCTACGACCCGTACGGCTACCGCTGCTGCCAGCACAACGTCGCGATGGGGTGGCCCTACTACGCCGAGCACCTGTGGATGGCGACGCCGGACGCCGGGCTCGCCGCCGTGCTCTATGCCTCCAGCGAGGTCACGGCGCGCGTCGGGGCGGGGGAGGGCGTCGTGGTGACCGTCCGGGAGACCACCGGCTATCCGTTCGAAGAGACCGTTCGGCTCACGCTGCAGACCCCGGAGCCCGTGGAGTTCCCGCTCTATCTCCGCGTCCCCGGATGGTGCCGCGGGGCGCGGGTGCGCGTCGCCGGCGAGGCAGCTGCCCTCGAGGCCCGGCCGGGCGCGTGCATCCGCATCGAGAGGCTCTGGGCCGACGGGAACACCGTCCGACTCGAGCTCCCGCAGGAGCTGCGCGTGACCCGCTGGCCGGGCAACCACGACAGCGCCTCGATCGACCTCGGGCCGCTCACGTTCAGCCTCGAGATCGGCGAGCAGTGGGAGCGCTACGGCGGGACGGACACCTGGCCCGCGATGCAGTGTCTCCCGACGACGCCCTGGAACTACGGTCTGGTGCTCGGCCAGGGCCCCACGGCCGGCCTGCGCGTGGAGCGCTCGGAGGCGCCGCTCGCGGCCCAGCCGTTCAGCCTCGAGACGGCGCCCGTGCGGATCCTCGCCCGCGGCAAGCGGATCCCGGCCTGGCAGCTTCTCCCGAACCTCGGCATCGTCGACAACCTCCAGGACAGCCCAGTGCGCTCCGACGAGCCGGTCGAGGAGATCACGTTGGTCCCGATGGGCTGTGCCCGCCTGCGCGTGAGCCAGTTCCCCGTGATCGGCGAGGGTCCGGACGCCACGGAGTGGGTCGCGCCGAGCCCCAGCCGGCTGGAGGCGAGCCACTGCCTCGAGACCGACAGCGTCTCGGCGGCGGCCGACGGCATCGAGCCGTCGGACAGCAACGACACCTCGATCCCCCGGATGACCTGGTGGCCTCGGAAGGGCACCGACGAGTGGATCACCTACCGGTTCGACAAGCCGACCGGTGTGAGCTGGGTGGAGGTCTACTGGTTCGACGACGAGGCCACCGGCGGCTTCTGCCGGACACCGGAGTCGTGGCAGGTGCAGTACCTCGAGGGCGGAGAGTGGAGGCCGGTCGACGGCGCCGGCGAGTATGGCGTCGCGGCGGATCGGTACAACCACGTGACCTTCTTGCCGTTGACGACATCGCAGTTCCGGATCGCCGTGAAGCTGCGCGAGGGCTTCTCGAGCGGCATCCTGGAGATCCACATCGGCCAGTAGGCTGGGCGGAGGTGCCCCATGGCGCGTGAGGTACGCTGGGAGCGGATGTTCCCGGACGAGCTGGAGCGGGCGTTCGCGGAGTGCCCGGTGGCTTATCTGCCCTACGGCCTCTGCGAACCGCACGGGCCGCAGTGCGCGGTGGGGCTCGACGCGCTGAAGGTCCACGCGATCGCCCGCGAGACGGCTCGCCGCCATGGGGGCATCGTCGCGCCGGTCGACTACTGGCACATCCATGAGACCGGTGGCTACGCGACCTGGGCCTGGCGCGAGGTGGGGGAGGTCCCGCGCACCTGGATGACCGCGGTGCCGCCTTGGCAGCACTTCCGCAACGTGCTGTACCAGATCCGAGCCGTCGACGCACTCGGGTTCCACGGCGTGATCCTCCTGACAGGCCATTACGGCCCGAACTGGGAGGATCTCAACCGGCTGTGCGAGCTGGTCCAGCCCCACGTCGGCGCGCGGCTGTGCTCCCTGCCGGATTTCGAAGCCAACACGCCGGGCTTCGACGGCGACGGCAAGAGCGGCGGCGACCACGCCGGGAAGGTAGAGACCTCGCTCCTGGCGGCACTCGAGCCCGCGTGCGTCGACCTGACGCGCATCCCCGCCGACGGGGAACCGAGCCCACGCTGGGCGATGGGCCGCAACGTCCGAGAGACCGACCGGCGGACCGGAGAGCGAATGGTCGAGGACGAGATCCGCTGGCTGGCGGCGAAGGCGGCGGAGCTGCTCGCCCGGTACGAGCACGAGCGTCCGACCTGCCGGCTCCGCGGCTTCACCGAGGTGGAGGAGCTGTGGGTGAGCGTGATCGTCCCGGTGCTGCCGGAGTTCCGCACGATGCAGCCCCACTGGGGCGACGAGACCGAGATCCCCGAGGAGAGCGTCTGGCACACCAACTGGCGCTTCGCGGCACCGAGAGGGGTGTGAGTGTGGTCACCCGCATCGTGGCAGTGGTGGCTCTTGCGACGGTTCCGTGCGCGGCGGCGGAAGGTCCCCGGGTCCACTCCGTGACGGACCTCTCGCACGAGTTCTCCTTCTACGCGGACGGCCGCTTCGCCACGCAGTATCTCGACCTGGCGGGCGGCGACGTGGATGTGCGCAACTGGGGGACCCTCGGCAAGTGCGACCTCACGAACGCCAACCTGCTCGTCCTGATGTCCGGGGCCTCGCCCTGCGAGTACACGCCGGCCGACGTCGCGCACGTGCGGGCCTTCCTCGAGGCCGGTGGCGGCGTGGTGGCCCTCGGCCGCTACGGGCTCTTCCCCGGCCAGACGGAGTACGGCCTCCACGCGCTCGTGGGTGTGTTCGGCGGCCGCTTCCTCAAGGAGGACGCCACCGGTCCGGCGCGCGGCGCGTCGCAGGCCGGGCCGCCGGAGCTGGCGTTCACGGGCGGGCCGGTTCTCGCACTCGACCAGCCGGAGCAGTGGCAGGTGCTCGCCACCGACGACCAGGGCCGGCCCCTCGCGGCCGAGAGGGCGGTCGGCAGCGGGCGGTTGGTTCTCGCCTCCCGCGGCCTGGCGGGTGAGCGTCCGGACGCGAGCGACGCGATCAACGCCGAGTTCTGGAGGCCGTTGCTGCGGCGAGCCGCCTCCGGGAAGCTTGTGACGCCCGGGCAGCCCCCCCCCGACGTGTGGTGCGGGGTCGACAACGAGTTCGACCGCGACGGCCTGCGTGTCGGCTGCTCCGACTACCTGCTGCCGTATGCCGACTCGATCTACGAGGTCTACGCGCGCGTCCGACCGGCCATGGAGCGGATCCTCGGCGTACCGCCCGCGCAGGGCATGCTGAGCCGGTTGGTGCTGCTCGCGAGCGGGGGAGGGGGCTTCTCGGCCGGCGAGACCATCGGGATCGCGGTCTGGTGGGGCAACTTCCCGCAGGAGCAGTACGGGATGGTCGAGCTGTTGAGCCACGAGGCGACGCACTCGTGGGTGCTGCCGTTCCCGGAGCCGCTGTGGAACGAGGGGATCGCCACCTACGTCGGAATCCTCGTCGGCCGGGAACTGGGGCTGGCGCAGGAGGCCGACGCCACGCTCGAGGGCTGGATCGCTGAGGCGCGCCGGAGCGACCCGCAGATGACGCGCTTCGACCTCGCCCACGGGGCCGACGTGCCACACGCGGTGGCGATGGCCAAGCCGATGTGGATCTGGGAGCAGCTCCGGGCCGAGAAGCCGGAGATCCTTGCGGAGTACTTCCGGGAGAAGCGCGCGCGGATCGACCCGGCCACGCGGGGCGCGTACACGGCCGACGACTCGGTGGCTGTCCTGAGCGCCGCGATGGGCCGCGACCTCTTCCCGTGGTTCCAGTCTCTCGGAGTCCACGTCAGCCGCGACAACACCGACCTCCCGGTACCCTAGGAAGCGGAGCGGGGGAGCACGTCCCATGTCCGTTCGGATCATTGCGGGAGACCTGCGGGGCAGGCGCATCGAGCTGCCGCGTGAGGTCCGTATTCGCCCGACGCCCGATCGCGCCAAGGTGGCGCTCTTCAACAGCATCGCGCCCGTGCTGTACCGGTCGCGCGTGCTCGATCTCTGCGCCGGCACCGGCGCCCTGGGGATCGAGTGCCTCAGCCGAGGCGCCGAGAGAGCCGTCTTCGTTGAGGAGGACGCGCGGGTTGCCCGGCTGCTGGCCGACAACCTCGCGCGGCTGGGCTTGGCGGAGCGCTCCGAGGTCATCCGGGCCGAGGCTCTCCGCTGGCTCGACCGTTGCCCCGAGGATGCCTCCTGGGACCTGGTCCTCGCCGATCCGCCGTACGCCTCCGAGGTGCTCGCGGGCGTCACAGAGCGGCTCGCGGCGCGTCCGGGGCTGGTGGCGGAGGATGGATGGGTGGTCTTCGAGGATGGCGGACAGGTCGCGCCGTCCCTGCCGGCGAATCACTTCGAGCTGCGGTGGCGGCGGCAGTACGGAGGGGCCCACATCTCGGTATTCCATCGGACAGACGAGGGGAGCGAGTAGGCCATGCCGGTTGTCCGGGCTCTCTATCCAGGGAGCTTCGACCCCACCACGAACGGCCATCTCGACATCATCGAGCGCGGGGCGCGCATCTTCGATGAGGTGATCGCCTCGGTGGTCGCCAACCCGCAGAAGCAGCCGATGCTCAGCCTCGACGAGCGCGCGGAGCTGCTGCGCGAGGCCTGTCGGCACCTCGCCAACGTCCGCGTCGCCACGTTCGAAGGGCTGCTGGTGCAGCACGTGCGCCAGATGGAGGCGACCGTCGTGATCAAGGGCCTGCGGGCCATCTCCGACTTCGAGTTCGAGTTCTCGCAGGCGCACACCAACCGGTTCCTCGATCCGAACGTTGAAACGCTGTTCATGCCGACCAACGTCGAACACGCGTTCCTCAGCTCCAGCGTCGTGCGCGAGATCGCGCGCCTGGGCGGGGACATCGAGCGGCTCGTGCCTGCGGTCGTGGCCGAGCGGCTCGCGGAGCGGCTTGGCGTCGGCGGCGCTCGAAAGGAGCGGGTGTAGTGGAGATCGAAAGCCTTCTGGGCGAACTGGAGGATCTGATCGAGGGTGGCTCGATGTTGCCGTGGTTCGGCCGTCGGTACGTGCGCGAGGACGAGTTCCACCGCCTCGTGAACGCGATCCGGCATGGGCTGCCCAAGGAGATCTCGGAGGCCGGCGAGGTCACGATGCAGCGCGACCGGATCCTCCGCCAGGCCCACGACCAGGCACGCGAGATCCTCGACCAGGCCAACCGCCAGGCGCTCGGCCAGCTCGAGGAGGCACGCCTGCAGTGCGAGGCGCTCGTCGCCCAGGAGAACGTCGTGCGCCAGGCACAGCGCACGGCCGAGGCCACGGTCCGGCAGGCCGACCAGGATGCGGTGGCCGTCCGCGCCGACACCGAGCGATGGCTCCAGAGCCTCTTCACCCGACTGGAGCACGAGGTCGTGCGGGTGAACCAGGCGATCGCCGAGGCGCGCCACGCCACGCAGGTGCAGGCCACGCGCTCGGCGCCCGTGGCGCCGCCGCCCGAGGGAGCCGCGCCCGCCGAGGGTAGCGGCGCCTAGGCGGGCGCCGTGGGAGGGGAGGAGGGAGGCGGCATGTGCAGGCGCCGCGCCGTGCTACCGCTGGCGGCCATCGCCGTGGTGCTGGCCGCCGCCCCCGCCCGGGCCTCGGGGCTGTCCGAGCGCATCGAGCGCTGGCTCGGCTCGTACACCCGATCGGCGATCGAACACTCGATCCGGGTCGATCCCGACCCGCTGATTCAGGGCATCGTCGAGCAGACGGGGGAGGGGATCGGCCGCGCGACCCTGCGGAGAGACCTGCCCTACCGCTTCCGGGTCCTCGACGTGGAGGATGTCAACGCGATCTCCGCCCCGGGCGGGTACATCTGGGTGACGAAGGGGACGTTGCGGTACGTTGACAGCACGGACGAACTCGCGGCGATCCTGGGCCACGAGGCCGCCCACATCGACCACCGCCATGGCTGGCAGGCATTCGAGCAGGATCTGGCCTTCCTGGCTGTCCTGCTCTCGCTGCCTTCCGCCACGCCCACAGGAGTGCTCCGCTGGGCCGACAACGCCTACTTCCTCGCCGGGCTGAAGTTCAGCCGCGATGATGAGTACGAAGCGGACCGCGAGGGCCTGCGACTCGCGTACGAGGCCGGGTACGATGGAGCCGAGATCACGGCCTTCCTGGACCGGCTGATGCACGAACCGGAGGGCGACGTAAGCCGCTTCGAGGCCCTCTTCTGCACGCACCCGCGTCACCGCGACCGGATCGACCGGCTCTGCCAGCCCGCGGAGGATGAGGTACACCGCCGCATGAGCGCCGGCGAGGGTCTCCTGGCACGGAGGTGCTTCGCGCTCGCGCGCGGGGAGTTCGAGGCCGCCCTGGCCGTCGATCCGAGCAACAGCGATGCGCGAATCGGGGCCTCGCTCTGCGCGGGGTTCCTGGGGGAGGCCGACACCGCCCGCGCGCACTGGCTGGCTGCTGCGGCCGAGCGCTCGCCCGGTCTCCTCGGTGAGGATCCCGCCCTGCGCTCGGCGCGCGAGACGCTGGACGCCCTCGAGCGGGCGCAGTCGCTCCGAGCCGCGCCGCCGGCCGACCGGTCGGAGGCGCGGGCCCTTGCAGCGCAGCTCTCCGAGGCGGCCGGGCGGCTCCGCCCGATGGCTCTCGCGGCGGTGGCGCGCGGCAGCCAGCAGCCCGCGCCCGCCCCGCCGGCCCCTCAGCGGGTCCGGGCCGCCGCCGACCCAAGCCTGCGGGCGGAACTGGAGCGGGTGCTGAGCGACCGCGTCGCTCTCCTCACCGACCTCGGCGAGGCCCTCGCGACGACCGGTCCCCTGGAGCCCCGCCTCGCCCATGTGGCCGAGGCCTGCCTCGCCCAGGCGCCCGAACTCGAGCGGCTCGCCGAGGCGGCCCAGGGCAAGCAGTGGGGCGATTGGAGCACCCTCATCGCCGTCGAGCTGGACAACTCGGTGTGGCGCTTGAGTCTCGAGGCCAGCCGCAGCCCCGTCCCCCCCCCAGCGGTCGCGGATTGCATCGCCCACGCGCTCGCGCTCGACAGCGAGGCCATGGACGATGCCCTCACGACCACCTCGGACCCGGGCGCCGCGACGTTGATCGCCGCCATCGCGCGCCAGACCGGTGCAGCGCCGAGCGCGGTTGCGGCCGCCGTACTGACCGCGGCACGGCCCTCGCTCGGCGCGGAGGCAGCCCGCGGCCGCGTCGACAACCTGGCGGTCGCCTGTCGATTCGCCTCGCGCACTCTCGAGCGCGAGAGGGGCGCGAGGACGCGCCCTGCCGGAACGGAGGAACGGAAGTGAACCCGGATCGGGCCAGAGCAGCCCTGGCGGCTGCCTTGCTGTGTGCGTGGGGCTGCCTCGCGGCATCGGCCCAGGGCACGGGCACACCTGCCGTCGCGCCCCCCCCGGCGGTCACACTCGACCTGTCGGTTGCCTCGGCTCTCGAGGGAGCGGGCCTGTACTTCGAGGGCACCGCGACCTCGGATGGCGAGGGGCGCATCGACGACGAGCAGGCGACCTCGGCGATCCACGCCAAGG
>CAZRDB010000151.1:11988-12418 GCA_964598695.1 uncultured Armatimonadia bacterium
CCTCCTCGGGCTGGCCGAGTCCCCTGAGATCCATCAGGCGCTCTCCGACACGCTGCGCGTGGTCTCGGAGGATCTCCAGGACAACGGCGTCCTGCGTGTGCGCGCGCTGCTGTCGCTCTCGGACGCGGCCGCGCTCCAGGCGGCCCACCGCGCTCCTACGGGGCTTCCGCTCCTGGACGACGGCCCGACGGCCCCTCCCGGCGGCGCGACCCAGCCCTCGGACGGCGGCCTCGCGGAGATCACCGACGCCGAGCTACAGGCTGCGTTGCAGGAGCGGCCGAACGATCCCGACCTGCTCACCCAGCTCGGACTCCGGTACGCGGCCTCCGGACGCACCGCCGAGGCGCTGGCGGCGTTCCAGCGGGCCGCCGACCTACTGGGCGGCGAACCGAAGAGCGCCGTGGCCCGGTGCAACATAGCCGCGAACTCC
>CAZRDB010000152.1:0-12347 GCA_964598695.1 uncultured Armatimonadia bacterium
CGGTGCCGATGATCGTCGCGGGCGGAGCGCTGGCCGCCATCGCCTACTCCCTACGCGAGCGCCGGCTGTCTCACATCGCGATCGGGGTCGCGGTCGCGGCGTTGCTGCTGCATGGGCTGGTGATCGTCGCCAAGGGGGTCTTCGGCGGCCTCGACCGGGGCGTCATCCAGCCGTATGAGAAGCTGCTCCAGGACGAGTAGCCGGGCGGGGGTGCCCAGATGGACGAGAGGAAGACGCTCGCGGCCCTGCTCGTGCCGATCCTGCTGTTCGCGATCTGCGTCATCGCCTATTGGCAGACCGTCGGTCGACCGAGCGCGGTGCGGGAGGAGAGCCGGCCGGCGAGCGCGCCGGTCCGCGCGCCGGAGGGGGAGGGGAGCCTTACGGTGCGGGCGTTCGTCGACGGGGAGAGCCCCGCCGAGGAGCGGACGGTCGAGTTCCTCGAGCGGCTTCGGAGCGCCTACCGCGGCCGGGCCCGTTTCGAGATCCTCGACTACCGCGACGAGGGCCACGGCTCGGAGGCCTGGATGGCGGCGCAACTCGAGTCGGCCGCGATCCTCCTCGACGGCACTCCCTATGTCGCGTTCGAGCGCGATGGGCGCAAGACGCCCATCGGCTTCGTGATGCCGGCCGGGTTCGGCTGGGACTACCGCGATCTTGCCGATGCGGTCGCCGCCGGCGTCGCCGGGACGCTCGAGAGGGTCGACGCCGAGACCGCGGTCGGCGCTCGGAAGCTGCCGGTCCTGAAGCCGAAGCTCGAGGCGCGCAGCGAGAGCGAGGGCCCGGACGGTGCGACCACGCTCGTCATCGAGGGCCTCGACGTGGCGACCATCCGCTGCCCGTACAAGGGCGTCTCTCCCGAGCAGCGCGTCGCGAGCGCCATCGGTGACCTCGAGCGGATCCTCGAGGAGCCCGTGAGCCCGGAGATGCTGGTCCGGCAGAGCACGGGGGCGGGCGAGTGGGTCATTGGCGTGGACAAGCGCGGGCTCCTCAACGCGACGGACGAGGATGGGCGTGCCGAGGGCATCTCGGCGCGTGCGCTCTCCCGCATCTGGCTGGAATCCCTGCGCGACGGCTTGGCGCTCGCGGCGGCGCCCCAGGGGGAGTTCCCCCCCTTGCCGGACCCCGCGGAAGCCGCCGCGGCCGAGAGCGGGCCGCCGGCCCGCGCGACCGAGTAAGGGAGCGACACGGTGACACGACGAGGATTCCTGCGCGGTGTGGGCGGCGGGCTTGCGGGCGGTGCGCTTGCGGGATGGGCCGCCGCGGGCGACCCGCCGCCGACGCCCTACGAGCCGCCGACCGGCGCCATCGCGCTGAATGCGCTCTTGGATCGGCCGCTGCAGGAGATCCGCAACTTCGGCGCCTCCGACACCTGGAGCATCGACCCGATCGGCCGGGAGTGGGCGCGCGCGGGCCGCGAGCGGATCGCCGCCTTGCTGTTCTCGCCGGAGGAGGGCATCGGCCTCTCGTTGTGGCGCTTCAACATCGGGGCGGGGAGCGCCGAGACCGACGGACCCTCCCTGTGGGACCCTTGGCGCGGCGTGCCGTGCTTCCGCGGCTCGGAGCAGGAGCCGTACGACTGGTCGCGGCAGGCGGGCCAGCGGTGGTTCCTCCGAGCGGCGCGCGAGCACGGTGTGGAGCAGTATCTCGCCGGCGCGAACAGCCCGCCCGTGTGGCTCACGCGCAACGGCCATGCCTACTGCGAGAAGGACAAGACCTCCAGCAACCTCCAGCCGGGCGCGGAAGGCCGCTTCGCGCGCTTCCTGCTCGACGTAGTGGAGCACTTCGCGACGCGTGGCACCGCGTTCCGCTACCTCTCGCCGATCAACGAGCCGCAGTGGAACTGGGAGGGCGGGCAGGAGGGGTGCCGGTACAACAACGAGGAGATCCGGCGGCTGGCGGAGGCGCTCGCGGCCGAGGCCGATCGGCGCGGCCTGGAGGTCGAGCAGGTGCTCCCCGAATCGGGCGACATCTACTCGATGCTCGACGATGACCGACTCCGCGCCTGGGCCGGGCGCACGCCCGAGGAGCCGGCCTACGACGCGGGCATGAACTCCCTGGGGGCCGGGAAGTACCGTGAGTACGCGAAGGACCTTCTCGGCGACCCGGCGATGCGGGATCTGCTGCGTGGACGCCTCTCCGCCCACTCCTACTGGAGCGACAACTGGGAGCCAGCCCTGGTGGGGCTCCGGCAGGCGCTTCGGGCCAACCTCGACGCATGGCTTCCCGGCGCGGAGTACTGGCAGACCGAGTACTGCATCATGGAGGGCGGCCGCGATCTCGGGATGGACACGGCCCTGCGCGTGGCGCGGGTGCTGCACCACGACCTCGCCGACGCCTGTGCCTCGGCCTGGCACTGGTGGCTGGCCGTCTCGCCGGCCGACTACAAGGACGGCCTGCTCTACACCGACTACCGCGCGAACGGCCGGCAGGAGGTCCTGCCCTCCAAGACCTTCTGGGTGCTCGGCAACTACAGCCGGTTCCTCCGGCCCGGGGCGCGGCGCCTGACGCTCGAGGCGGCCCCGATGCCCGACGGGCTGTGGGCCACCGCCTACGCGCGGCCGGGTGGAGGGTTCGCCTGGGTTGTGACCAACACGGGCGCCGAGGACCGGGCCTGCGTGCCGCTCGTGGACGGCCGGCCGATCGGGTGCGTGCCGCATGTGACTTCGGCCGAGGAGGATCTCGCGCCGCGCGGCGCGTGTCGCCCCGGTCAGGCGGTCACCGCGCCGGCGCGGTCGGTCGTGACGATCGTCGGCTAGGGACTGACGGTGAGCCAGCCGAGTGACTGCCGTGGGTGGCGTACGGGCAGTGCCGGTAGGCGCTGTTGCCTCGGCCATGGTGTGGTATACTACGCGTAACAGGCCGGCTGTGCCGGACCGGCGAGGAGTTCGGAAGTGGCGGAGTCCAAGAAGCGTCCGTTCGTCGCCGCAGTGTTGACGGCGCAACACAGGGGGAGTCTCGGCCAGGCAGGCGCGGTCCCCGGCCCCTTCTTCGGCTCCGGGGTCTGGTTGCCGCCGATCGACGTCTACGAGACCGCCACCGAGTTCATCGTCATGATTGAGATCGGCGGCGTACAGCCCGACGACCTCGACCTGGTCCTCCAGGGGCAGGTCCTCCGGATCTCGGGCGTTCGCTCGGCGCTGGTCGAGAACGAGGACCTGGCCGAGCGAATCCGCTGCATCCACCACCGTGAGATCGACCACGGGGCATTCGACCGGGAGATTCTCCTCCCGTGTCCGATCGACAGCTCGCGCGCCTCGGCCCGCTTCCAGCAGGGCCTCGTGCGGATCCACATCGCCAAGGCGGAGGCCGCTCCGCGGTGCGAGCCACGCAGTATCAAGGTAGACTGACCCCTTCCCCCGAATAACCAGAGGCGAGAACTCTCCTCCCGGCGTTCGCGTCGGGTGGTGGAACGTGAGGTACATGCGACGTGCCCGACCAAAGACGCGTAGTCGTCCCGAAACTGGTGACGCCGGGAGGGGTCGAGATCAACACGCCACGCCCCCAGCACATCCCTGTGCTCATCACCGATGATCTGGTCCTGTTCCCTGGGATGATGGCGCCGCTTGTCGTCGCGCGGGAGGCCGACAAGGCCGCGATCGACGAGGCGTTGGTGAAGTTCCGCGTCGTCCTCGCCTTGGCCCGGCTCCCCGGCGCGGGCGATGCCGAGATCCCCGGGGCCGAGCACGTCTACCGGTTCGGAACCGTCTGCACCGTGATGAAGAAGCTCTCGGTGCCCGACGGAAGCCAGCGCGTGCTGATCCAGGGCAACTCCCGCGCCCGTGTGCGCCGGTGGGTCCAGACCCAGCCCTACATCCTTGCCGAGGCCGAGAGCATCGACGAGCAGGAGGATCCCCAGGACGATCCGGAGTTCGCGGCCCTCCAGCGCCACCTCCGCGGCCAGTTCCAGCGCGTCGTCGAGCTGTCCGAGCTGCCCGAGGAGGCCTTCGTCGCCGCGCTCAACATCGACTCGGCCGGCCGGCTGTGCGATGTCATCACCGCCAACATCGATCTCGCCGTCTCGGCGCGCCAGGCAATGCTCGAGACCGTCGAGGTCCGGGAGCGCCTCAAGCGCGTCTCCGACCTGGTCGCGGGCGAACTCGAGGTGCTCGAGCTGCGCGACCGGATCCGCCGCGAGGCCCGGACCGAGATGGAGCGGGCCCAGCGGCAGTACTACCTCCGCCAGCAGATGGACGCGATCCGCAAGGAGCTGGGCGAGAGCAACGACCAGGAGCAGGAACTCGATGACCTGGCGCGCTCGATCGAGGATGCCGGCATGTCGGAGGACGCGCTCCGGCAGGCCCTCCGCGAGCACAAGCGGCTGACGCAGATGTCGCCGGCCAGCGCGGAGTACTCGGTCGCGCGGACCTACCTCGACTGGCTGATCCGCTACCCGTGGGACAAGACGACCGAGGACCACATCGAGCTGAGCGCGGCCCGCGCCGTTCTCGACGAGGACCACTACGACCTCGATGCGGTGAAGGAGCGGATCCTGGAGTACCTGGCCGTCCTGCGGCTCAACCCGGGCCAGCAGGGCCCGATCCTGTGCTTCGTTGGCCCGCCGGGGACGGGCAAGACCTCGCTCGGCATGTCGATCGCGCGCTCGCTCGGCCGCAAGTTCACCCGGATGTCGCTCGGCGGCATGCGCGACGAGGCCGAGATCCGGGGCCACCGCCGCACCTACATCGGGGCGCTGCCGGGCCGGATCGTGCAGGGCCTCTGCCAGGCCGAGACCCACAACCCGGTCTTCATGCTCGACGAGATCGACAAGCTGGGCATGGACTTCCGCGGCGACCCGGCCTCGGCCCTGCTCGAGGTGCTCGACCCGGCGCAGAACAAGGCCTTCCGCGACCACTACCTCGATGTCGACATCGACCTCTCCAAGGTCATCTTCATCACAACGGCCAACGTGCTCGACTCGATCCCGCCGCCGCTGCAGGACCGGATGGAGGTCCTCCACCTCTCGGGCTACACGCTGCTCGAGAAGCTGGAGATCAGCCGCAGACACCTCATCCCGCGGCAGCTCGCGGCCCACGGGCTGCCGAAGGGCTCGCTCCAGTTCCGCAAGGACGGCCTCGTGAGCGTCATCGCGGGCTACACCCGCGAGGCGGGCGTCCGCAACCTCGACCGGCGGATCGCGCAGATCTGTCGCAAGCGCGCCCGCCAGTATGTCGAGGGCGACGAGAGCCCGATGGCCGTCACCACGAAGACCGTCGACGAGCTGCTCGGCGCGGCCCAGTTCTTCTCGGAGACCGTCGAGCGACACAAGACGCCGGGCGTCGTGGCCGGGCTCGCCTACACCGCGACGGGCGGCGATGTGCTGTTCGTCGAGGCGGCGGCGATCCGCCCCGGCAAGGGCCTGACCCTGACCGGCTCGCTGGGCGATGTGATGAAGGAATCGGCGCAGACGGCGCTGACGTGTATCCGCACGCGGTGCGAGGCCCTCGGGATCGATCCGGGCTCCTTCACCGATACCGAGATCCACATCCATGTCCCCGCCGGCGCGATCCCCAAGGACGGCCCGAGCGCCGGCGTCACCATGGGGGTCGCCGTCGCCAGTCTCGTCACCCAGCGGCCCGCGCGCCACGATGTCGCGATGACCGGCGAGGTCACCCTCCAGGGCCGCGTGCTGCGGATCGGCGGCCTGAAGGAGAAGGTCCTCGGTGCGGCCCGCGCCGGGGTGAAGACGGTCATCATCCCGCGGGAGAACGAAGGCGACCTGCGCGAGGTGCCGCCGGCGACGCGCAAGGGCCTCCGGTTCGTGCTCGTGGAGACCATCGACGAGGCGATCGACGCCGCCCTGCAGCGCAAGCCGGCAACGGGCCCCGGGGCCGCTCGGTAGCGGCCCCTCATCCCTCGCGCGGAGTCGAGACGGCGCTCGCGATTGCGGGCGTACGCCGTCTGTGCTATCTTCTTGCGCCGGACGGCGTACTCGGAATGGCGGCAATCGCGTGGGTTGGCTTGAGGCGATACTACTCGGCGCGGTGCAGGGCCTGACCGAGTTCATCCCGGTTTCCAGTGACGGAC
This sequence comes from uncultured Armatimonadia bacterium, assembly GCA_964598695.1. Taxonomy (GTDB): domain Bacteria; phylum Armatimonadota; class Zipacnadia; order UBA1398; family UBA1398; genus CAZRDB01. The sequence goes on from CAZRDB010000152.1 coordinate 6,025, forward strand.
ACCTCGCACTGATGCCGGCGCTGTTCGGCTCCACCTCGCCATCGCTCACCTTCGATGTCGCGTTGCACGGCGGCACGCTGCTGGCGGCGCTGATCTACTACGCGAGGGATGTCGCGACGGCGCTGGGAGGCCTCGGCCGCTTCCTCGCGGGCCTGCCGCGCGGCCAGGCCGGGCGGATCGCGCGGGAGGACGAGGGGGCGCGACTCGGGCTGCTCGTGCTGCTGACGACGCTCCCGACCGCGGCGATCGCAGTCGCCACGCGTGATCTGATCAGCCGCTGGGCACAGATGCCGATGGTGGCGGCCGGCTGCCTTGTCGTGACCGGTCTCGGCCTGCTCTTCGCCGATCGGTGGGAACGCCGCCGGACCGACGGGGGCATCTCCGACGCCCGCTCGACCTCGTGGGGCCAGGCGCTCTGGATGGGCCTGGTGCAGTCCGCCGGACTCCTGCCTGGCGTCTCGCGGAGCGGCTCGTGCATCGTCGGGGGCACCCTCCTGGGCCTCGAGCGCCAGTTCACGGTGCGCTTCGGCTTCCTGATGATGATCCCGGCGGTCCTCGGGGCCATGGTCTTCGAGCTGAAGGACCTGGGCGAGCCGGGCGCCGGCGCCCTGGACCTCGGACCGACGCTGGCGGGCGCCGCCGTGGCCGCCGTGACCGGCCTCGCGGCCATCGCCTTCACGCTGAAGGTCGTCCGCGCCCGGCGGCTGTGGACGTTCGGTCTCTACTGCGTCCTCCTCGGTCTCGTGGGCGCGTTTATGCTTTGGCAAACAGGGGCCGTCGGGGAAGGAATCGGCGGGTAGGACGCGGGAACAAGCTTACTCGACCGTTTGGCGGGATCTGACCAGCGAACGGGCGTGAGGGAGCAATGCGGCAGACCGGGTGAGGTCTGCCGTTTTCAGGAAGGGAGAACTCGCGGGAATGGGTCTGGCCACAGAGATGTACCTCACCGCGATGGGGCTCTTCGGCGCCCCGGAAGCAGGCGAGGCGATTAGCGAGAAGACGCTCAAACTGGATCTCAGTGGCGGCGCGATGTGGTGGGTCGTCGTGACCTTCCTCTCGGCCGTCGGCGCGATCCTGTTTGGCTACCACCTCTACAAGGAACTGCGTGCGGCCGACACCGGCACGCCGGCCATGCAGCGGGTCAACAAGGCCATCGAGGTCGGCGCCAAGGCCTACCTCATGCAGCAGATGCGGCTCCTGATCTTCTTCGTGGCGGCGATCGCCGTCGTCCTCACGATCCTCTACATCCCGGTGTACAAAGGGCAGCTCCTGCTGGCCCTGGGGATCGGCCTTGCGTTCATCCTGGGGTGCGCGGCCTCGTTCGGGGCCGGCTACTTCGGCATGACGCTCGCCGTCTACGCCAACCTGCGCGTCGCGGCCGCCGCCCTCAAGAGCTTCAAGCGCGCTCTCGAGCTGGCGTTCCGGGCCGGCGCGATCTCCGGCGTTCTGACGGTCGGACTCGGCCTCTTCGGCGCGTGCCTCGTGTTCTTCGTGTTCCAGGAGAACGCGATCAACATCCTCGTCGGTTTCGGCTTCGGCGGCAGCCTCCTCGCGCTCTTCATGCGTGTCGGCGGCGGCATCTTCACCAAGGCCGCCGATGTCGGCGCCGACCTCGTCGGCAAGGTCGAGGCCGGGATCCCCGAGGACGACCCCCGCAACGCGGCGACGATCGCCGACAACGTGGGCGACAACGTCGGCGACTGCGCCGGTATGGCCGCCGACGTCTTCGAGTCCTACGAGGTCACCCTCGTGGCCGCCATCCTCCTCGGCGCCTTCGCCCAGCGCGCGGCCATGCAGGGCATCGGCGACCCCATCGCGATGCAGGTGGGCCCCGCGATGTGGACCTTCCCCCTCGTCGTCCGCGCCGTCGGCGTCGTCGCCTCGATCCTGGGCGTGCTGGCCGTCAAGGGCGACGACTCCGACCCGAACATGGATCCGATGGTTCCGATCAACCGCGGCTTCATGATCTCCTGTGTCGTGGCCGGCGCCGGCGCGCTCATCATGAACATCTTCATGATCAAGGGCGCCGACGGGAAGCCGAACATGCGCTTCGGCGTCGCGGTCTGCCTTGGGATCGTGCTGGCCTGGGTGATCGGCGCGCTCACCAAGCACTTCACCCACACCGATGAGAAGCCCGTCGCCGAGATCGCCAAGTCGGCCCGGACCGGCCCCGCAACCCTGATCCTCACCGGTCTCGGCATCGGTCTCGAGAGTTCCGTCTGGAGCATCCTCGCGATCGGCGGCGCGATCTTCGCGAGCTTCGTCCTCTTCCAGGGCGACATCAACATGGGCTCCTACGGCGTGGCTCTCATGGGCCTCGGCCTCCTGACCACGACGGGCTACATCCTCGCGATGGACACCTACGGTCCGATCGCCGACAACGCCAACGGCGTCTTCGAGATGGCGGAGGACGTCGACGTTGAGTCCGACCCCGAGGCCAGCCGGATCGTCGCCCGCCTCGACCAGGTCGGCAACGTCACCAAGGCGCTCACCAAGGGCTTCGCGATCGCCACGGCCGTCATCGCGGCGGTCTCGCTGTTCAAGTCGTACGTCGACGAGGTGCACCTCGGCGAACTCGGCATCCCGATCAACCACCCCCTCGTCTTCGTGGGCTTCCTGATCGGCGGCGCCGTGCCGTTCCTGTTCTCCTCGTTCGCGATCAACGCCGTCGCGCGGGCCTCCTTCCAGGTCGTCGAGGAAGTCCGGCGCCAGTTCCGTGAGATCCCGGGCATCATGGAGGGCGAGACTCTGCCCGACTACGCCCGCTGCGTCGAGATCGTCACCGAGACCGCGCAGAAGGAACTCCTCGGCCCCGGTATCCTCGCGATCGGCGCCCCCATCTTCACCGCCTTCTTCCTCGGCAGCGCCCTGTGGGGCGACGGCCTCGTGAAGCTCGAGGTCACCGCGCCCGCGAGCGGCGAGGCGATCACGTTGGAGGGCCCCGTCGGCGCGGCCGCGCTCGGCGCCTACCTTGCCGGCGCGATCCTCGTCGGTCAGCTCATGGCCGTCTTCATGTCGAATGCCGGCGGCGCGTGGGACAACGCGAAGAAGAAGATCGAGGACGGCCTCTACGGCGGCAAGGGCACCAACGAGCACAAGGCGGCCGTTGTCGGCGACACCGTCGGCGACCCGTTCAAGGACACCGCCGGCCCGGCCCTCAACCCGCTCATCAAGGTCATGAACCTCGTGGCCGTTCTGATCGGCCCGATGCTGGCGAGCGGCAAGCTCGATCAGGGCACGAGCCTCGCGATCGCCCTGGTCGTCGCGGCCCTCATGGGCGGCGCGATCTGGTGGTCGAAGAGCGGCGGCGCGGTCCGCGAGGCGGCCTAGCCAGGCCCCTTCACGGAATCTCGGACACGAATCGGGCTCCGTCCCCCATTTCGGGGGGGCGGGGCCCGATCGGTTGTGGAAGGACACACTGAAGGAGTGCGACCGGCCGGAGGCGAAGGGTGATGCGTCCGACCTTCGGCGACGTGACCGTGGAGGGAATACGTGCCACACCGAGACGGAGACGCGGTAGGGGTGGTTCGACCCCGGGATCTGATCCGGATGGAAGCCTCCTCGCACGAGCGGCCCACTCAGGTGCTCGTGGTCGACGATGAGCCGCAGATCGTCAGTCTGATCTGCGAGGGGCTCACAATCGTCGAGATGGTCGCAATGCCGGCGACGAGCGTCGCGGAGGCCGTGCGGCTGCTCGACCGCACCGTCTTCGACGTGGTCATCACCGACCTCCGCCTCCCCGGCGAGGACGGTCGGAGCGTGCTCGCCCACGCCCGCCGCAATCCGTCCGGCCCCGAGGTCATCGTCCTCACCGGCACTGGCGATGTCGGCACGGCCGTCGAGTGCATGCGGATGGGGGCCTTCGACTACATCCAGAAGCCCCTCGACATCCAGGCGGTCGTCCGGGTGACCAAGAGCGCCGCCGAGAAGCGGCGCTTCATGATGGAGAGCAACGACCTCCGCGAGGTCATCCTCCGCAGCAAGTACGCGCTGATGCGGGCGCTCCAGGCGCGGGACTCGTACACCTTCGTCCATTGCGTCAACGTCGCCAACCTCGCCAAGCGGTTCGGCGAGCACCTCGGCGTCCCGCAGCAGATCCTCGACGCGATCGCCACCGCCGGTGAGCTGCACGACGTGGGCAAGATCGGCGTCGCCGACAGCATCCTCAACAAACCCGGCCCGCTCACCGAGTCGGAGTATGACGCGATGCGCTCGCATCCCGCGAAGGGACGCGAGATCGTCGACCCCATCGGCACCTTCCCCGATGAGGGCGCCCTGGTCCACAGCCACCACGAGCGCTGGGACGGCTCCGGGTACCCCGAGGGCCTGCAGGGCGAGGAGATTCCCCTGATCGCGCGGATCACCGCGGTCGTCGATGTCTTCGACGCCGTCACCACCGATCGCCCGTACCGCCGAGCGCTCGGTCTCCACGACGCGGCCCGCGTCGTGCTGCGCGGCCGCGACAAGGACTTCGAGCCGCCGCTGGTCGATGAGTTCCTGCTGTTCATCGAGTCGGAGTTCCTCAACTCGGCCGATGAGTACGACCGGCGGATGGCAGAGCTGCGGACCGAGAACCTCCAGAACTCCCTCTAGCCCCCACCCAGCCGAGGCGAAGGGGCCGGCGGCCCGGAGCCTGTGTGGTATGATGGCGACCGGGATGGGCTGGCGGCCGTCGACAGGTGGGCGTTCTTGGAGAGACGTATCCTCGTCAATGTGGAGCCCCGCGAGACGCGGCTCGCCGTCCTCGAGGACGGCAAGCTCGTCGAGCTGCGCACCGAGGCGGAACAGCAGGAAGTCGGCAGTATCTACAAGGGGCGCATCGAGCGCGTGCTCCCGGGGATGGACTCCTGCTTCGTCGACATCGGCCTCGATCGCAACGCATTCATGCACGCCAAGGACTTCGCCGAGGCCGACGTGATCGCGTCGGAACGGGCCGAGGCCCAGGGTCGCTCGGGTACCCCCCAGCGTCGCGGCGCCCAGCGCGGACGGTGGCGCGAGCGGGATCTGCCCCCGATCACCGAGGTGGCCCAAGAGGGCCAATCGGTGCTCGTGCAGGTGGCCCGTGGCACGCTCGGCCGCAAGGGCGCACGTGCCACGACACGGATCTCGCTTCCCGGCCGCTACGTCGTGCTCCTGCCGGTCGGGGCCTCGCACGCCGGCGTCTCCCGGCGGATCGAGAGCGACGCCGAGCGCGGCCGCCTCAAGGAGCTGGCCAACCAGGTCAAGCCCCGCGGCTACGGGCTCATCGTCCGAACGGAGGGCGAGGGCTGCACGCTCGAGGACATGACGGCCGACGTCGAGCAGCTCAAGCGCGACTGGCGGCGGATCAAGGACGCCTTCCGACGCAAGCGACCGGGCTCGCTGCTACAGGAGGAGCTGTCGCTGGTCGAGCGGATGATCCGCGACCGCTACTCCGACGAGACCCGCGAGATCCTGATCGACTCCAAGGAGGAGCACGAGAAGGCCTCGCGGGCGTTGCGGGCGATCTCCACCGAGGCCGCCTCGCGCTGCACGCTCTACACCGGCCGGGTGCCGCTCTTCGAGGCCTACGGCATCGAGAACGAGATCGTCCGGCTCGTGAAGCGGCGCGTCGACCTCCCGAGCGGCGGCAACCTCACGATCGACGAGAACGAGGCGATGTGCACGATCGACGTGAACACGGGCCGGTTCACGGGGGGCAAGAACCTCGAGGACACCGTCGTCACCACCAACATCGAGGCCGCCCACGAGATCGCGCGCCAGCTTCGCGTCCGTGACATCGGCGGCATCATCATCCTGGACTTCATCGACATGCTCGAGAGCGCCAACCGCAAACAGGTGGTCCAGGTGCTCGAGGAGCAGCTCGCGAAGGACAAGGCCCGAACCCGGATCGTCCACCTGAGCCCGCTGGGCCTGGTCGAGATGACCCGCAAGCGCACGGGCCTCAGCCTCAGCCAGGAGCTGCTCCGCACCTGTCCGCACTGCCGGGGGCAGGGGAGGGTGCTCTCGCCCGAGGGCCTGGCCGCGCGGGTCGAGCGGACCCTCCGCCGGCGCGCGATCGAGTCGAAGCCGGAGGCGTTCGCCGCCGTCGTCCCCCCCGAGGTCGCGTGGGAGATGCTGGGCGACGAGGGCGCCGATCTCGCGCGGTTCGAGGAGTTCCTCGGTTCCGAGCTGTACCTGCGCTGCGACCCGCTCCTCTCCCAGGACCAGTTCGAGATCCGGCAGGGCAAGTCGGCGGCCATCGCGGCCGAGTACCACCCCTTCCGGGTCGGCCAGATGTTCCACTGCCGGCCGCGCGTCATCACCCTCGGCGAGGATCGCGAGACGCTCGCGGCCGAGGTCGA
>CAZRDB010000153.1:0-8203 GCA_964598695.1 uncultured Armatimonadia bacterium
TGGGGCAGGAGATGGGTCTGGCCGTCGACGGAGACGCGGCGCTCCTCCATGCCCACGAGCAGGGCGGCCTGCGTCTTGGCCGGGGTCCGGTTGATCTCGTCGGCGAGCAGGAACTGGGAGAAGATGGGGCCGGGCCGGAACTCGAAGTCGCCGCGGTTGGCGTTGTAGATGCTGACGCCGACGATGTCGGCCGGCATGAGGTCGGGCGTGAGCTGGACGCGCTGGAACGAGCCGCCCAGCGTGGCCGCCAGCACCTTGACGAGGAGCGTCTTCGCGGTGCCGGGCACGCCTTCGAGCAGGACATGGCCGGAGGCCAGTACGGCCAGCACCGCCTGCTCGACGACGGACTCCTGCCCGACGATGACCTTGCCGACCTGCTCCTTGAGGCGCTCCGCGATCTGTTGTGTGCGAGCCAAGACGACCGATCCCCTTCCTCACCGACCCGCGGGTCGGGACGCTCCCTGCCGCATGCCCCCGCGGCGGCCCAGTCGCGCCAGGCCGCGGGCCATCCGGAGCAGCTCGATGTCGGACGCGCAGCCGGTCTCGAGACCCGCGCGGGCATCGGCCAGGAGGGCCTCCACCTCATGCGGGGCGAGTCCGGACTGGCTGGCGGCGAGCTGGGCGAGCTGGGTGTTGCTCAGCTCGCCCGTCCGGGCCGAGCCCACCGCGCGCCTCCGGACGCTCTCGTAGAGCGCGCGGACGGCGATCTGGCGTGCGCCGGCGTGCCGGTACAGCCCGGCGAGCGAGTGGACGTACTCCAGCGATGACCGGCGGACGGCGGCCGGTGGCTCCTGGGCGCGGCCGAATCGCCAACCGACGGCGACGACCATGAACAGGAGGCCCAACGCCACGACGGCCGCGGCCGGCCCGCCTCGGGACTCGCGCACGAGGGCCAGCACGCTGCGCGGCCGGCCCGAGAAGCCGTGGTGATGCTCGTCGAAGTAGATCCTGCCGGGGGCCATCGCGGCGATGTTGCTGGCGAAGACCGCGTTGTCGTGCTCGCCGATGGCCGCGTTGCCGAGGAGGCCGGAGTCGGCGAGGAAGAGCACCCACCCCTCGCCAACCGGGGCGGCGGCGACGAGGACCTCGCCCTGCGCCTTCACGAGCGGCGTCCAGCCCTTGTAGTCGGCGAGGCCGCGCCCCTCCGGGAAGTGCAGAAGCCGCACCTCCTCGAGCAGGCCCTCCCGCAGGCCGGGGCTTGCGTACACCCCGGGCCGCTTGCCGGGGAGGATCCCGAGCCCCGAGAGGTTGAGTTCGGGGGGGCTCGGCCGTGCCTCGGCCAACATGGGGAACGGGCTGTCGGCGCTGTCGCCGCGCATCATCTGGGCCGCGAACATGTTGGCGTAGACCAGGAAGTCCCACGAGCAGACGAGCTGACCGCCCTCGTACACCCAGCTCTCGAGAGCCGACAGCTCCTCGTGCGCGAGCGGCGTCGTCGGGTACAGGACCCAGAGCTGCGCACAGTCGGCCGGCAGCTTCGTCAGCACGTCCTGGTTGCGGGCGACGGGGTGGCCGAGCCGTTCCAGGAGGCCGTACAGGGCGCCCGCGCCCTGGCCGCCCCGGCGGAAGGTGGACCAGTCGGCCGTCTGCTGCGCCTTGGTCCCGGCGTTCAGGACCACGGGGACGGCGTTCGCGACGACGAAGACGAGGAGCAGCGCGAGCAGCCAGCGGGTGGAGCGGGACATCTACCGCGCCCTCCTCTCGGCCGTGACGAGGGGTCGGACCGCGGCTTCGAGGTCGGCATACTCGAAGTCGAGTACGGGCTGAAGGCCGTACCACTTCCGCTCGAACTGCTCGAGGGAGCGGCGGTAGAGGTCGCGCTCGGGCAGCTCGGCGTCAAGCATCCCGAGGTACTCGCGGTTGGTCCGACGGAGATCCAACTCCAGGTGTCCGGCCTCGCGCAGCCACAGCAGGAGCGCGTAGAACGCGAATCGGAACGCGGCGCGGAGATCTCCCCCGTCGGCCGCCTTGCGGGCCGCCAGGAGCGCGCGTCGAGCACTCATCGCGAGCAGGTCGCGCTCCTCCGCGCCGCGTCCGACCGAAGCCAGCTCCGCCTCGAGGCGGAGCCGCTCCTCCCTCTGCACGCGGATCCAGCACACGAGGATGTACACGAGCCAGCCGAGCAGGCCGAAGACGACGAGGCCCGCGGCGATGAGCAAGACCGTGCCGATCCCCGACATGCCGCTCAGCCAGGACAGTCCCGGGAGGCGGATGCGCCCGGCGAAGCGGTGGAGGAAGCCGGTGATCGAGTTGGCGAGCTTCTGAAGCAGGAGGATGCGCGTGTAGGCGCGTTGGCGCTCATCGATGGTCGGGATGTAGTCGCCGGTCGCCAGCTCTTCGTCGACGGCCTGCCGGACCGTCTCGGCGGCCGGGCGGGCCCGGGGCGGGGTGGGGCGCTCGTCAGCGAGCGCCGGCGGCAGCCACAGCACCGCCAGCAGACCGACCGTGAGCAGCGCCCGGCGGATCATCCCGCCACCGCCTGAGAGGATCCGAGCTTGAGACGGAGATCGAACCCCTCGCGGCGAGCGCGCAGGTCGAAGTACATCAGGGCCTGGAACACGATCGCGATGGGCATGAACACGGTCTGGGCCAACGCCGACGCGCTGCCCCCGATGGCGGCGACCAGCGACGACTCCGGCATGAGCTGGTTGAGGCCGAAGCTGGTGCCCAAGCGTAGGGCGGTCCCGAGGCTCTCGGAGAGCACCGCGACGACGAGGTACGAGACCACGTACCACCACCAGACGCGGAGGAAGTCGCCACCGACAAGCTGGAATGACCGCCCCAGCGCGCTGCCGAAGCCCTTACGCTCGAACAGCACCACCCACGGGTAGCACGCGAAGAGCGGGAACAGGGCGAGGGCGATGCAGCCCGACATGGCTTGGACGAGGGTCACGAAGAGCGAGACGCCGACGAGGTGCCAGTAGGCCTCCTTCGCAACGCCCCAGGCCTGGCGCATGTCGGCCGCGCGGCCGGTGTGCACCTGCGCCGTGATCGCGCCGGCCAAGCCCCAGAGCATCGGGTAGGCGACGATCTGCACGATGTAGAGGACGGCCGAGGCTACCAGCATCACCCCGTAGCCCGTCGTGTCGAACGACGAGCCACTGCCCATCAGCACCTTCATCGCCTGCTCGGGGCCCTCGGAGTTCAGCAGCTTCGCCCAGCGCGAGTAGTCGCCGAACATCAGGCTGGCGGCGCCCGGGCTGAAGCGGAAGTACCCCCAGGCCACGAGCGCCGTCGCGAGTGCGGTCGGGATGCTCAGGGTCGCGGCGGCAAGCAGAAGCGGACTGAACGCGTTGCGGTAGACGCTGAATGCCCGATCGAGGCACTTGCCGAAGTCCATCGGCCCCACATCGCCCGCCCCGAGCCCGGGCAGCTCCGTCGGCGCCGGGTAGCCCGCGGGAACGACCGGCTCGGGCGCCGCGGGCGCCGTCGGCTCACGGAGCGCGGCTCCGCACAGGCGACAGACCGTGGCGGCCTCGGAGTTCTGGGCTCGGCACGAAGGGCAGGCCACGAAGCCCGGCTGGGCCGACGCGGCCTGTTGTGGCTGCTCGAACGGCGCGGGCTGGGGTGCGGCGACGCCCGGCACGCGCATGGCGGCGCCACAGACGCGGCACGCGGCCGCCCGGATGCTGTTCAGAGCGCCGCAGTCGCCACAGCGGACGCCGCCCTGCATGACGCGGGCATCGGGCGTGGCGGCGGCAGGTTCCGGCCGCCAACCGCACGCGCCGCAACGGCTGTCGGCTCCCGTGCCGACCACTTGGGCTCCACAGTTCGGGCAGTTCAGCGCCGCACCCCCTCCGGGAAGCAGTGGGATCAGCTCTCCCCCAGTACGCGCAGCGGCGGCTTGCCGTCCCAATCCGTCGGCGGGTCCAGCCCGAGGATGACGGCCGCGGTGGCTGCGGTATCGTAGACGCGGAGTCGCCCCGCAATCTGGTAGTTCGCGCGGATGTTGGGGCCGCAGACCACCCACGGGATGGTGAGGGTGTCGGGGCCGGGCACGTCGCTGCGGGTGCCGGAGCCGCCGTGGTCCGAGGTCACGATCATCGCGCTGGTGGCCGAGCAGTCGCGCTCAGCGACTGCATCGAGCAGTCGGCCGATCTGGTAGTCGGCGACCTCGATCGCCTGCAGGTACTCGGGCGAGCCCCAGCCGTAAGCATGGCCGGCCTCCTCGACCCCTCCCAGCTCGATGTACCACAGGGTCCGCTGCTCGGTGAAGAAGTCCCGGATCACCCGGTCCATCATCAGCACGTCGTCGGTTCCGATCACGTAGGCGTCCTCCCGCAGCTCCGGGGGCACCAGGTGCAGGATCTTCTGGTGCGCCAGGAACATTCCCGGACGTCCGCCGCTGGCCGAGGTGACGGTGAGGATGGTGCTCGCCCGCAGCGTGCCGCGGCTCGGCTCCCAGCGATCCCAGTCGATCCCGTGACGGCGCGGAAGCAGGCCGCTGAGCATGGAGGCCGTCGCGGGCAGGGTGGTGCAGGGGACGACGCTCTCGGCACGCAGCGTCCAGGAGCCGTACCGCATGAGGTTGCGGAGGTTGGGGGCCTCGACCTCGGAGAGGTAGCGAGCGGCGAGCCCGTCGACGCTGACGATGAAGCACCGGTCGGCGAGGCGGGGGAGGGCGAAGCACTGTGTGGCGGCGAGGAGCAGTGCCACGACGGCCCCCGCGCGCAACAGGCGTCGCCGTACGATCGCGTGCACCATCCTGCAAGCACTCCTCTCGGCTGGCGCACCCCGCCACCCTCTGAGTGCTGTATTCGCGCCGAGGCGGGACACACCTCGCTCGGCTCGCGTGCGGGGAGGTCGCGGCGGGTTCCGGGCGAAGCTAAGCATCAGTGGGAGACCGATCGAGCGGTTCGCGCGGCGCTGTGGGCTTCTGTTCGGCCCGACAGGGCCGATCGGGCGCACGACTCGACGGCTTCACCCGGGGTTCATCCGCGACCGGACTCCTCATGTCAACGGGCCGACGTGACTGGCAGTGCGCACACGCGTTCTCACCGCTTCGCCGTCCGTGCGGCGCCCCCGCCGCAGACCCTGTAGGAGGCGATCCCCATGTCCGAACCCGGGAAGCCCGCAGCCGCCGGCGCCACGACCTCCGTCACTGACGAGATCTACACTCCTCCCGACCAGAGCCTCTTCGACTTCGCAACCAAGCACGAGGACCGCGTCACGGAACGCCATCGCCGGGAGAAGGAGCAGGTCGCGCACCAGCAGCGTGTTGTCATGCTCGTTGTGGGCGCGGTCCTGGCCCTGGCCGTTGGCGGCGGGTTGATCGCGATCATCGCGAGCACTCTGCAGAAGTAGGGCGGTGGGCCCGGCTCAGGCCAGGCCCATCTCGTCCAGCATGGAGGCGATGTTGGCGAGGCAGATCCGGGAGCCGGCCTCGGCGCCCTCGGTGTAGGCGCTGCCGCCTGGCCGGTTCATGACCTCCTCGGCCATCTCGCTCGTCGGTCGCCAATGGGTCTCGAGCGAGCAGTAGCCGCTGAAACCGTCTCGGGCCAGTGCGGCGAACTGCTGGCGCCAGTTGGCCATGCCCTCGCCCACGGGCGTGTGGGTCCTCTCGCCGCCCGGAAGTCGTTTGCTGTCCTTGACGTGGACGTGCGCGAGCCGCCCGCGGAGCAGCTCGTAGCCACCGGGGAAGGGGAGCGGCGTCTCGTCATCCATGTAGACCTGGTTCGAGGGATCCCAGATCGCCTGCACGGCGGCGCTGTCGACGCGCTCGAGCAGCGGCAGTAGCTCCTGTGCCGAGCCGATGTGGCACGCGGCCTCGTTCTCGATCCCGAGGATCAGCCCCTCACCCTCCATGATCCGCGCCGGCTCGGCCAGCGCCTCGGCGATCCGGTCGAGCAGCGCCTCGTCGGGCGTGGCGGTTCGCCAGAATGTGAACCCGCGGATCACCGGGGCGCCCAGCCGGTGGGCGAGCGCGATCGAGGACCGCAGGAAGCCGAGGTGGGACTCGTACGCCTCGGCATCACCCAGGTCGCACTTGAGGAACGGCGCGGCGATGCAGGCGACCTCGAGGCCCGAGTCGGCGACCAGGCTCGCGACCCGGTCGATCTCCTCCGGGCTGAAGTTGTGCGGGCCGCGTTCCCAGGCGCTCCGCAACTCGACGCCCTGAAGGCCGAACTCGCGGCAGACCTCCAGAGCCCGCGCGAGGTCCTGGCTGATCTCGTCGGTGAAACAGGCGAGCTGGAACATGGGTTCTCCCTCCGGCCGGCAGCGATGCGGCCGAGAGGCGGGTTCTCGCGATGTCGCGCCGTCCCTCCCTGCGGTGCGAGTTCGCGGGCCAGGGAGGGACCGTCCGTGCGACCGGCGTATTGGCTGCTGGAGGTGAGGTCATGCGAGTCACGGAGCTGTACAGCCCCCACGTACACTCGGTCTGCTATTCGCTGCATGTGGGGGCCGGCTCACTGACCGACTCGCTGAACCGTCCGGGCGTCGCGCTGCTCACGCAGCGGATGGCCCTCGAGGCCGAGATGCTCGACTTCTCGCGGCGCTCCCCCGCCGGACGGATCTGCAACGGCGGCGTGGCGCCGGGCGAGGCGTTCGTCCTCGTCCACGGTCACCGGCTGCACGGTTCGGCGATCGCCTCGCTGGTTCCCTCGTTTCTCACCGAGGCGCGGTTCGAGGCCGAGGTGCTCGAGCGCGAGCGCGCGATGCTGTGGGACACGATCCCCGACGTCGCCCCGGCGACGATCGAGGTGGGCGAGCTGATCAACCGGCTGCTCATCCGGCCCGATCTCAACTGGAGCGTCTACGGGGGCCGCGACGGCGTCGCCCGGATCTCCCTGGCCGATATCGTCGACCGGTTCGAGGAGTGCTGGCAGGACGGCAATCTGGTGCTCTCGGTCGCCGGAGCCTACGAGCGGTCCGACCTCGAGCGCTGCGTCGACGAGCTGCGCAACGCGCTGCCGCAGCACCCCGCGGGGCCGCCCGGGCCGATGGCCGACGTGCTCTCCGACCAGCGCGTGATGGCCCTGGTGCCGGTGCCGGACGATCGGTTCTCGCTCCACCTGCTGTTCCCGTGCTGCGCGGTGGGGTCGACCGAGGCGCCGCTCGTGCAGATCCTGGACTGCATCGTGGGCGATGGACCGGACAGCCGGGTCCGGCAGCGCCTGTCGTGGGACTCGGGCCTCGCGGAGTCGGCCGGGTCGCAGCCGTGGGTGCTGGGCGACCAGATCATGCTCGAGGTGTCGGTGGAGGGCGCGGCGAGCCGGATGCCGGAGATCCTCAAGCTGTTCGTGCGCAGCGTCGAATCACTGCTGATCGAGCCGCCGGAGAAGGACGAGGTCCACGAGGCGCGCACGGTGCTGCGCTTCCTGCGCGACTTCCAGCTCGATGACCCGCAGTCGGCCGCTCCGGCGAGAGGCTCGCAGTTCTTCGCGAGCCGACTCGACAGCTCGGAGGAACTCGACCGCCTGACGCTCGGTCCCGAGCGGGTGACCCCCGACGACATCCACGAGGTGGCCCATCGGGTGCTCCACTGGGACAACCTCTCGGTGCTGTACATCGGCCCCGAGTCGGCGGAGACGGAGGAGCTGCTCGAGGAGACGTGGCCCAACCTGCCGGTCGAGGTGTGGGAGTCCGATCCCGAGGAGTGAGCGATCAGCGCGCGCCGGGCAAGGGCGCCCCGCTCACGACCTGCAGTGCCTGCCCCTCGGTGAACCCCTCCTCGCGCAGGGCTTCGAAGAGGATCCGCACGTAGCGGGCATGGGCCTTGGCGATGCGCTGGTCCTGGGAGACGAGTTCCAGGTGGGTGCGCAGGCCCTCGACGCCGGCGCGCAGGGCTCCCTGGAGATCGATGTGCTGTGGCATGTGACGTTCCATCCTTCCGCTCGATACGGTCTGCGGGGGATTCCGCGGCGAGGTCGCTCGGGCCTCCCCGCGCACGCGAACGGAGGGCACGGCGTGGCCGTGCTCGAATGGTCAGTCGTTCGGCGAAAGGCGAGCCGGCGTGGACATCGGTCTCTCGAGCTACTCTCTACGGTGCGCGGGCGGGCTCTGGGGGTACGCCCCGCAGGGGATCGAGCCTCTCAGTCCCGAGGGCTACCTGCGCGTGGCGAAGAGCCTCGACTTCGACGGAATCCACTTCGTCGACCTGCGCCACTTCGAGTCGACGGGGGCCCGGGACCACCACCCCATAGCCACCCACGCCGCACAACTGCGCCTGAGCAGCGACATACGCGGGGGGGGCCCGGGGCGG
>CAZRDB010000153.1:8213-10212 GCA_964598695.1 uncultured Armatimonadia bacterium
CGCCGACGATCTCGACCTGTACATCGAGATCGGCGTGGTCGGCACGGGGCGGGAGCAGCTCCAGCTCGCCCTCGAAGTCGGTGAGCGGCTCTCCTGCCGCGTGGTCAGCGTGGTACTCGGAGGGCCGCGGCTCGCCGACCCGGTCGCCTGGGAGCAGCACCTCACCGCGGCCGAGACCGACCTGCTGCAGATCGTCCCCGCGCTGGAGGAGACCGAGATCCGCCTGGCTGTCCACGGCGTCGGCGACCTGACGGCCGAGGAGGTGCTCCGGCTGATCGACTGCGCGCGCTCCGAGTTGGTGGGCGCCTGCGTCGATCCGGTGCAGTCGCTGATGGCCCTCGAGCCCCCCTGCGACTTCGCCTCGCGCCTCGCGCCGCGCGCGCACAGTCTCGAGCTGGGGGACGTGATCGTCGAACCGAGGCCCGACGGCTGTCTGATCACGAAGGTCAGTCTCGGCGCGGGGGTCATCGACAGCGATGCGCTGGTCAGCCACGTCGCCAAACGCGACCGCGGGGTGCGGCTGAACATCGACGCGCCGGTCGAGCAGATGCGGATCCCGTACCGGACCGACGGCTGGCGCGGCGCCTTTGGCGAGGAGGCCGTCGAGCGCTTCGACGCGTGGGTCACGGCCGCCCCGGACCCTCCCGTGGCCGGCTTCGCCGATCCCTCCGACGTGGCCGCCGACCCGCTGGACGCGGAGATGAGTCAGGCGCGCGCCAGCGCCCACTTCGCCCGCGAGCGCAAGTGGCACGGGCTCTGACCGCTTGGCGCGGCTCCCGAGAGTCCCTGCAGGCGCCGGCAGCGCGCGGCGGCCTGTCGAGCGCTCCTTCTTCCGCTCACCCTGGGCGGTTGTCGCTCTTCGCTCTTGCGCGCGGAAGCTTGCGGGAACCGCTCTACACCCGCCGAGACGCGTCCAGCCGGTAGACGAATGCGAGCACCTCCGCCACGGCCTGGTACAGCTCCGGCGGGATCATGTCTCCGATCCCCAGCACGGAGAGCGCCTCCGCGAGCAGCTCGTCCTCGCGGATCGGCACATCGAGCTCCCGCGCGATCACCAGGATCCGCTCGGCCACCAGACCCTTCCCGGCGGCGACCACCTCGGGCGCGGCGCGGTGTTCCATCTCGTAGGCGAGCGCGGTCGCCAGCCTCCTCCGGTGGCGCTTGGTCTCCTCGGGCATGGCGAACCTCCTCCTCCTAGGCGAGCAGCGACAGGGTTGAGCCCTCGGGCAGCGAGGGCCCGAGGCGGTCGAAGACCTCGCCCGAGCGCGCACGCACCTCGGTCGCGAGCGACCCCACACGGAAGCCGGCTCGCTCCAGTCCGGCCTGCAGCGAGCCCGCCTCACGGGCCACTGCCCGCTCATACTCGGATCTCTCGAGCGTGAACGTGACATGGACGGTCTTCTCATCGGTGCGCAGGACGGCCACCACCAGGCCCAGGGTCTTCGTATCGAGCCGGATCGCGACGGTCGCGTTCGCGGGGTCGATCTCCCGAGCGCCCTGGCGCGGGTCTCTGAGGAGCTTCAGCTCGGCCATGTGCTGGTGGTCGCCCACCTGGATGGGGAGCTGGATGTAGGCCACCAGCGGGCTCGGCTGCTGCGCTGTGTAGGCCGCGTTGAGCAGTTGGCGCGCCTCGAGCAGCCCGGAGACACTCCGTGCCGCCGTGGCGAGCGCCGAGAGGGCGGCAACGAGGGCGGGCGCCTCGACCTCGGCCTCGGGCAGCGCCGCGAGGTACTCGCCGTCGCGCGCGAGCCGCATGAGGTGGGTGCGAAGGTCGTCCCGTACCGTGGCCTCGGGGGCGGGCGCGAGCAGCCTGTGCTCGGTGCTGACCGCGGTCTGCGCGGCGACCTCCCGCAGGGCTCGGGCGACCGGCTCGGACCCCTCCCGAGGCGTCGCCGCCATCCGGGCCAGGATCGCTGCAGCGGAGGATGCCGACTCGCGGACGGAGGCCACCAACGAGGCGCGGAGAGCGGGGAGCGCTTCGGCCAGGATCGCGCCCACC
>CAZRDB010000153.1:10222-10704 GCA_964598695.1 uncultured Armatimonadia bacterium
GTCAAGGGGCGCGTGGACGGAGACGAGGCCGTACAGGGAGGCTCGGCTGGAGCCCTGGGCCATGGTGTACCGGGCGACCCACTCGGCGGGCGTCTCCGCCCCCACCGCGATGCGTTCGAGAAGGGGTAGGGCCGCGTCGATCCACGCTCGCAGGGCCGGGAGATCGCGCCCTGCGGGCAGGCGGGGCATCGCGGCAGTCGCCCCGGCCGGCAGCGCGGAGACCAGGCGAGCCAGCGCCTCGGAGACCGGTTCGAGCCACGCGGGCCGCGCCGCGAGGGGAACGGCCGGTCCTTCGGCGAGGCCGAGCGGGGACGGCTGCGAGGGCGCGGGCTCTCCCCCCGGTACGCCGGCGAGCAGCGCCGGCAGGGCCTCGCGCAGGGCGTCTGCCAGTGCCCGCAGCTCTTGCCGGGGCACGGCTGCGGCGGCGGAGGGTCCCGGCCCCCCGACCGGGTCCGTCGTCGGCGGGGGGAGCGCGGCGCTCG
>CAZRDB010000153.1:10714-12257 GCA_964598695.1 uncultured Armatimonadia bacterium
ACTGCCGGGCGGCCGGAGGAGTCCAGCGCTTCGGAGACCGCTGCCGCCAGTTGGAACATCCGTTCCGGCAGCTCCGTGGGCGCTGCGGGAGCGGAGGCATCCGGCAGGGCCCGCGCCACCAGGGAGAGCGCATCGGCGAGCGCGGGGAGAAGCTCCGCGGGAGCCGGTCTTGCCGCGGAACCGGCCGGAGTGAGGCCGAGGGCCGACCGGGCGGTGTCCTCAAGCCGGGCCAGTTCGGCTACCTGAGACGCGAGGTGCTCCGTCGAGACGGCGGTGGCCTCGGCCGCGACCCTGCCCGCGAAGAGCGACAGCAGATCGGCCCTGCGACCCGAGATCGCCCGCTCCAGGCCGGCAATCGCTTCGCGGGCGGCCCCCACCGCCTCGGTGACGGCCTCGCGAGCCGAGGTCGTGGACTCCGGCTTCGCCAGCTCCGAGGCGAGCCACACCAGTTGGCGACCGAGGGCCCTCGCGGACGGCGGGTCCCAGCCCGTCGCGGGCCCGATCAGCTCGGCCGCGCGCGTGAGCGCCCCCTGGAGGTGGCGGAGTCGGTCGCCCGGCGTGGCGGGCATCCCCTGGTCCAGCCGGTCGAGCGTCGCGACCAGCAGCTCACGGGCGCGCGCCACGCCCTCGGGGCTCTCAGCCCGTAGGGCGGCGCCCACCTGGTCGAGGAGGCTGGCGACGCGGGAGGCAAGCTCTGCGGCGGAGGCTGACGCTCCGCCCGCGCCGGCAGGTCCCCGGTGGGTCTGGGCGGCCGTCCGGAGCGCGGTGAGCACGTTGTCGATCGCTCCGCCGGGGGCGTCCGGCTCGGCCGCGAGGAAGGCGAGCTGCTCGGCCGCATTCCAGACCTGTGGGGCCATGTCGCTCGGATCGCCCCCCCGGGGGGCGGGCGATGGGACGGCGAGAGCGGCTCGCAGCGCGTCGAGGAGCGGCGCGAGTTCCTTCGAGAGGGAGGCGAGGTCCCGGCCGAGAGCCACGGTCTCGGTGAGGCTCTCGCTGGCGCCCGGTCCGAGTCGAATCCGCCCGAGCCGCTTCGCGAGAGCCGCGAGAAGGTCGGGCGCCGGTGCACCGGTCTCCAGGAGGGCGGCTGCTCGGACCGCGGCGTCGGACTCGGGGGCAGTGGCCGCGTAGCGGCCGAGGGCCTCCACGAGCGCCTCGCGGACCGCGGTCGTCGGCATGGGCGCCTCGGCCCCCGAGGGCGGCAGCAGCGCGGTGGCCGGTTCGAGAGCGTTCGCGAGATCCGAGAGCGCCCGGATCAGCCGCCGTCCTCCATCGGGGGCGAGGGCTTGGCGCAGCGCCGCGATCGTGTCGGGCGTCGGCTCCAGGCCCAGGGCGCGTGCGGCCGCGAGGACTCGGGCCTCGCCGAGGGCGGTGGGTCCGCCTGTCGTCAGGGCGCGGACGATCGCCTGAACGTTGCGCTGGTTGACGGGGAGGCCGTGCTCCGAGAGTGCCTGGGCCGCGGCCATGGCCTCGTCGCTCGGGACGATCCCGGCGGCGACGAGGGCTTCGCGGAGGTCGTGCGCGGTGAGGGCGCGAACGGCGCTTC
>CAZRDB010000154.1:0-708 GCA_964598695.1 uncultured Armatimonadia bacterium
CACGCGACGCCCACCGGCGGGACGTGCCGTAGGGGGAGCGGATCGCGCCGGAGAGCAGGGCAGACGGCGGCGGCCCCGAAGTAGCCGGTTGGATCGTCCTCGGTCCGAGGAGAGGAGCCAGACCATGCCCATGCACTCGACGCTCCACACTGCCGGCCAGAGCCTCGTGCTCGGGGGCGGCAGCGGGAAGGTCCGCGTGGCGATGCTCAGCTTCGCCCATGTCCATGCCGAGGGGTACGCCAACGCGGTACGGGACAACGCGCGCTCCGAGATCACCGTCATCTGGGACGAGCTGCCGGAGCGCGGCAAGGCGATGGCGGAGCGCTACGGCGTGCCGTTCGAGCCGGACCTCGAGCGCGCGCTCGGCCGGGAGGACGTGGACGGCGGGGTTGTCGACGCGCCGACCAACCTGCACCCGGAGGTCTACTACGCGGCGTGCGCGGCCCGGAAGCACATCTTCACCGAGAAGGCGCTGACGATCCGCACGAAGGACGCCGACGCGGTCGTGAAGGCCGTGGAGGAGAGCGGGATCCGGTTCATGGTCTCGCTGCCGGCGCGCACGCGCTCGGAGACGCTGTTCCTGCGCAAGGTCGTGGACGAGGGCCTGATCGGCGACATCACCTACA
Organism: uncultured Armatimonadia bacterium; assembly: GCA_964598695.1. GTDB lineage: Bacteria > Armatimonadota > Zipacnadia > UBA1398 > UBA1398 > CAZRDB01. Next base: position 627 of record CAZRDB010000154.1, read on the forward strand.
TCCGGACGCGGATCGCGCACTCGGGGGCGCTCGACCGGTGGTTCGGCGGCGACAAGGCGTGGTTCACGGAGCCCGAGCCGGC
>CAZRDB010000154.1:718-5447 GCA_964598695.1 uncultured Armatimonadia bacterium
CACAGGGGGGGCAGAACCGGGGGTTTGGGGGGGAAAAGGGGGGGTTAACGGGGCCCCGGCCGGGGGGGGGGGGGGGGTTTTTGATATAGGCTGCCACACGGTCGATGTCACGCGCTGGCTCGGCGGCCCCCCGCGGGCCGTGGCGGGCCGCGTGAACTCGATCACGGGCATCTACCCGAAGGTCGACGACAACGCGGCCGTCGTGGTGGAGTTCGAGAGCGGCGTTCTCGCGACGATGGAGTGCTCGTGGGTGCAGCGCAAGGGCCCGAGCCCGATGGAGGTGTACGGCACGGAGGGCTACGCGGCGGTGGGGACGCTGGCGGGCGCTCCGGTGCTCCAGAGCACCAAGGTGGCGGAGGAGGACCTGCGGGAGGGCAAGCACCCGCACGAGCTGCCGGCCGCGCTGCCGGCGCCGCTCGAGCAGTGGCTCAGCTCGATCCTGGACGGGGCTGCGACGACGATCGACGTGCGGGACGGCCGCAACCTGACAGAGCTTCTCGAGGCGTGTTACCTGTCGTCGAACGAGAACCGGGCGGTGGTCTTCCCCATCGCCCCATAGCCGGCGAGACCGGCGGCGCCGGGTTGCCGACCCGGGCGAAGGGAGTGTCGCGCGATGGCTCTCAGCGTACGGCGCGTGAAGGTTCGGAAGGCGCCCAGTCTGCCCGATCGTCCGGGCGCGGTGGCCGAGCAGCTCGCGATCGCGGCGGCCCACGGGGTGGGGTTGGCGTCGCTCGTCGCCTACACGATGGCGCCGGGCGAGCCGGGCCAGGCCTGGGTGGTGCTCGAGGATGACGGGGCGCACGGGGGTCTGGCCGACCAGGCCGGCTGCTACCCGGAGCCGGCCAGCTTCGCGGTGCTGGTGACGGGCGACAACCAGGTTGGCGCGGGCGCCACGGTCACGCGGAAGCTCGCGGCGGCGGGGCTGAACGCGCGGTTCATGCAGGCGATGGGAGTCGGCGAGCAGTTCGCGATGCTGGTGAGTTTCGCGACGGAGTCCGACGCGGCGAAGGCGCTGGAGGCCCTCGCCGGGTAGGCGCCGGGGGTGCGGAGGGCCTGAGTGGATCCGGGAACGCTGGACGCGCACTTACCGCCCGCGATGGCGGCGCGCGCGGAGGCGATCGGCGAGAAGAAGGCGCAGATGGGCCTTCTGCCGATGTTCCTCCTCGCGATGCTGGCGGGGGCGTACATCGCGCTGGGCGGGCTGTTCACGACCATCGCGACGACGGGCGGGGCCGATCTCCCGTACGGGGTGGCCAAGCTGCTGGGAGGCTTGGCGTTCTCGCTGGGGCTGATCCTGGTCGTGGTCGGGGGCGCCGAGCTGTTCACGGGCAACACGCTGCTCGTGATGGCCTGGGCCGGCGAGCGGATCTCGCTGGGCCTGCTGCTGCGCAACTGGGCCGTGGTCTACGTGGGGAACCTGGTCGGCTCGCTGCTGACGGCCGCGCTGATGTTCCTCACGGCCGAGCACACGCTGGACCATGGCGCGGTGGGGCTCAACGCGTTGCAGATCGCGAACGCGAAGTGTGCGCTGACGCCGACGGTGGCGCTCACGCGGGGGATCTACTGCAACATGCTGGTCTGTCTCGCGGTGTGGCTGACCTACTCGTGCCGGAGCACCGGGGACCGGATCCTCGCGATCGTCTTCCCGATCACCGCCTTCGTGGCAGCCGGGTTCGAGCACTGCGTGGCGAACATGTACCTGATCCCGTACGCGATCGCGGTGCGCGACTACGCCGATGTGGCGTACTGGCTCGAGTGCGGGGTCGACCCGGCGGGCTACAGCGCGCTGACGTGGCGGGGCTTCCTGCTCGGCAACCTGCTCCCGGTGACGGTGGGGAACGTGGTGGGCGGGGCGTTGTTCGTGGGCGCGGCGTACTGGCTGGCGTACTGCCGTCCGGCGCGGCCGGGCCCGGAGGATCGGCTACCGCCACGCTCGGGTTGAGGCGGCCATGGTGAGCGCGAAGGGGAGAACCGGCCCGGCGCCGGCCTCGCGCAGGGAGAAGCCGGCGACCGTGAGCGTCCAGCCGGAGTCGACGAGGTCATCGACGAGCAGGACCGGCCCGGGCAGTACTTCCTCGGGCTTGACGGAGAGGCCGGCACAGGCGCCCCGGACGCGCGTCACGGCGTTGCGCTGGGCGTTCTGCGGCGGCCCGACGAGGGTTCTGGCGAGCGCGGGACGGAAGGGGATGCCGAGCCTGCGCGCGAGCGCCGTGGCGAACGCGGGGACCAGCTCGGGCCGGCGGGCGGAGGGGATGCAGGTCAGCCACGCCGGGGTGGGGGAGGGCGACCACTCGCGCCGGATGTAGCGCGCGGCCTGGCGCGCCAACGCGGGCGGGAAGCGGTGCTCGGCGTGGCGCGCGCGCTCCACGAGGCCGCCGAGTCCCTCGCGACCGCAGAGGCAGAGCGCCCGTCCCTCCCGGTTCCGCAGCTCCTCGGGGATCTCGCCCTCGAGGCCGTCGAGCGGCCCCTCCGGCCATGTGGTCTTGGCGGTGATCGGCAGTCGGCTTCGGCGGAGGAAGCGGCGTGCGCGACGGGCGCTGGCGGCGCGTACGCGGCGCGGCCAGGCGGGTCCGGCGCAGTTCGCGCAGCGGCCGCAGGGGGAGGCCGAGGGGTCATCGAGTTCGCGGAGGACGAACTGCATGAGGCACGCGCGGGTTCGGCACAGCTCGCGCATGCGCTCCAGCTCGCGCCGGCGGGTGGCGGTGACCAGTGCGGTCATGCGCGGGTCGGGGCTCCAGGGGCCGGCGGGGTGGTAGCCACCGTCGTGGTCGCGCAGCACGGCGCCCTCGACGGCCAGGAGCTTGAGGCACTGCTCCAGCTTGGCCTCGGGGAGGTTGACCTGTGCCAGGAGGTCGCCGAAGCCGATGGCGCGCTCGCGCCCGATCGTGGCGAGAACGGCCTCGGTCTGGTGCGGCTCCGGGAAGGCGTGGTCGATGAAGAACCCGCTGATCGCGTCGTCCTCGGCGCCGGTGAGCAGCACGACCGGGGCTTGCGGGAGGGCTCTCCCGGCGCGTCCGATCTGCTGGTAGTAGGCGACGGCGGAGCCGGGCCGCTGGAAGTGGACGACGAAGCCGAGGTCGGGCTTGTCGAAGCCCATGCCGAGGGCGACGGTGGCGACGAGCGCCTTGACCTCGTTGGCCTGGAGGCTGTGCTCGAGCCGGGGCCGCTCCTCGGCGGGCAGCTCGGCGTGGTAGGCGGGAGCGTCGATCCCGCGGGTGGCGAGCCAGCGGGAGACCCACTCGCAGTCGGCGACGGTGAGGCAGTAGACGACGCCGCTTCCGGGGAGGCGCGGGAGGTTATCGGCGAGCCAGGCGAGTCGCTCGGTGCGAGAGGCGAGCGGGACGACCTGGAGGTGGAGCGAGCTGCGGTCGAGGGGTCCGCGCACGACGTCGAGCGCGACGGCCAGTTGGTCGCGGATGTCCTCGACCACGCGGCGGGCGGCGGTGGCGGTGGTGGCGAGCAGGGGGATGCCGGCGGGGAGCGAGCGCACGAGCGGTCCGACGCGGCGGTAGTCGGGCCGGAAGTCGTGGCCCCACTCCGAGATGCAGTGAGCCTCGTCGACGACCAGCAGCCCGAGATCGCGCTGCAGGCGAGGCAGCACCTCGTCGCGGAAGCGGCGGCTCGCGAGACGCTCGGGGGCGATGAGCAGGAGGTCGCAACGGCCGTCGGCCAGGAGGCGCTCGGTCGCCCGCCACTCCGCGCGGTTGGCGCTGTGGAGGGTGCCGGCCTTGAGGCCCATTCGCTTGGCCATGGCGACCTGGTCGCGCATCAGCGAGAGCAGCGGGCTCACGAGGACCGTCGGTCCGGCGCCGCGCCGACGGAAGAGGCGGGTCGCGACGAAGTAGACCAAGCTCTTGCCCCACCCGGTCGGCTGCACGAGGAGGAGGTTGCGGCGGGCGATCAGGAGCCGCTCGACGGCCTCCCACTGGCCGTCGCGGAAGGTGGCGGCCTTGCCGAGCATCCGGTGCAGCTCGCGCGTCGCCTCTCGGCGGAGCGCGTCCCCATCCCCTGCCATCGGGCCCTCCCCGCGTTACCGGGTCGCTCGCTCCCGTCCCAGCTCGATGAACCGCCGGACGCGCGCCAGGGGGACGCCGGGCGTGATCGGGCTGCCGGTCGAGAGCAGGAACCCGCGCGCACCGCGTCCGGCCTCCACCTGCCGGTCGACCTCGCGGGCCAGCAGGCTCTCGGGGCCGCGCTCGAGCGTCCAGACGGGGTCGAGGTTGCCGAAGAGCGAGACGCGGTCGCCGATCGCGCGTGCAATGCGGTCGATGTCGTTGGTGTAGCCCTTCATGCTGCACTCGACAAGCACCGCGTCGGCGCGGGTTTCGGCGATCTGCGCCAGCCGGTCCATCGCGGCGCCGAAGTAGTAGACGATCGCCTTCATGCCGCGTCGGTGGATCTCTTCGACGACGGCGCGGGTGAACGGCAGGCCGAAGCGCTCATAGTGGGCGGGCGAGATGAGGTCGCCGGTCGCTCCGCTCTCGTCGACGAAGACGATGTCGGAGCCGCAGCGGGCGTAGTAGGCGACCTGCTCGCGCGCCTGGGCCAGCAGGGCCGCGATCAGTCGGTCGAGGAACCCGGGCTCTTCGGCGAGCATCTCGAGCGTCTGGGTGAAGCCGAGGTGGCAGACGCACGACCAGACGGCGCCGACGATCCCCCCCCCCACACAAGGCCACCCCCCCCCTAGGCCGCGGGGGGCGCGGGGTTTTTTGCCGCTTCCCCGGGGGGG
>CAZRDB010000154.1:5457-12164 GCA_964598695.1 uncultured Armatimonadia bacterium
CGTAGCCCTGGGCGAGCAGCTCGTCGGCGGGTGTGGGACGGACCGTGGCCTCGATGTCGGCCTCATCCCACAGGTGGCGGGTGTGGTTGGGGGCGTCGTCGTAGGTCATCCCGCTGCGGGTGGCGAGCGAGGTGAGCGCGCCGGACGCGCCGTCGAGGCGGTGGGGGATCCCGCCACGGAGGACGAATGTCTGTCGCTCGCGCCAGGCGCCGGGGGGCGCGCCGTGTGGGAAGAGCAGGTCGAAGGGGGCTTGCTCGCGCATGGCGGCGAGCCGCTCGACGTACTGCCGGGGCGTGCCGTTGAGCCACTCGTGGACGCGCCACTGGGGGAGACCGGTGAGTTCGGCGAAGTGGTCCATCGTGAAGAGGTTCAGGTAGGGGGCGACGACGGGCATCCGCTCGCACGGGCGGCCCTCCAGCGCGGCCAGCGCGCATTCCCTGGCAGTCACGTCCTCACCCCCCCCGCTGGGAACAGGAAGGGAGCCGGGCGATGGGCTCGCCCGGCTCCCGGGGTCGATCGGGTCGTCCGGGGCCGTCAGTCGCCGGAGACGACGGTGTCGCACCGGCGATGGGCGGAGGCATCGGCCCAGAGCACGGGTCCGACCGAGAACGGGCAGACGAGGTCGGGGTGACTGGGGATGATCCGGACGGTGTAGCCCTGGACGCCGGCGTTGCGGCAGGGGACGCGGCCGCTGTACTCGAACGGCCCGGTGACGGTCGGGTCGCTGCAGGCCATTTCGATGGTCTTCGACTCGGTGATCCCGCCGTGGGGGTCGGAGTCGCCGTAGAAGAGCTGGACGCGGACATCGGTCGGGCGCAGCCCGCCGAGGTGGACGACGGCGCGGACGCCGAACTGGTCGCCGACCTCGGCCGAGGACTCGCAGTCGTCGATCACGGCCTCGATCCGGACGCCGGACCACGAGTCGCGGACATGGCGGCGCCAGGCGGCCAACTCGCGGGCGCGGCGGAGGCCGTTCTCGCTGAGGCTGCGCCACCACCGGATGCCGGGGAGGTAGTACTCCTCGGCGTACTCCTTGACCATGCGGTTGGAGTTGAAGACGGGGCAGATGGCGCCCATGGAGCTGCGCATGAGCGAGATCCACTTGCGCGGGAGGCCGTCGGCCGCACGGTCGTAGAACAGCGGGATGATCTCCTTCTCGAGGATGTCGAAGAGGGCGCGCGACTCAACCTCGTCCTGGTAGGCGGTCTCCTCGTAGACCTCGCCGTTGCCCACCGTGAAGCCGGTCTCGGGGGTGTAGCCCTCGACCCACCAGCCGTCGAGCGTGCTGCAGTTGATGGCGCCGTTGGCGGCGGCCTTCATGCCGCTGGTTCCGCTGGCCTCGAGGGGGACGCGGGGGGTGTTCATCCAGATGTCGCAGCCCTGGACGAGGTAGCGGGCGAGCGACATGTCGTAGTCCTCGAGGAAGACGATGCGGGCGCGGAGTTCGGGCCGTCGGGCGGCATGGATGATGTCGCGGATGAGTTCCTTGCCGGGGCTGTCCTTGGGGTGCGCTTTGCCGGCGAAGATGATCTGGACCGGCCGTTGCTGGTCGCTGAGGATCTGGGCGAGCCGCTCCGGATCGCGGAGCAGCAGGGTGGCGCGCTTGTCGGTGGCGAATCGCCGGGCGAAGCCGATGGTGAGGGCCTCGGGGTCGAGGGCCTCATCGGCTTGGGCGATCTCGGCGGCGGGAGCCCTTCGGCGCTCGAGCTGCTTGCGGAGCCGCTCCCGTGCGAAGGCGACGAGGCGCTCGCGGCGTCGCTCGTGGGTGCGCCACAGCTCGGTGTCGGGGATGTGCTCGGCCGATTGCCAGACGGAGGCGTCGGCGGGCTCCTGCTGCCAGCGTCGGCCGAGGTAGCGGTCGAAGAGGGCGCGGAGGTCGTGGGAGATCCAGGAGGGGGTGTGGATCCCGTTGGTGATCGATCCGATGGGGACCTCCTCCTGGGGGATCTCGGGCCACAGGTGCTTCCAGAGGCCGCGGGAGACCTCGCCGTGCAGCTTGCTGACGCCGTTGCGCCACTCGCTGAGCCGGATGGCCAGGACGGTCATGCAGAAGGTGGAGGCCTTGTCGCTGGGGTCCTCGCGGCCGAGGGCGAGGAACTGGTCCTCGGAGAGGCCGAGCTGCTGGTAGTAGCCGTCGAAGTAGCGGACCATGGCCTGGGCCTCGAAGCGGTCGTGGCCGGCGGGGACGGGGGTGTGGGTGGTGAACACATTGGAGACGGCGGTCGCCTCGCGGGCCTCGTCGAAGGAGCAGCCCTCACGGGCCATGAGGTCGCGGATCCGCTCGAGCGAGAGGAACGCGGAGTGGCCCTCGTTCATGTGGAAGACGACGGGCTGGTAGGGGGTGGCGCGGAATGCGAGCACGCCGCCGATACCGAGGACGATCTCCTGGCGGATGCGCATGTCGTTGTCGCCGCCGTAGAGCGTCCGGGTGATCTCCTGGATCCGGGGGGAGTTCTCGGGCAGGTTGGTGTCGAGCAGGAGCAGGGGGACGCGGCCGACGAGGACCTTCCAGACCTGCGCGACGGCGGGCTCGCCGAGGCAGGGGATCTGGATCCGGAGGGGGCGTCCCAGTTCGTCGAGCATGGGCTGGATGGGCAGGAGGTAGAAGTCGTTGTTGGAGTAGTCCTCCTGCTGCCAGCCGTCGGGGTTGAGGTACTGGCGGAAGTAGCCCTCCTGGTAGAGCAGACCGACGCCGACGAGAGGGAGGCCGAGGTCGCTGGCGCTCTTGAGGTGGTCGCCGGCGAGGACGCCGAGGCCGCCGGAGTAGACGGGCACGGCTTCGGAGAGGCCGAACTCCAGCGAGAAGTAGCCGACGAGGCAATCGCGAAGGCCGGGGTTGCTGCGCTGGAACCAGGTGCTCTCGCTGAGGTAGTCCTCGGAGGCGGCGGAGACGCGGTCGAGGTGGTCGAGGAAGCTCTGGTCGGTGGCGAGTTGGTTGAGGCGGTCCTGGCTGACGTTGGCGAGCAGGGCGATGGGGTTGTGGTTGACCTCCTCCCAGACCCTGCGGTCGATGCGCCGCAGAAGCTCGATGGAGTCCGGGTGCCAGCACCACCACAGGTTGCAGGCGATATCCCGCAGACGCTCGAGGTTCTCCGGCAGGTAGGGCCGCACCGTATAGGTCCGTACGGCTTTCACCAGTCACCACTCCTCACCAGGACGGCTACCGAGGTAGCGTACCGTCGCGACAGCGGGCGGCGCGAGCGAGCCCGCGGTGTCCTTGTTGGTCGGGCATAGATTCGGCCCTCGGCCCTCGGTCTCCTCGCGGCGGGGCCTGGAAACGAAGCCGCCCCCGCCGCAAGGGCGACGGGGGCGGCTTTGGCGCGAGGTTGGAGACCGGGCGGGCCGGGAGCGGGCGGGTCGGCGCGCCGCGAGCGATCGCCATGGCGCACCTCCCGCTCCTTTGGCTCCGTGGGTCCGGCGTCTGTTACTCGGCATCCATCGGGAGGATCTTGATGTTCTTGAAGGCGACGGCATAGCCATGGTGCTGCAGGCCGATGTGGCCCATGCGCGCCATGTCCTTGTAGGCGGTGCCGAACTTGTTGTCGCTGCCGTCGGGGTTCTTGTGGGGCTCGGTCCACTTGTTGAGGTCCATGAGGGTGACGGGGACGCCGTTGTGGACGATGCAGATGGCGTTGTCCTGGCAGATGAGGTCCATGTGCTCCCACTCGCCGGCGGGCTTGCTCATGTTGAGGACGGGCGCGAGGCAGTCGTAGACGGAGGCGCAGCTATTGCGGTTGCAGCCCTGGCCGAAGCTGTCGAGGATCTGGGCCTCGATGCCGGTGCCGACCGGGTCGCCGAGGTCGGACCAGCGGAAGAAGACGCCGGAGTTGGCGCCCTGGCTGAGCTGGAAGTCGAGGCTGAGGATGAAGTCGCCCCACTGGTCCTCGGTGGCGATGTAGCCGCCATCCTTGCCGACGACGGTCTGGAGGGTGCCGTCGACGGCCGCCCATCCCTCGGCGTCGCCCTGGACGGTCCAGCCGGTGGTGGTCGTGCCGTCGAAGAGCAGCTTCCAGCCGGCGGCTTCCTCGTCGGGGGTGAGAGCGTTGTCCTGGGCCCAGGCGGCGCCGGCGAGCAGCAGGCAGCCGAGCAGTGCGACGGTCGTCATGCGCATCATCGAGATCAGTCTCCTTAACGCTTCGGTTCGGGTGGACGCGGGATCCGTGTCCACCATCAAGCCTACACCCATTCCACCCCGGTTCGGCGGCCCCTCTTCTCGGACGCGCGCGGCGGGCCGGGGGATCCTAGCGGCCCGCCTGGCGGAGTTTGGTCGCGACCTCGCCGCCGTTGATGAGGTGGAGCAGCGGCGTGGGTCGGTCGACGCCCTCGATGTAGGCCGGGCGGGCCTGCCACGGGGTGATCGAGAGCACGTTGGCGAGGTCCATCCAGTACTCGAGGACGGCGGGCCTGAGGCCCCAGGTCATGTGGAGGTGGTTGGCGGGCGCGTACTGCTTGTACTCGCCCATGCTGGCGTACTTGGGGACGACGAATGTGTGCGGCCAGGTCGGGTTCGAGGTGTCGGCCACGGCCTGGGCCAGCTTGGCGGGCGGGGCGACGGTCGTCGCCTCGTCCCAGATCAGGGAGAAGATGTTCTGGTCGCCGCTGTAGGCGATCCGGCCGGCGATGCCCTCGATCCCACCGGGCGAGCAGAAGGTCACGCTGTTGCCGCCGCCGGGGAAGTAGCCGGGGTCGGCGATCGGGAACGAGACGCCGGCCATGATCTGCTCGACATCGGTCCCGGGCATCGCGGCCCAGTCGAAGGACGCGCTGCCGGAGTTGTCGCCGTCGACGAGTCCCTTGCGGCGCCACAGGGCGTCGGGCTCGACGGCTCCGAGGCCGATCTCCTCGGCCTTGCGGTTGATCTCCCAGGGCTCCCAGACCTTGCGGAAGTCCATGAACAGGGGCGGGTTGCCGCCGGAGAGCCAGGTGAAGAAGAGCATGGTGAGGAGGCCCTGCATGTCGGCCTCGGTGGCGAAGGGCATCGCGGGCTTGCGGCCGTTGTGGTCGAAGGTGGAGTTGAACAGCGACTCCATCGCGTCGGCCACGGGGAGCGGGAGGCCTCGGAGGTCGGAGCCCCACTCGAGCTGGCTCATGAAGCCGCCGCCGACCGCGTTGAGGTCCTTGAGGAGGTCGCGGACGATGAGGTACATCGCGAGGCTCTGGTCGAAGCGCTCGCTGTCGCCCTCGCCGGGGAGTTCGATGCGGCCGGGGCAGAGCCTGTCGACCCAGCCGCGCAGCTCCCGCAGCTCGTCGGGGCAGTAGGCCTTCTTCCGGAGCATGTCGGCGAGCAGTTTCATGTCGAGGCGCGTGATCTCGAGTCCGAGGAGGTTGCGGGTCGGGATCACGTGCATCAGTGCGGTCTCCATCCCCATGGAGTCGTGGCCGAAGATGACAACGCGGCGGCCCTTGAGGCCGACCTTGGCGACGGCGGCGTAGCACCAGTCGACCAGGGCGTCGGCGGTGGCGTCGGTCATCACGGGGTTGAGGCCGGTGTCGGGCCAGGTGCCGACGTTGATGTGGACGAGCTTGCCCGACTGGGAGATCGCGCCGGCGGCGGCGTGTACGAAGACCACGCCGGGGCGGGGGCCGCTGTTGCCGCAGGTCAGGTTGATCGGGGTCTCCTTGGGGAACTGGCTGAGGAGGGAGATCAGGCTGAGCTGCGGGAAGGCCCAGGTGTCGGGCACCGCGACGAGGATGTTGACGCCCTCGGCCTCGAACTGGCGGGCGACCATGTCGGCCTGCTTCTCGCCATCGATGAGGATCGGGCTGTAGACGACCTTCACGGGGGTGCCGTCGGGCATCTTGACGCGGTCGGCGACGATCTTCGCCGTCATCTCGATGATGTTCTGGCAGCGGACGCGGGATTCGGCGTCGATCCGGGGATCGCCGGTCGCGCAGACGCCGATGGTCGGCTGCTTGGCCACATGGGCCTGGCTCTCAGGTAAGCGGATTGCACCCACGGCAGACAACTCCTTCGATCGATAGATGGCCCCGGCGGGGGGCGTGGTTCGGCCAAAGACGGACCCGTCCCAGCCGGACGGGTCGGGAGAGGGTTCCGGCCGCGCGGGCCGATCACCTGCGTTCCGCGGGGCGGTCGCCGCGGCTACCGCTCCGTCGGCGGGATGCTCGTGAGCCAGACGGTCTCGGCGGGCAGGCCCTCGGCGAGGAGGGTCACCTCGATCTCACCGGCCTCCTTGCGCGACTGGATGTAGGCGAGCAGGCGGCCGTGGTGGGTCTGGCGGCGGTTGTCGCCGTAGTCCTCGCTGCTGTCCTGGTCGCCGCTCTCGATCCCGAGGAGGCGGCCGGGGCCCTCGACGCGCACCTCGACGCGCCGGTCGTCCTCCTCCACCGGGATGCCTTCGACGTCGGCGAGGCGGACCTCGAGGTGCGCCACGGAGCGGCCGTCGGCATAGAGCAGTCCGGTATCGGGGTGGACGAGGATCCGCGCCGTCGCCCCGGCCGGTGGCGGCACCGTCTGTCGGCACGCCGGCTTGCCCCCGACCAGGCCGGTCACCTCGACCGCGCCGGTCGGCCGGAAGCCCTCGAGGCGCACGAGACGCTCGGGTCCGACGGTATGCCGCGCGCTTGGCCGGCCCTCCTGGCGGATCTCGCTGCGCTCGCAGTTCGGGTAGCAGACCCAGCCGCCGTGGTCGCGGCAGAGGCGGACCATGCGCAAGTCGGCCCAGAGGCTCTCGCGCCAGTAGGAGGTG
>CAZRDB010000155.1:0-12033 GCA_964598695.1 uncultured Armatimonadia bacterium
CCACCTCCAGCGCGTAGACGTTCTCGCCCGCGACGATGATCATGTCCTTCTTCCGGCCGCGGAGGTAGGTGTAGCCGTCGGCGTCGACCAGCGCGAGGTCGCCGGTGTGGAACCAGCCGTCCCGGACCGACTCCTCGAGCATGCCCTCCTGGCCCCAATAGCCGGGGATGACGTTCTCGCGCGCGAGGCACAGCTCGCCGACCGTTCCGGCGGCGACCGGCCGGCCCTCCTCATCGACGATCCGCTGGAAGACCTCGGGCAGGGGCTTGCCGATCGACTCCGGGCGCAGGTCGGCGTCCTCGTCGGCCGTGACGTGCGTGTTGCTGATCGACTCGGTGAGGCCGAAGAAGTTGTGGAGCCGGACCCCGGGGAAGACCCGCCGCAGCCGCTCGATGGTTGCGCGGGGCATCGGCGAGCCCGAGTAACCGGCCATGCGTAGTGAGGCCAGATCGCGCTCCGCGAGGTCCTTCCGCGAGGCGACGAGGTGGAAGAGCGAGGGGACGCCGAGGAAGGTCGAGACGCGATGGCGCTCGATCAGCTCGAGGATCTCGCCGGGGTCGGTCCGCGGCCCGAGCACGAGGGTGCTGCCGAGGTAGACCGAGCTGGGCATCGCCGAGTAGGCGGCCGTGCAGTGGAAGAGCGGGATCACGAGCAGGTGGGTGTCCTCGTGGCGCCAGCCCCACGAGACGACGGCCATGCGGATGTTGAACAGACTCGTGGCCTGCGTCATCATCGCGCCTTTGGGGAGTCCGGTCGTGCCTGAGGTGTGCATGACGATCGCGAGATCGTCGGGCCCCGGCAGTGCCCGCTCGGCCGGCTCGCCCGCGAGCAGCGCCTCCCACTCCGCCCCGCCAAGCGCGATCCGCTCGACGCCTGCCGCGGCAAGCCCCTGCCGCGCCGGCTCCGGGAGGTCCTCGGCCGCGAGCACCAGCCGGCAGCCGGTGTGGGTCACGGCGTGGGCGACCGCCGCGCCGGGCATGCGGAAGTTGACCGGCACGGGGACCATCCCCGCCCACTGGAGGCCCCAGTAGGCGACGAGGAACTCGAGGCAGTTGGGGCCGGCGACGGCCACGCGGTCGCCCGGCGCGAGGCCTCGGGCCGCGAGCCCGGCCGCGAGCCGCGCGGCGCACTCGGCGAGCCGGCCGTAGCTGAGGCTCCGCGCGCCGTCGAGGGCCGCGGCCTTCCCGGGGTACTTGGTCGCACTGTGCACCAGCAGGTCAGACAGGCGCTCGATCATCGGGCATCTCCCTCGCGCGTTGTGAGAGGGATACGGGTTCGCCACCGCGTAGTAGGATTCCGCCTCCCGGCGCTCCTGAGGATCGCCGCGGGTGTTCGGGGGCGAGCCCCTCGGGCGGGACGTCGAGCGGAGCCCCCCGGGGAAGGCGCAACAAGGAGGGTTTCTCGTGCGACTGCGGTTCTCACTCGGGATGGTTGCGGGGCTGTGCCTCTGCACGGCGGCGCTCGCGCACGGCGGCAAGAACGCCACGCTCACGGACGCCGAGCTGTACGACCACATCTACGGCGGCTGGCTCGGCCAGGCGATCGGCGTCACGCTCGGCGGCCCGTGGGAGTTCCGCGTGCCGTGGCCGGCGCCGGAGATCTCCTACTACCAGGACCTGCCCGAGGCCTGCTCGGACCAGGACGACATCTACGTCGAGCTGGTCTCCCTGCTCGCGCTCGAGCAGAAGGGGCCGGCCTTCACCTGCAAGGACATCGGCGCCCTGTGGCCCACCTACTTCCGGCCCGAGATCATCTGGGCCGCGAACCGGGCCGCGTACGAGAACATCGTGAACGGCGTCACGCCGCCCGAGTCCGGCCATCCGGCCTGGAACGACTCGTGGGACGCGATCGACGCGCAGATCGAGGCCGACGTCTTCGGGCTCGCGTGCCCCGCCATGGTCAACGTCGCCGCGCGCGCCGGCCTCGAGGGCTCCCATGTGACCAACTGGGGCCGTGGCTCGCACGGAGCGGTCTTCGTCGCGGCGTGCTATGCCGCGGCCTTCACCGAGACCGACATCGACTGCGTCGTGCGCGACGCGCTCGCGACGATCCCGCCGGAGTCGGAGTACGCGACGATGGTCCGGCTGATCCGGAGCTGGCGTCGGGCCGGCGTGACGTGGCAGGAGGCGCGCGAGCGGCTGAGCCGGGTCTACGAGCCGCAGCATGCGGCGATCTCGGCGATGATCAACTCCGGCGCCGTGGTGATCGCGCTACTGTGGGGCGAGGGCGACTTCGAGCGGACGATCCAGATCGGCACGATGTGCGGCTGGGACTCCGACTGCAATCCCTCAACCGCCGGGGGCATCGTCGGCTGCATGATCGGCGCCTCGCGGATCCCGCCCCGCTGGCGTGACCCGATCGGAGACCGCTACCTCAACCGGTGGGCCATGCCGGCTCTCGGCAAGGACGAATTCACCTTCACCGAGCTGGCCGAGCGGACGCGGAAGGTCGCCGAGCGCTTCCTCCGTGCCCACGGCGCGACCGTCTCGGAGTCGGCCACCGGCGAGCGAGCGTGGGTGATCCCGCTCGAAGCCCCGAGGCCGGTGCCGGCCGAGGAGGCGAGCCCCGCGCAGATCGCGCAGTGGCGGATGGGGCGGTATGCCAAGCTCGCGAGCCGGTTCATGCCCGGGTGGACCCTGACCGACTGCGGCACCGACATGGGCCCCGGCCTGCGGCCGTACCTCGGTCGCGAGCGTGTGCTGATGACCCACCCGTGGGACCGTCAGACCAGCGCGAAGCTCTCCTGCACCGTCCGCCGGGCGGGCGCCGGACCGGCCGCGCTGACCCTGACGGTCTCTTCCTACGACGGCGATGTGGCGAGCGCGAACTGGCTGCTCCGGGTCCGCGCCGGCGACCAGATCCTGCTCGAGCAGCCGATCGACCGGATCGACGGCAAGCCCCAGTGGCAGACCTTCGTAGTCGACCTGACGCGGCCGCTCGCGCAGGACGACGAACTGACGTTGACTGTGGAGAACGTACCGACCGACTGGTCGTTCGAGGCCGGCTACTTCGCCGACCTGAGGGTGACGGGGGCGGAGGTCGTGCGGTAGGAGCGGGCCGGGCAACTCCCCGGGTGGCATGGGGGATCGGAAGGAGCCTGTCGATGGACCGTCTGTCGCTCTCTCCCGCGGCGCTGGCCGCGCTTCTCTGGGGGGTATGCTCGATGGCCTTCGCCGCACCCACGCCCGTGTTGCTCGAGACCCGGTTCCCGACCGATGACCACGTGATCGCCTCGGCCGTCCTGGAGCCGGGCGCTGAGAAGGCCGATGCCGCGCCCGCGATCCAGGCCGCCATCGACGAGCTGAAGGCCGCCGGCGGCGGGGTCGTCTTCCTCCGGCCGGGCCGGTACCTGCTCGCCACTCCCCTCGTCGTCCGCGAGAGCGTGACGGTGCGGGGCGACTCGCCCGACCCCCGCGCCAACCGCGTCGCCGAGGGCACGCTCCTCATGCCCACCGCGCACCGCGGGACGATCGACGGCCCGGCCGCGATCACGCTCGAGCGCGGCTCCGGCATCCGCGATCTCGGGGTGTGGTACCCCGAGCAGCGGGTCGAGGAGATCGTCCCGTACCCGTGGACGATCCACACCTCGACCGAAGTCGGCGGCGACAACTACACCGTCGAGAACGTCACCCTCGTCAACGCCTACCTCGGGATCGGCGTCGGGCCGGAGTGGAACGAGCTGCACACCGTCCGCAACGTCTATGGGACGGCGCTCCAGCTCGGAGCCTTCGTCGACACCACCACCGACATCGGCCGCCTCTCCCGCGTGCGTTTCTCGCCCCAGTGCTGGGAGGACTCCGGCCTGCCGGGCGCGCCGACGACGCCGGAGCAGCGGGGCCTTCTCCGCGAGCGCCTGCTGCGCGAGGCCGTCGCCTACGAGATCGGCCGGAGCGACTGGGAGTACCTCTACCGCGTCGAGGCCGAGGGCTACGGCACGGGTATGCTCTTCCGCGGCGGCGCGCAGGGGACCACCAACGCGCAGACCTTCGCCCCCATGCTCGAAGGCTGCCGCGTGGGGATCGAGCTGCGCGAGCTGAACGGCGTCGGGCTGATGGTCACCGGCGGCCGGATCCAGTCCACGGTCACGGGCGTGCTCGGCCTCGAGAGCCTGCGGGGGACCTGCGTGCAGTTCCAGGCCTGTGAGATCGGCTCGCGCGAGGGCGACTGCGTCCACAACGCCGGCGCCTCGACCTTCACCTTCCAGAACTGCGCCTTCCAGGGCTGGGCCGGAGCGGCGATCCGGATGGACCGCGGCGCGCTCGGCGCGATCGACTGCACCTTCGGTGGCCCCGCCTCCGCCGTGGTCCTCGGCGAGTCCGTCGGGCTCGCTCGGATCCTCGGCTCGGGCCTCACGCCCGACCGCGTGGCCGCGTCGTGCGATCCCCGCGCGCTGATGCTCTCCCGCGAGCCGCTTGGCACGCCCAAGGCCGACACCTCCCCCGCGCCCGTCGTCCCGACGCCACATCCGGCGCGGCGCGCGCTGTTCGTGGTCACCGACCACGGCGCAAGCCCCGACGCGGCCGACAACACCGGGGCCTTCCAGGCGGCGCTCGACGCGGCAGGGGAGGCCGGCGGCGGGACGGTCTACGTCCCGGCCGGCTACTACACGCTCGCGGGAACGTTGCGGGTGCCCACGGGCGTCGAGCTGCGCGGCATCTTCGACGTCCCTCACCACACGATCTCCGCGGGCTCGGTGCTCCGGACGACGGCCGGGCGGGGCGAGGAGGACGGCACGCCGTTTCTCCAGCTCGCGGAGGGCTCGGGCGCTCGCGGTCTCACGATCTGGTACCCGGAGCAGGACCCCGGCCAGGTGCAGCCCTACCCCTGGGCGATCCGCGGTCTCGGCCCCCGGTGCTGGGTGGTCGATGTGACCATCGGCAACGGCTACCAGGGCGTCGACTTCGCCACCAACCCGAGCGACGGCCACCTCGTGCGGTATCTCGCGGGAGGCTTCCTGAAGCGGGGCCTGTTCGTGAGCAAGGCCTCGTCGGGCGTCCTCGAGGATGTCATGTACAACCCGCACTACATGGCCCGGCTCCCCCAGGCGCTGGCGCAAGGCCCCTGGGCGCAGGTCGACTTCGACCGCGTGATCCGGACCCAGCGCGAGAACCTGTGGGGGATCGCGCTCGGAAGCTGCGCCGATGAGTATCTCTGCGGGACCTTTCTCTACGCCGCCTACGCCGGCCTCGCGCTGTACGACGACAACGGCGGCCCGAACGCCCGGATCATCGGCCATGGGACCGACACCGGCAGTTGCGGGGTGCTGGTCCAGGCCACCGGCGGCCGGGGTGTCGACTTCCTCAACGCACAGCTCGTGCCGCTGAGCCACGTCGCACGGGGCGCGGTGGTCACCGACCCGAGCTTCAGCGGCCGCGTGCGGTTCTTCAACACGCAGGTCTGGGCGGGCGACACGACGGCGGCGCTGGACGGGCCGGGCGAGGTGCTGCTCCAGCAGATGAACACCCTCACGGGACCGGTGCGCGTCCGCGCCGGCGCCTGCGATCTCACGAACGCCACCTTCGCCCAGGGGCCGCGGCCCCATGTTGAGGTCGGCGCGGCGGCCACGA
This sequence comes from uncultured Armatimonadia bacterium, assembly GCA_964598695.1. Taxonomy (GTDB): domain Bacteria; phylum Armatimonadota; class Zipacnadia; order UBA1398; family UBA1398; genus CAZRDB01. Next base: position 5,568 of record CAZRDB010000155.1, read on the forward strand.
GCGCCAGCCTGACCGGGAACCTCACACGCGGCCTGCTCACGGTCGACAACGGGGCGGGCGAGCGGACCCGACAGCTCGGCAACGCGACGCCGGCCCTGCGGCGGCTCGACCCCAACGCGACGTACCGCCTCGCGACGAGCTGGGAACCGGGCGAGCCGACGGGCGCCGATGACGTCATCGCCGATCCGGGCGGCGGGATCCGCAGTGTCAGTGCGGCCACCTGCCGCGTCGAGGAGGGCCCGGCCCGCACCGGCAGCCGCTCGCTGCACCTTGGGGGCAATGCCGACGACCCGGCCTACTCCTTCGTCTACTTCCGCGTGCTCGAGGCGCCGGTCGCGCTCACGGCCGATTCGGAGCTGCGGTACTGGATCCGGCCCGAGAACGAACTGGGCCGCTACGTCGGGATCGATCTGATCCTCGCCGGGGGCGGGACCCTCCGGCAGGCGCCGGGTGGGGTGCATCCGGGCGCGGGCAAGGGGCCGGTCGGCGAGTGGAGCGAGGTTGTCGTGCCCCTCGGCGCGCTCGAGGGCCGGTGGGTCGAGGCCGTGATGCTCGCCTACGACAGCCGCGCGGGCGGCGGACCCTTCGAGACCCGCATCGACGACCTCTCCATCGGACTCCCCGAGGGCGTCGGAGCGGCGCGGGTCACGGCGAGGCCGCCGGCCGGCTTCGTCGAAGCGCCGACCGCGGTCGTGCTCGAGTGCCCGGAGGCGACCCGGATCCGCTACACGCTCGACGGGTCGGAGCCCGACGCCTCCTCACCCGTGTACGAGGGCCCCGTCGCTCTCCCGGCGGGCCGCGCGAGCGAGCTGCGCTGCTACGCGGAGGACGCCGACGGCAGGCGGATGGGCCCGACGACGGTGGGCCTGTGGGAGGTCGGTCGGTAGCGGTCACGAGGCCCGGCAGCGCACCAGAGCGAAAAGCGACAACCTGCGGAGGCTGCACCTCCGCACCACCCTAGGCGGTTGCCGTCGGGGCCGAAGCCCGCAGGCCGCAGCGAGCCGCACGCGCCCCCGTCCGGCCTCGCACAGGGGATCGCACCTGTCGCGCGGAACAACTCGGCAAGACCACCCGAGGGAGCCTTGCCCGATGCTTGGGAGAAACGCCCGCAACGCGGGCTGCCGCGTCAGCGATGAGTGGACCTACCGGGGCCTGCGGACGCTCGTGATGGAGAACGACCTTCTCCGCGTGGTCGTGCTGCTCGACCAGGGCTCCGATATCCTGAGCTTCGAGTACAAGCCGCTCGGCCTCGACCTGCTCTGGAAGAACCCGAACGGGGGCGTGCTGCCGGCCGGCCTGCACATCGCCTCGCGGGCCCTCACCGAGGGCAGCTTCGCCGACTTCTACCAGGGCGGCTGGCAAGAGTGCTTCCCCAACGGCGGCCGGGTCTGCGAGTACCGCGGGACCGAGTTCGGGCTCCACGGCGAGGTCTACGGTCTCCCCTGGACCTGCGAGATCCTCGAGGACACGGCACGCGCGGTGGCGGTGAAGCTCTCCGTGCGGACCCGTCGGACCCCCTTCCTGCTCGAGAAGACGCTCCGGATGGAGTACGACTCCTCGGCGCTCACGATCGAGGAGTCGCTTCACAACGAGAGCCGATGCGCGCTGGACTACATGTGGGGTCACCACCCGGCCTTCGGCGAGCCGTTCCTCTCCGGCGCCTGCGTCATCACGACCGGCGCGCGGGTGGCGAACCTCGACGAGGGCGGCAGCGCCGAGAGCCGGTTCGCGCCCCCGCTGCGCGCGACGCTGCCGATGGTCGTCGATCGCGGCGGGCGGCCGGTTGATCTGCTCTCGGTCCCGGGCCGGGAGGAGACCGTGAGCGACATGTTCTACCTCACCGAACTCGAGGAGGGCTTCTACGCGCTCACGAACACCGACTACGGGGTGGGCTTCGCGATGGAGTTCGATCCGGCGCTGTTCCGCTGCATCTGGCTCTGGATCGCGTGCAACGCGCCCACCGGCGCGCCCTTCTACGGCCGCTCCTACACCGTCGCACTGGAGCCGTTCACCTCGTGGCCCGCGATCCTCACGAACGCCATCGCCCATGGCACCGCGGCGCGGATCGGCCCCGAGGAGACCGTGACCACGCGACTGCGGGCCGGCGCGTTCCGGGCCGAGGCGCCCCCGCTCACGCGGGCCGAGCTGGACTACTCGGCGGGCGGTGGTGACCTGTGACGCGTGAGCCCGAGCTGGCGGAGTGGAGCCGGCGCTCGATCGCCGTGGCGGGGGCGATCGCTCTCGTCGCGGTGGTGGGCTCGGGCCTGGCGATCCTGGCCGCGACGCAGCGACACGCCACGGGGCTCGCGGTCGCCCGGCCGGAGCCGGGGCCGGAGGGCGTGGGCGGCACGCTCGCCGGAGAGTCGCTCCCGGGTGAGAGCGAGTTCCCCGTGCGGTCGGACGACAGGCGGCTCCTCGGTGGCTACCTGAAGGGCACGGGCGTCGCCTTCGTCGTGCTCGATACGGTGCGGGCCGACCGGATCGCCGGGCTCCGGCCCCCGCCGGAGGGCAGCGACCTCTTCGGCGTCCGGCTGGGCGTCGCCACCGACTCCGAGAAGCCTCTCGACGCCAAACCGTTCACCTTCGCGATCGCCGACGACGGCGGGCGCCTCTCCCCCTCACTGACGGTCTCGACGACGGGGCGGCTCCTCCCGGGGCCCGAGCTGAACATCGTCGAAGCGTACTTCGCCCTCGAGCGGGACCGCGAGCCGCGGCGGATCGTGATCGAGAGCCCGAAGGGCGCTCGCCTCACGCTGCCCGCGCAACCGATCGAGAGCGAGCGGGGAGGGGAGAGCGAGGGGCGGTAGGGCCGGATGAACGAACGGGACATTGCTGCGCTCATCGCCGCAGGCGAGTCACTCGCGGCCGAGTTCAAGTCCGACCGCTCGCGCGAGCCGCTGCACGACGGCACCATCTACGAGGAGATGGTGGCGCTTGCCAACACGGACGGCGGTTGTCTGCTCGTCGGGGTCGAGGATGATGGCACGGTCACCGGTGCCAAGCCGAGGCACGGCAACGCGACTGATCCGCTTCGCCTCCAGGCCGCGGTGTTCCACAACACCGTCCCGCACCTGACTACGCACGTGTCAGTGGTCCAGGTTGCGGACCGAGTAGTGCTCTGCGTCCAGGTCGGACGTCACCGCGCGATCTGCGCCACTGCGGCCGGCAAATGCGTGCGCAGGGTGATCGGCGGTGATGGGAAGCCCGCGACCGTCCCCTACTACCCCGCCGACCATCCGTCGCGTGCGCGCGACCTGGGCGGCGCTGACCTGTCGTCGGAGGTGCTCGAGGGAGGGGACTGGAGCTGTCTCGATCCGCTGGAGTTTGAGCGCCTACGACGGACGGTCTCCCGGCAGCCACGGAGCGACAAGGTTCTGCTCGACCTCCAGAGCGACGAGGAGTTGGCGAAGGCGCTGGGTCTCGTGGTCACCCGCGGAACCCAGCTCGCGCCGACGTACGCGGGTGCGCTGCTCGTGGGTCGCGAGGAGCTGTTGCGCGATGCTGTCGCGACGCATGAGGTGCGGTTCCAGGTGATCGACGGGCAGGGCGACGTTCGGACCAACGACGTGCTCCGAGGCCCCCTCCTCTCTGTGGTAGAGGAACTCGACGCGCGCTTCCAGGCGCGCAACCAGGAGCGCGAAGTCCTCGTCGGCATGTGGAGGTTCGCGGTCCCGGACTACTCCCCGCAGGGGTTCCGTGAGGCCATCCTCAACGCTCTGCTCCATCGGAGCTACTCCGAACTGCAGCCCGTCCATGTCCAGTGGCATCCCGACCATCTGCTGATCGCCAGCCCTGGCGGGTTCCCAGAGGGAGTGACTATCGACAACATCCTCACCCACGAACCCAAGCCTAGGAACCGACAGCTAGCGAGAGTCTTCGAGCGCGTGGGTCTGGCGGAGCAATCAGCGAGGGGCGTCGATCGAATCTACATGGGTCAGCTGCGCTACGGGCGCCCGGCCCCGGATTACGGGCGAAGTGACGGTACGGCAGTGCGGCTCGTCCTCCATGGCGGCGCCGCATCGCTGGACTTCGCCAGGTTCGTCTACGAGCAAGACAAGGGGGGGCAGCAGCTCAGCGTGGATGACATGCTGGTGCTCAATGCCCTGCTCCACGAGCGCAGGGTCGACGCCCCGCACGTATCGCGGCTGATTCAGAAGGGCGCGCCAGATGCTCGCCGCGTGCTCGAGCGGCTCGTGGAGGGGGGACTGGTGGAGGCAGTCGGCGAACGTCAAGGGCGCGCCTATCACCTCTCTGCTCAGACGTACCGCCGACTCGGCAGACCAGGCGCCTACGTGCGCGTCCACGGAATCGACTCCGCACGACAGGAGGCGCTTGTTCTGGAGTTCGTGAAGGCCCATGGACGCGTCGCCCGACGAGAGGTGGCAGACCTCTGCGGATTGACGGGCCCCCAGGCAACGCATCTCCTGCGAGCTCTCTGCATGAAGCACCGACAGTTCCGACAGGAAGGCCGCAAGCGCGGCACGCACTACGTGTGGAGCGAAGACCAGGACCTCGAGTGACAATGGACCCGGCGCGTTCATAAGTTATGAACATGTTCATAACCGCCCCGGCGGGCTCTGGGAACTGCTCGATCGCCGCAATCCACCGCAAACCCCGCCCGCGCCGGCTGGCCCCGACCCGCCTCCCGAGCGGCTTCCGGGGCCGTTGCGGGTCTGGTAGCATTGCGCAATCTGATGCAATCCGAGCCGCAATCGCCCGGAAGCGAGGCCCTTCCCGATGACTGACTGCCCGTTCGACGCCATCCTGCCGGTGGTTCAGATCAACGCACGGACGCTGCCCGAGGGCTGGGAGCGCGCCGTCCTCGAGACCTGGCAGCGCGGGGCGCGGATCGCGACCCAGTACGACGCCCCCGACGCGCCGGCCAGCCGCGATGTCTTCCTCGTGCTCAAGGTCGAGGAGCCCTTCGCCGAGCCCCGGATCCACCGCGCCTTCCCCGGCGGGATCGAGGATCTCGAGGTCTACCGGCAGGAGGTCCTCGATGGCGTCCACGACCACTGGATCGACCCCGAGGCCGGCAAGTGGGAGTACACCTACCACGAGCGGCTCACGGCCTACGACACGCCCGACGGCCGCATCACCGACCAGCTCGCGGCCGTCGTCGAGGCGCTCGCCGAGGCGCCCCACACGCGGCGGGCCCAGGCCGTGACCTGGAAGGCGTGGATGGACCTCGGGATCGCCGATCCCCCCTGCCTCCAGCGCCTGTGGTTCCGCATCTTCGGCGACAAGCTCGTCCTCTCGGCCCACATGCGCTCGAACGACGCCTTCAAGGCCGCCTTCATGAACATGTACGCCTTCACCGACCTCCAGCGCGTGGTCGCCGAACAGGTCTCGGCCCGGCTCGGGCGGCCGATCGAGGTCGGCCCGTACGTCCACGTCGCCGACTCGTTCCACATCTACGGCTCGTACTTCGAGGAGTTCCAGGGCTTCCTCGCCAGCCTCACCAAGCGCACATTCGAGGAGCGGACCTTCGCGACCGAGGACGTGCAACCGATCATCGACGAAGCCCGCGAGAAGCTCGCCCGGTCGCTCGCCGAGGAACGTGCTTCGGGCCGCAAAGGGCTGTAGCGGAAGGCCGTGGGGCTCTGCCCCACACCCCGCGAGAGGGCGAGCCCTCTCGACACCCTCGGCGATCGCGCGGCGGGGGGTAAGCCCGCTCCCCCCCCGCCTCACGATCGCTCAGGACACCCAGACCGTCAGCCATCGCGCTGCGGAGCAGTGCTCCACCGCTCCGACCCTACGGGCCTTCGCCGACGGAGTGGGCGTCCTCCGAGACGATGCGCGCGGGCCCGATGAGGCCGGAGGGCAGGAGCGGCGAGTCCTTGCCGTAGAGCCGCCACGAGGTGAATGTGAAGCGGCCGGTCGGGCTCGGGCCGTCGCCGTCGAGCCACGTCGGCCACTCGCGGAGCGTCCCGTTGTCCCAGCGCGCGCTGTCCTCGGGGAGCTGCTCATCCCCGATCATCCGGTTGGGCCAGAGGTTGGTGACCCCGATCTCGAGCGTGTTCGCGCCCTCCCGCGCCACCTCCGTGATGTCGACGGTGTACGGCGCCTTCCACAGCAGGCCGAGGTCGGCGCCGTTGACCCGCACCCGCGCCATGACCTCGACCCGGCCGAGGTCGAGGGTCAGCCGGCGCCCGCGCGTGCGCATCGGCCGGGAGACCTCGAACCCGGTCCGATAGGTCGCGGTGCCCGAGAAGTACCGCACGCCGTCGTCGGGGTGCTCGCTCCACGAGGCCAACTCGCCGAGGCTCACCCGCTCCGGCGCGCCCTGCCGCGGAGGAAAGCGGAGGTCCCAGGGGCCCTCCAGCTCGACGACGCGGGGACCGAAGGCGCGCATGTGCTCGACCGCGCCCGAGGCGAGCCGGATGGCGTAGTCGCCGGCCGGGGCCGCGGGGGCGGGGGGCGCCCCGCGGGGGGCGCGGGTTGGCGTCCGGGCGGGTGGGGGGGG
>CAZRDB010000156.1:0-12023 GCA_964598695.1 uncultured Armatimonadia bacterium
TCCTGCTCGCGCTGCGCTACCTCCGGCGGACGCCGCGCGGGGCCGGCGAGCTGATCGGTCTGCTCGCGCTCTCGACGGCCGGCATGCTCATCATGGTGCAGGGCCAGGACCTCATCGTCATCTTCTTCGGGCTCGAGCTGCTGAGCCTGCCGCTGTACGTCCTGGCCGGGTACGCGCGGGAGTGCGCGGCGAGCCGTGAGGCCGGGGTGAAGTACCTTCTGAACGGCGCGCTCGCGAGCTGCGTCATGGTCTACGGGATCGCGCTCAGCTATGCGCACTACGGGACCACCTCGCTGGAGGCGATGGCGCGCGGGCCGGTGCCCGGAGGCACGGGCCTCAGTTGCGCGGCCGTCGCGCTGGTCGCCGTCGGGCTGTGCTTCAAGGCGGCCGTGGCGCCGTTCCACCTGTGGTGCCCCGATGTCTACCAGGGAGCGCCGACCCCGATCGCGGCGTTCTTCAGCGTCGGCCCCAAGGTGGCCGCGCTGGGTGCGCTGTTCCGGGTGCTGCTCGTGGGCTACGGTGACGCCGCGGCTCTGTGGGTCTGGCCCGTCGCGTTGCTCTCGGCCGTCAGCATGACGGTCGGGAACCTGGGCGCGCTCCGCCAGACGAGCCTGAAGCGGATGCTGGCCTACTCCGGGATCGCGCAGGCCGGCTACATGCTGATGGCCCTTGCGGCCGCCGGCGCGCTGCGGGCCGTGGGCAGCCCCCACTGGTCGCGGCCGGCGGCGATGCTCGCGTACTACGCGCTGGCCTACGCGTTCATGAACACCGGCGCCTTCGCCGTCGCGACCTGCCTCGAGCGAGACGACCGCCGCGACGCGCCCATCGAGCGGCTGCGCGGGACGGCCCGCTCCCGCCCCGGCGAGGGCCTCGCCCTGACGCTGTGCATGGTCTCGCTGACCGGGATTCCCTTCACCGCCGGCTTCCTCGGGAAGTGGCTGCTGCTCGACCGCGTCGTGGCGGCCGATCGGGCCGTCGAGGCCCCGCTGCTGTGGCTCGCCGTGCTGGCCGTGCTGAACAGCGTGGTGTCGGCCTACTACTACCTGCGGCCCGTCGCGCTCGCCTACATGGAGCCCCCGAACGAGGCAAGCGAGGCGGCCTGGTCCGGGAGCAAGGGCGCAGCGTGGGTGATGGTCGTCGCCTCGGCCGGCGTGCTCGGCCTGGCGTTCTACCCCTCGGCGATCCTCCGGGCCGCCCAAGCCATCGCCGAGGGGCTGCTGAACTGAGGCTCGCGCCGCCCGTTCAGGCGGTCGGCGCCCCGCGGAGCGCCATCCGGTCGGCCGCCTGACGGACCAGGGCGCGGATCTGGGCATCGCGGGCGGAGTCCTCGAACCCGTCGTACTCGAGGTTGAGGAACGGGATCCCACCGGCCTCGCGCCGGAACGGATGGCTGAGGGCCGCAACGATCATCCCCGGCATGCAGTGGAACGGGGTGACGCTGACGATCCCGTCGAGGCCGCGATCGGCGAGGTCGGCCGCCTTGCCCATCGAGAGGATCGCCTCGCCGCCGAACTGCGGGTGGATCCACTCCGAGCCCTTGCGCAGGATCTCGCCGATCGGCGCGTCCTCGAGCGTTGCGACATAGTGGCCCAGGGCGTGGTGGAGCCTGTGGTCGGAGACCTCCGAGACCCGGCGCAGGAAGCGCCGGAGGAGGATCTCCAGCCATCCGCGCCACGTCGGCGCGTCGCGCTGGAGGTCCTCGGCGATCCAGCCGGTCTGGTAGTTGGCGTAGGCGAACAGCTCGCTGAGCGGCGCGAGCCACGCCTCGGCCCCGGCCGCCTCGAGCTTGCGGATGATCTCCTGGTTGGCGCGGGGGTGCATCCGGAGGTAGAACTCGCCTACGACCCCGATGAGCGGACGCTCCTCCTGCCTCCGCGGCACGGCCTGGAAGTCGCGTGCGGCGCGAGCGAGCACCTCCTCCCACGGTCCGAGGTTGCGGCCGAGGAGAGCGCGCAGCAGGCCGGCGCGCGTCGAGAGCCCCTCGCGCGCGGTCGGGAGGATGTCGACCAGTTCCCGAAGATACTGCGCGAACAGCCGGTCACTCGCTCCGGGCGTGCGCTCGTAAGGGCGCGTGTGGAACAGGAGCTTCCGCAGGAGGTCGACGGCCACGAAGCCGGTGTAGGTGGCGAGGACGAAGCCGACGCCCGGGCCGCCTTCGGCGGTGCCGATCCCGAGGCTGACGACGTCGGTCTCGGTGTGTCCGAGCCGGTCGAGCACCCGGCGCTGGAGCATGGAGTACATCCCGTAGCGGCACGGGCCCTGTGCCGAGCCCTGGAAGAAGGCCTCGCCCCGCGGCTCGAAGCCTTCCGCCTCGGCGCGCCAGAGCATGTCCTCGGTGGTGATGAGGGTCGGCAGGCAGACGTCCTCGCTGATCGCGGCCCGGGCGCGGTTGAGCCCGGGGTCGGGCGAGGGCGGCAGCACCTCGGCGTTGAGCCCCCAGGCGCGCATCGCGCCGGCGAGGATCTCGGCGCCGCCGCTCAGGTTCGGGATCCAGATCCGGCGCCCGGCGTGGTTGTCGAGGGTGAGCGGCGGCGCGGCGCTGCGGATCTCGGTGGGAGCGCCGGCGGCGACGCCCGCTCGGACGGTATCGGCGAACGCTTCGATCCGCGTGATCACGCCGGCATCGGCCGTGTGCTCGTCGATCTGCATGACGTAGCACGGACCGCCCAGCTCCTCGCGGAAGAAGGGGTTGCCGAACGAATCGGGCCCGCAGCCGAAGTAGGTGAGCACGACGGCTCGGAGCTTCGGGTCGCCGCGCAGGCAACGGGCCGCGGCAAGCCGCTTCTGGACCTGGCGAGAGAAGGCATTGCCCCAGTGGTCGGACGGGTCCTCGTCGTCCAGGGGGAGGAAGTCCTGCGGGATTGCGAGGATGCCGAGGTCGCGGATCCGGCGGCCGATGCTCATGTTGACCGCGGTGTCGTGGAGCGCGTAGGGCCGGCCGAGGACAACAAAGGCCCTCTGGTCGTCCTCGAGCGCGCCGAGGACCTCCTCGCCGCGTCGGCGGACGGCCGCCCGGAAGCGCTCGAGCGCGGCGAGACCGGCATCGACGGCGGCCGCGACGGTGCCGCGATCGCGCACGCCGAGCTGGGCCGCCGTCTCGCCCAGCACGCGGACCAGATGGCCTCGGCCTCGGCTGAGTCGGAGCCTGGGAGATAGGATGCGAACGCTGTCGACGAGAGCGGGGTCGAGCGAGCGTACGAGCACGTCCGGTGCGCCCTGGACGTAGGGGCAGCTCTCGGAGCGGTTCCAGTTGGGGTTGGGCTGCTCGGTGTCGTGCACGCCGGGGAGGAACACGAAGTCGACCTCACGCCCGAGTACCTCGGCGAGCTGGCCGTGCGCGACCTTGATCGGGAAGCAGGGCTCGGCCAGCGTCAACTCGAGGCCGCGCTGCACGGTCTGGCGTGTGGTGGCGGGTCCGGGCACGACGGTGCAGCCGAGCGCCTCGAGGAAGCCGCACCACAGGGGGAAGTAGTCGGCGAAGAACAGCCCCCGGGGCACTCCGACCCGGGGCCCCGTCCCCGCCTCCTCGCCGTGCCACTCCGCGAGCAGCAGCGCGCCGTACTCCGCGAAGAGGTCGGGTAGCTCTCGGGTGGGGCCGGCGCGGCGGCTGACCCGCTCGGCCGAGAACCGCTCGCAGCGATCGTTGGTGTAGAACGTGGGGCCGTCGCCGAGGCGAAACGTGTTGACCTCGCAGCGGTTCGGGCAGGCCTTGCACTCGAACGATCCGACGGCGTACTCCGCGCTCTCGACGGCCTCGAAGCCGATGAAGGCGCTGCCGGCCGTGGGCCCCTCGCGCAGCGCGAGGCTGGCGACACCCAGCGCGCCGGTGAGGTGCGGGTAGGGCGGTACGGTGATCGGGCGGTCGAGCAGCGTCTCGAGCGCCGCCACCATGCCGCGGTTGAACGCGACGGCGCCCTGGAAGGCGATCCGCTCCCCGAGCGACCGGCTGGCGACGTTCTTGTTGAGGTAGTTGCGAACCGCCGCGAGGCAGACGGCGGCGGCGAGGTCCTCGGACGGCACGTTGTTCTGCTGGAAGTGGACCATCGCCGATTCCGAGAAGACCGTGCACTGCCAGTCGAGTTCGGGCGGCCGCGTCCCCTCGAGCGCTCGGTCTCCGAACTGCTCGATCGGGTAGCCGAGGTGCTGGGCCTGCTTCTCGAGGAAGGCGCCCGTTCCGGCGGCGCATGCGCGGTTCATCTCGAAGTCCGTGATCACGCCGTCGGCCAGCCGGATGTACTTCGAGTCCTGCCCGCCGATCTCGAGGATGGTGTCGATCTCCGGCGCGAAGCACCGGGTCCCGTTGGCCTGCGCGGTGATCTCGTTGCGGACGACATCGGCGCCGATGAGATCGGCCGTGAGGTACCGGCCCGACCCCGTGGTGCCCGCGACGATCTCCTCGACCGCGACGCCGCGTTCCTCGAGCTGCCGGCGGATCTGCCGGAGCGTGTCGCGGACCGCGTCGATCGGGCTGCCCTCGGTGCGCCGGTAGTGGCAGGCGAGCACGACGGTGCGGCCGTCGATCTCGGCGACGAGCGCAGCCTTGGTGCTGACCGACCCGATGTCGACCCCCAGCCCGGCGCGGGCGATGACCGACGGCAGGCTCTCGCACGCGGGGGCCTCGCAGAAGACGGAGTCGCGCAGGCGGAGGGGCTCCGTCGCGTGGTAGTCGAGCGGGCGTCCGATCGCGTCGTCCAGGATCCGCAGCAGGTCGTCGAGCGCGATCTCCCGCGTCGCCTCGAGCGCGGCGCCGATCGCACACGCGGTGGTGTTGTGGGGGGGGACCTCGAGGCGGCCGTCGAGCGCCAGTTCCTGATGGAGGTACTTCCGTACGGCCGGATTCCGCGAGACGCCGCCGACGAAGGCGACCTTGCCCTCGAGCGGGTTGCGCTTGAGGACCGCGCTCTTGTAGGAGCGGCAGATCGCCTGGTGGATCCCGGCGACGATCCGCTCCTTCGGGGTGCCGCGCTGGTAGAGGTGGACGATGTCCGACTCCGTGAACACGCCGCAGCGCCCAGCGAGGCCGGCCGGCCGGTCGTCGCGCAGCCCTACCTCGGCGAACTCCTCGATGGTGGCGTAGTGGAGGCGGCGGTGCATGTGGTCGAGGAAGCTTCCGGTCCCGGCAGCGCACTTGTGGCCGAGCGCCGACTGCTCGACCAGCATCCGTCCCGTTCGGGGCTCGCGACCGATCAGCAGGTACCGCTGCGACTCGCGCCCCATCTCGATGACCGTGCGGACCTCGGGGTCGATGAGTCGAAACGCCTGCGCGAGCGCGGCGATCTCGTCGACGGCCGGGATGCCGGACAGCTCGCTGACGCCCGGGGCTCCCGCCCCGGTCACACCGAGGAGCGCCTTCTCCACGCCGTGGCCGCGCAGCTCGCGCAGGGCGTCCCGTACCTGCTCGAGCGGGCGTCCGAGAACGGGGCGCTCGGCCAGCTCGGTGATCTCGTCACCGGCGCCAAGCAACACCGCCTTCAGGGAATGTGAGCCTACATCGAGGCCGATGCGGGGGTGCATGGCCGCAGTTCCTTCCATGTGATGGTTCGCGTCCCTGAGCCTCTCGTTCGCGCGAGCGGGCCGGGCAACCTCCCCGGAGAGGCGAGCGCCGCGGATCGCCGCCCTCGGGCACGCCCGGTGCGGCGAAACCACCCGCGACTGCCCGTGTCTCTAAGTTAGAGAAACCTAACACGCCGCGTCAAGCGGGCGTTGTGGATGGAGAAGGAGGGCACGATGCAGCGAGTCGGCATCTTCTACAGCACGCGCACTGGGGCAACCGAGCGGGTCGCTCGTCTCCTGAGGCGGCAGTTCGAGGGCGCGCGGGTGGACCTGCGCGAGGTCCGGCGGAGCGATCCCGCCGACGTCGCCGGGTACGATCTCGTGATCCTCGGCGCCCCCACGTGGGAGGCCGAGAAGCTCCCCAGGGAGTGGGAGGAGTTCGTCGAGGGCTTGGGCGAGCGCGAGCTGGCTGGCCGGCGCGTGGCGCTCTTCGGCCTGGGCGACGCGCGGCACTACCCCACGCACTACGTCGACGCGATGGGCGCCCTGCATGACTGGGTCGTCGCGTCGGGGGCCGAGGTGATCGGCGCCTGCCCCGAGATCGACATGCGCTGCTACCGCTCGGGGGCCTTGCGCGACGGGTACTACGTGGGCTTGCCACTCGATGAAGTGAACCAGCCGGAGCTGATCTACCACCGAGTCCGCTCGTGGGCACGCCAACTGGCCGCGGAGCTGGGAAGCGCGGAGGCGGTTCCGGTCGAGGCTTAGGGCGTGCCGGTGCGGACCGTGTTGAGGGGCACGCGGGCCAGCACGATCCGTTCGTAGGGATGCGCCTCGCCGGCCTCGTAGAGGCAGCCCACCCGGCCCTCGCCGAGGTCGGCGAGGCAGGAGTACGCGGCCGGGCCCTCGTGCAGCAGGAGGGCGAACGGCCAGCTCGCCCCGTCGTCCTCGCTCAGCCGGAGAGTGAGGCGCTCCCGCTCGGTCGAAGCGGGGTTCGAGAAGGCCAACGTGCGCAGGTCCGGTGGGCCGATCCCCCGGATGCTGGCTTGGCAGACCGGCTCGATGAGGGCTTCCTCGTCCCGGAGCGGCGACCAGGTCTCGCCCCCGTCGCTGCTTGACGCGACCGCGCGACGATGGACGCCCCGGTAGGAGCGCATGTTGAGCAGCAGGGTCCCATCGGCCCGCTCGACGGCCTCACACTCGTTGACCTCCGGCCCGAGGGCGCCGCCGATGCTCCAAGTGGCGCCGTGGTCATCGCTCACGATCACGTGGGAGCCGAACGCGCGACTGCCGCGCACGGCGTGGTCGCAGGGGACCACCAGACGGCCGTCCCGGAGCTGGATGCCCGCGCCCGGTCCCGTGGCGTACCAGGTCCACTCGGGCCGCTTCGTCTCGGCGGTGATCCGCCGCAGTGGCGACCAGGAGGCGCCCTCGTCGTCGCTGTGCATCTCCCAGACCTCCCGCGTGCCCTCCGAGGCGCCCGCGATGATCGCCGCCTCGGCCTCCCGGCCCAGGTTCCCGGTGAGGAGCAGCACGATCCGGCCGGTCTCTCGGTCGTACACCGGGCAGGGGTTGCCGATCGTGTTGTCGCCCCGGTCGGCGATCGTCGTGGGCTCTGACCACGTGGCGCCGCCGTCGAGGCTCCGTCGCAGGACGATGTCGATGTCGCCGCTGTCGCCGCGGCCGTGCCGCCGGCCCTCGCAGAGCGCCAGCACGGCGCCGGAGGGTAGCGCGAGCAGGGCGGGGATGCGATAGGTGTGGTAGCCGCCCTCGCCCGACGCGAACAGCGTCTGCCGGTCCTCCGCGCCGGGCAGCAGGGCGAGGCTCGCGAGGACGGAGACCGCCAGTGCCGACATGGGTGCATCAGGCCCCTTCCGTCGTGCTCGGTTCGGCATCCCCGCTGCCGCGACCTCGCCGAGGAGACCGGCGCGATCGGCGGAGGGTTTCCGCCGCCGGCCACGGAAGCCAAGACGCCGTGCGCGGCGCGGCCGCGCTCGATACGCGATCCCGAGGAGGACCCCATGGCACCCGCCGATACCGCTTGGTTCGTGCACGACCGTTTCGGGCTGTTCATCCACTGGGGGCTGTACGCGTTGCCGGCCCGCCACGAGTGGGTCAAGCACAACGAGCAGATCCCGGACGAGGTCTACGACCGCTACTTCCGGCACTTCGACCCCGACCTGTACGACCCGCGCATCTGGGCGAAGGCCGCGGCCGGGGCCGGCATGCGCTACTTCGTGATCACGACGAAGCACCATGAGGGCTTCTGTCTGTGGGACAGCAAGCTCACCGACTACAAGGCGCCGTGCACGCCCTGCGGCAAGGACCTGATCGCGCCGATGGTCGAGGCCTTCCGGGCGGAGGGGATGCGCGTCGGCTTCTACCACTCGCTGATCGACTGGCACCATCCGCACTTCGTGATCGACGGCCTCCACTCGATGCGCAACCACCCCGACCGCGCGAAGCTCAACGAGGGCCGCGACCAGGGCAAGTATGCGGAGTACCTCCACGGCCAGGTCCGCGAGCTGCTGACCGGCTACGGCAAGGTCGACATCATCTGGTACGACTTCAGCTACGGCGAGAAGGGGCGCGACGCCTGGAACAGCGAGGCGCTGATCGGGCTGACGCGCGAACTGGCGCCGGGCATCATCGTCAACGATCGCCTCGATCTGAGCGAGGTCGAAGGCGGCTGGGACATCAAGACGCCGGAGCAGGTCCAGCCGCGTGAGGGCGTCACCGTCAACGGCAAGCCGGTTGTCTGGGAGGCCTGCCAGACCTTCAGTGGCTCGTGGGGCTACCACCGCGACGAGGCCTCATGGAAGAGCGTGGATCTGCTCGTGCGGATGCTGATCGACACCGTGAGCAAGGACGGCAACGTGCTCCTGAACGTTGGTCCCACGGGCCGCGGCGAGTTCGATCAGCGCGCGCTCGACCGGCTCGCCGGCCTCGGGGAGTGGATGCGCCGCCACGACCGTTCGATCTACGGCTGCGGCCCCGCGCCCAAGGGCCTTCCGACGCCGCAGGACTGCCGTCTCACCTACAACGCAGCGACCAACCGCGCCTACGTTCACGTGCTGGCCTGGCCGTTCGAGACGCTCCACCTCGACGGCTTCGCCGGGCGCGTCGCCTACGCGCAACTGCTGAACGACGCCTCCGAGGTGCGCTGGTCGGAGGAGGAGGGCGATCGCAAGACCCTCACGCTCCGGCTGCCGATCCGCAAGCCGGAGGTCGCCGTGCCGGTCGTCGAGCTGTTCCTCAAGTAGCCGCGACGAGACGCCGGGTCGGAGTGGGCCGCGCGGCTCACTCCGATCCGGCTGTGCGAGGGAGGCACCCGGGATGCGTGTCGCTGGACGTCTCTGCCGCTGGCTGCCCGCACTCTCGGTGGTCCTCCTCCTTCACCCCGCGCTCGCCGCTCCGGAGGGAGCCTCCGCCATGCTCACCCAGGACCGCGCCGTCGGCGCCGCGTTCCGCTTCGGGGGTCCGATGGGCGATCGGATCGAGGCGAACATCGACAACTGGCTGCTCGTGGCGCCGGACGCCAACCCGGGGTTTGTAGAGTTTTTTCGGCTGCGCGTCCGCCAAACGAACCCCGATTTCGTGCCCTGGGCCGGGGAGTTCGCCGGCAAGTACCTCGTCTCGCTCGTACAGGCGACCCGGATGACCGGCGACCCGCGGCTTGGGGCGCGGGCGGCGAGCTTCGTCGCGGATCTCCTGAGCCGCCAGGACGAGGATGGCTACCTGGGTCCGTTTCCGCGCGAGGAGCGGCTGCTGGGTCACTGGGACCTTTGGGGCCACTACTACATCGTCCTGGGCTTGCTCGCCTGGTACGAGGACACGGGCGACGAAGCGGCGCTCGCGGGCGCCCGGCGGATCGGCGACTGCGTCTGCGCCACGTTCCTCGGCACGGGCAAGCGGGTCATCGACGCCGGTTCGCACGAGATGAACATGGCGATGATCCACGGTCTGGGCGCGCTCCACCGCCATACGGGGGAGGCGCGCTACCTGCGGATGATGCGCGAGATCGAGCAGGACTGGGAGGGCGCGGGCGACTACTTCCGCACCGGCGTGGCGCGCGTCGACTTCCACCGCACGCCCCGACCGCGCTGGGAGAGCCTCGCCGACCTGCAGGGCCTGCTCGAGCTGTACCGGATCACGGGCGATCCTCGCTACCGCGAGGCGCTGCTCGAGCACTGGAGCAGCATCCGCGTGCATGACCGGCATCCGAGCGGGGCCTACTCGACCTCGGAGCAGAGCATCGGGAACCCCTACACGCCCGGCGCGATCGAGACCTGCTGCACGATCGCCTGGGCCGCGCTCACGCTCGACGTCCTCCGCGCAACCGGCTCGCCGCTCGCGGCCGACGAGCTGGAACTGACGACGTGGAACGCGATCCTCGGCGCGCAGCACCCGAGCGGGCGCTGGTGGACCTACGACACGCCAATGGACGGCGTGCGACTCGCATCGGCCCACAGCATCGTCTTCCAGGCGCGCCAAGGCACGCCGGAGCTGAACTGCTGCTCGGTCCATGGCCCGCGGGGGCTGGGGCTGCTGAGCGAGTGGGCGGTCATGTGCCGCGAGGGCGGCCTCGCCGTCAGCTACTACGGCCCCATGGAGTGCCGTGTGCGGCTCCCGGATGGCGCCGACGTGCTGCTCACGCAGGAGACGGCCTACCCGGCGGAGGGCACGGTGCGCATTCGCCTGGGGCTCCGCGGCCCGAGCGCGTTCCCGCTCTGGTTGAGGATCCCCGGCTGGTCGGCGCACACCGAGGCGCGGGTGAACGAGGAGAAGCAGGAGATCGAAGCCGCGGCCGGGACCTCCCTGCGGCTCGAGCGCGAGTGGCGTGATGGGGACACGATCACCCTTCGGTTCGATCTCACGCCGCGCTACTGGGCCGGGGAGCTGGCTCGCAGCGGGCTCGCGGCGGTCTACGTGGGGCCGATCCTGCTCGCGTACGACCAGCGGTGCAATCCCGACGACGCATTCTCGCCTCTCGACCCGGGCGCACTTCCCAGCCTCGATGTCGGCCGAATCGCGCTTCAGCCGGTCGAGGGAGAGGCGGGCCGCTTCCCGACCCTCGTGGAGTACGAGGCGCGCGGCGGAGACGGCCGCACCATGCGGCTCTGCGACTACGCCACGGCCGGCGCGCTCGGGACCGCCTATCGGGCGTGGCTCCCCGTCACGAACGCGCTGCCCGCGTGGCTCGCGCCGGTGCATCCGACGCGCGACGCCGCGGTGGGGCCGGGTCCGCTGCGCTTCGAGTGGACCGGGGCAGACGATGCGCGGCTCGCGCGCACCTACGAACTCGAGGTGGCGGCCGATGCCGCCTTCGAGCGCGTGGTTCACCAAGAGGTGGGCCTCACACGGCCGCGGCTCGTGCTGGCGGAAGGGCTCCCCGAGGGCGCCTACTACTGGCGGGTGCGCGCACGCAACGTGCATGGCGTGACCGAGCAGGACGAGGCGCCGGCGACGTTCCGCGTCGACCCGAGCCTGCCGGCCGGGGCGATGCCGCCCGCGATGCCGGCCGACGGGGTTCTCCTCCGGGCGGCGCTCGATGGGGGGAGCGAGCCGACGGTGGGACGGCTCGTGAGCGCGCGAGACGTCACGCCATGCGAGGATCGTGCGGGGCGCCCCGGCGGCGCCCTTGCCCTGAACGGCGCCTCGTCGATGCTGGTGTACGGGCTGCCAGCCATGCCCGAGGAGGACTATACGCTCGCGGCCTGGGTGCGGCCGGAGGGGCTCCCGTACGCGAGCGTTCGCCAGATCGCCTCCTGCTGGTGCCGGGTGATGGACGACCCGCTCCGTCTGTGCATCGAGGGCGAAAGCCTGTTCGGTCGGATCGAGGCCGGCAACGGCTTCAGCACGGGCGGCCACACACTTCGGGCGGGCGAGTGGGTCCACGCTGCGCTCGTGAAGCAGGGCGCGGAGCTGCGGCTGTACGCGGGCGGCGCGCTGGTCTCGCGCTGTGTGGCGCCCTGGACGCTCGCGAGCGGCGCGACCGAGGTAGGGATCGGCGGCAACCCGCGCTACACGGGGGCCAACGAGTTCCTGCGCGGCGCGGTCGATGACGTCCTGTTTCTCTCGACAGCGCTCACCGACGAGGAGATCGCAGCCCTGGCGGCGGAGCCCGCCTCCTAAGGCACTTCCCGGAAGTCCCTGCAGGTGCCAGCGGCGAGCAACGGCCTGTCGAGCGCTCGTTCGTCTGGTCTACCTGAGCGGTCGTCGTCGGGCCCCCGCGGGTCTTGGCCCCGACGGCAACCGCCTGGGGTGGTGCGGACGGGCGACCCTCCGCAGGTTGTCGCTCTTCGCTCTTGCGCGGGAACTCGCCGCTCTCGTCGGGCAGTTCCGGGCCGGCCGGCGTGCGGGATCCGTCCTCCCGGGCTCGCTCCCAGCGGGCGCTGGCGCCGCAGAGCGTTCGGTACAGGTCGGGCCGGCCGACGGTTCGGGCCACCTCGGCGGCGGTGAGGCCGTCGTCGTCGGCGAGCGTGGGGTCGGCGCCGCGCGCCAGGAGCACACGGATCACCTTCCGCTCG
>CAZRDB010000157.1:0-2246 GCA_964598695.1 uncultured Armatimonadia bacterium
CGGGTGCGGCGCCTTGCGCCCCCCTTACGCGCGGGCGCGCGTGGGGTTGTCTGCCGCCGAGCCCGCTACGCCCGACGGTAAGACCGCCGCGGCCGAGGCGTCCAAACCGACGAAGCCGGCGGAGAGGAAGACCGCGGAGGCGGAGGAGGAAGAGGACGTCGTTCCGCTCCCCATCGACGAGGTCATCTCGGAGATCCCGGCGATGGGGCTCAAGACCGTCGTTGCGGCGCTGCTCGAGCAGGCCTCGGTCGACGGTCGCGTCGTCCTGGGCCATGTGGAGCAGGCCAAGCGCAGCCTCGAGGATGAGGAGGACGCCGTCGCGCGGCAGTACGTCCGCCAGGCGCAGCGCGCGACCACATTCGTTGGCGCGGGCCTCCCGACCGTCCTCGCCCGCGAGTGCCTCGACCGTGCCGTGGTGGAGTCGCAGGGCGGCCGCCCCTCGCGGGCGACCGAGAGCATCCGCGCCGCCGTCAGCATCGCCAACCAGGTGCCGCTCAAGGGCACCGTCGAGCAGTTCCGCCGTCGCGGCGCCCAAGCCGTGAAGGCGATCGAGGAGGAGCAGCCCGAGCGCGCGCGCGAGCTGCTGCGCCAGATGGTGCAGATGGTCGATACCTCCGACGCGGAACTGGAGATGGACCGGCTCTGCGAGAGCCTGCGGGCCGTCCTCTCCGCGATCGATCGCGACGCCCGCAAGGCGGCGCTCGCCGAACTGGAGGGCGCGGACGACGCCCTCCGCACGATCCTCAAGACGTTCCGGGAAGAGTAGCTCCCCCCTACGGAGAACCTCCAGAGAGCGCCTCGGTCTCCGCCGGGGCGCTTAGGGATTCGCACATGGACTTCGTGCATCTGCACACGCACACAGAGTTCAGCATGCTCGACGGCGCCTCTCGGGTCCCCGACTTGGTTCGCCGCTGCAACGACTTCGGCATGACCGCGCTGGCCATGACCGACCACGGCAGCATGTTCGGCGCGATCCCCTTCTACGAGGCCTGCCGGGCCGGCGGCGTCAAGCCGATCATGGGTTGCGAGCTGTACCTCGCCGAGGAATCCCGCAAGCGCCGCGACCCACAACGCGACAAGACCCGCTACCACCTCGTGCTCCTCGCCGAGGACCTCGCGGGCTACCGCAACCTGCTCAAGCTCGTCAGCCTCGGCTACACCGAGGGCTTCTACTACAAGCCCCGTGTCGACCTCGAGCTGCTCGCGCAGTACCGCGAGGGACTCGTCGCAACCACCGCGTGTCTGGCGGGCCCCGTCGACCAGGCGATCCTCACCGGCGGCAAGGAGGCCGGCAAGAAGGCCCTCCAGGGCCTCGTCGATGTCTTCGGCCGCGACCACCTCTACATGGAGATGATGGCGCACGGGATCGACGACGAGAAGCGCGTCGCCCAGCCGAAAGTCGAGCTGGCCCGCGAGTTCGGCCTGCCCATCGTCGCCACCAACGACAGCCACTACACCAACGCCGCCGACGCGCGCATGCACGCGCTGCTGCTGTGCATCCAGACCGGCAAGACACTGGCCGACAAGAGCCGCCTCGAGTTCGACGGCGAGGGCTTCTGGTTCAAGAGCCAGGAGGAGATGCTCGCCTGCATCGGCCAGCCCGAGTGGCTCACGCGGACCCTGGAGGTCGCGGAGCGCTGCAACGTCGAGATCCCCCTCGGCAACATCCAGATGCCCCGCTTCCAGGTCCCCGAGGGCTTCCGCGATGAGCCGGAGTACCTCCGCCACCTCTGCGAGCAGATGCTGCCCGGCCGGTACGACCCGAACGACCCGGTCGTGCGGGAGCGGCTCGAGTACGAGCTGGACATCATCATCCAGAAGAACTACGCGGGCTACTTCCTCGTCGTCTACGACATCGTACGGTTCTCGCGCGAGAGCGGGATCCTCATCGGCTTCCGGGGATCGGCCGGCGGGAGCCTGGTCGCCTACGTCCTCCGGATCCACGACCTCAACCCGCTCGAGCTCGGCCTGTTCTTCGAACGGTTCCTCAACCCCGAGCGCGACGACCCGCCCGACATCGACCTCGACCTCCCCGACGACCGCCGTCAGGAGGTCATCGAGTACGTCACCCGCCGCTACGGCGAGGATCGCGTCGCCCAGGTCTGCACCTTCGGGACCCTGCAGGCCAAGAACTCCGTCCGCGACGCCGGCCGCGCGCTCGGGATCCCCCTCCCCGATGTCGATCGCATCGCCAAGCTGATCCGCGAGGCCACGATCGAGAAGTCGATCGCCGCCGCTCCCGAGCT
>CAZRDB010000157.1:2256-6134 GCA_964598695.1 uncultured Armatimonadia bacterium
GACCTCATCGCCATCACCTTGACGTCCTCGCCGATGGCGGGGATACTCTTCTTCTGTACATTTTGAACCCGCTCGTTTTTTAATACAAGGTACCCGTCAGGGATAAGGGGGCTTACCCCCCCCCCATTTTGTTTGCAAAGCAAAATTTTTAAGGGGGGGACCGGTTTGTATTTTTATTGCCGCGGATCCGGTGTTTATGTGGGGCATCGCGATCCGACCATCGGCGAGCTGCTCGACTACGCGAGGCAGCTCGAGGGTCTCGTCCGGCACGCTTCGACCCATGCCGCCGCGGTCGTCATCGGCCGCGACCCGCTCGTCGAGTGGACCCCGCTGTTCCGGGTCTCCGAGGAGGAGGGGGCGACCACCCAGTTCGAGATGGACGCCCTCAAGCGAGTTGGGATCGAGAAGTTCGACCTCCTCGGCCTCAAGACCCTGACCGTGCTCGCCAACGCCCTCCAGGCGATCGAGCGCCGCCACGGTCGCACGCTCGCGTTGACCGAGATCCCCCAGGACGACGCCCCCACGTACGCGCTGCTCTCGCGGGGCGAGACCTCGGCCGTCTTCCAGCTCGAGTCCTCCGGCATGCGCAAGCTGGTTATGGATCTCCAGCCCAGTCGCATCGTCGACATGCTGCCTCTCGTCGCGCTCTACCGGCCGGGCCCCATCCAGACCGGCGAACTCGACCGGTTCGTCCGGCGCAAGCAGGGCAAGGAGAAGGTCGCCTACTTCCATCCGATGATGGAGCCGATCCTCGAGGAGACCTTCGGCGTCATGGTCTACCAAGAGCAGATCATGCAGATCGCCCGCGACATGGGCGGCTTCACCCTCGGCCAGGCTGACATCCTCCGCTCGGCCATGGGCAAGAAGAAGCGCGATGTCATGGACCGGATGCGCGCGGTCTTCGTCCAGGGCGCCGTCGACCGCGGGATCACCGGCGAGGACGCCTCGGCGATCTTCGACAACATGGCCGAGTTCGCGGCCTACTGCTTCAACAAGCCCCACTCGGCGATGTACGGGATCATCGCCTACTACACCGCCTACCTGAAGACCAACTACACCGCCGAGTTCATGGCGGCCCAGCTCACCAGTTTCATGGACTCCAAGGACCGCGTGGCGCTCTACATCGACGAGGCCCGCCGCCTGGGCGTCCAGATGCGCCCGCCGGACATCAACGAGAGCCTTGCCGACTTCGCGGTCGACTCCGAAGGCCACATCCGCTTCGGCCTCGCGGCCATCAAGGGCGTCGGGCGCGCCGCCGTCCAGGGGATCCTCGAGGCCCGTGAGGGCGGACCGTTCTCCAGCCTGTTCGACCTGTGCCAGCGCGCCCCGGCCACCGCCGTCAACCGCGCTGTGCTGGAGGCGCTCATCCGGGCCGGCGCATTCGACCGGTTCGGCAGCCGCGCTGCCCACCTCGCGATCCTCGACTCGGCCCTCAGCATCCGACAGCAGACCCTCAGGGAACGAGAATCGGGCCAGGAGAGCCTCTTCGGCGAGGATGACGAGGAGAGCCTCACCCTGGGGATCCCGGAGCTGCCCGACATCCCCGAGCTGCCCTCCGACGAGCTGCTCGAGAAGGAGAAGGAACTCCTCGGATTCTACGTCTCCGACAACCCGCTCTCGAAGCTCGCGGGGCGCCTGCAGGGCCGCGCCACCCACTCTGCCAGCAGGCTCTCGGGCGTGCGCGAGAACGAGGTCATCGTCGTGGGCGGAGTGGTCGCGGCCGTCCGGCCCTACAAGACCAAGAACGGCAAGGACATGGGCTTCGTCACCCTCCACGACCATGAGGGCGAGATCAGCCTCGTGGTCTTCGGCGAGGAGTGGCAGCGCTACGGCAGCCTCCTCCGGGTCGACGGCGAGGTCCTCGTCAAGGGCAAGTGCCAGCGGCGCGAGGGCTCCAACCGGGGCGAGGAGATCCTCGTCTCCCAGGTCCGCGCCCTCCCCGAGCACAAGCGCGAGCCCGCCGCCGGAGCCGAGCCGCCCGCGGGCGGCAACGGCAACGGGGCGACCTACGGCGACACTCCCCCGCCCGATGAGCCGCCGCCGCCCAATGGCAACGGGAGCCCCTACGGGCCGAACGGCAACGGCTTCGAGGGCGAGATCCACGTGCGCATCGCCGGCCCCGACGCCCAGAGGATCCTGCGTGGCCTTCGCTCGCTGGTCGCCAACCGACGCGGCCCGTGCTCGCTGGTGCTGCATGTGTGTGAGAATGGCGCGGAGCGCCTGATCCGGCTCGCCGAGGACTACCGCGTTGCCTTCGACGAGGACTTCCGCCTCGGCCTACGCGCCCTCGGCCTCCCCGCCGAGTCCGTCTGGACCGAGGCCACCGCAGGCGCGGCGTAGCGGCTGATCTCCCTCCGGTTCGCCGCCTCTCTGGGGTCGGGCCCGCCCATCGCCGTCCCTCACTCAGCACGGCACCGTGCCGCGACAGCTCCGTCCCTCAACGACGCGGCCCATTCCGCACGGCATCGGCCGGGGCCTCTGCCCAGACGCAGTCGGGCATGAGCGTGACGCGTGGGTGGCGCAGCCGCACGAGGGGGCGCTCGCCAGCCGCTGGGAGCGCCGGACCGTCCTCGAGCGACACGCTCAGGTCCTCAAGCGTCTCCGTGGACTCGGTCCATCTCCTCTGCTCGACCCCGCCGCGCACGCGAGCCTGCTCGGACCAGCGCGCCATGCACCCAGCGGGCAGAGCATCGGAGGCAACCTCGCCCCGGTGGGCATGGTAGGTGCCGCCGATCACGAGGCGCGCGCCTGCCCGAACGGCCTGCTCCGTGTCGGCGGGAAGGTCGGCCTCTACGGACTCGCCCTCCCACGGACCGGACTCCACGACCAGCGTGCCGTCGCCGCTTGAGGCGGAGCTGGGGACCCAGCTCGCCCGCATCGTGATGTACCGGCCTTCGAGGACCCACATGCCCATCAACCGTCGTGGCGGCTCGGGCACCCCCAGGAGACCCAGGAACAGCGCGCCACCGATCACCACGACGCAGACCACTCCCGCGACCACGTTCCGGCGGGGCACCGGCGGGCGCCCGCGCGCCGCAGCGACCGCCACCTCGGCAACCGCCGCCGCCTCCATCTCGCCCAGCATCTCCGGGGTAGGCAGATCCTCAGGTCCCGTGTAGCGGAGGGCGCCGGACAGCAGGCTGAGGACGTCCCGGTTCGGCACGCGCTCGGCCCGTACCTTGAGCACGAGCGACCTGACACTCCCGCCATGGATGACTACGTAGCGGTCATCCACCGTCAGCCCCATGGCCCAGACCGACTGCCATGGCACGAGGTGCTTCCCCAGCGTCAGGCCTCGCAAGTCGATCGAGATGGGCCCGAACGCTACCTGCTCGCCGGCTCTGAGCCGCTCGCTGTCCCGGACGGCCAGGTGGGGCCGGGCCCGCAGTGTCAGCGTGGTCATCAGGAGGTCGATCTGCGCGACGCCGTTGGTGAGCACCACCGTCTGACCATGGACCGTCGAGACCCGATGCCTGTGGGTTCTGCGCACACAGAGGGCGCCGAGTTCGTGGCGCACGACGTGGTATGTGATCTCCGCGATCTCGCTCCACCGGGCGCTCTCGACGTCGCCGCGCCCCACCTGCCAGGCGAACCCCTCGTCGAAGATGGCGACGGCCGTCCGGCGTTCGATCGCGAGCGTGCGGAGCTGGAACCATGCCACAGCCAGGAGCAGGGCACTCCCGCCGGTCACGACCCACGGCGCCTGAGGCCAGTGCTCCATGCAGGCCTGGATCATCAGTGCGAGGGGTGCGGCATGGGTGGCGAGCAGCAGGAGGCCCGTGCCGAGGCGCCTCCAGAAGCACCGCGCGGGCCGGTGGAACCGGACCGGCCGGCCGAGGTGGGTGAACTGCTATAACTGCTCAGGCATCATCGGGGGG
>CAZRDB010000157.1:6144-11881 GCA_964598695.1 uncultured Armatimonadia bacterium
CCACAGCCCGCCACCCCGACACACACGCCGATACCTCCGGACGCGCGATCCGGATGACCGGCAACGATGCCCGTACATGCAAAGCGGGAGGCCAGCTCTAGGCTAGCCCCCCGCTCACGCCGCTACTCCTCGGTCTTCTCCTCGGCCGGGGCCTCGGCGGTCTCGCCCTCGGCCGGCTTCTCCTCGGCGTCTTCGTCGGTTCGGGCCACGAAGCAGTCGCGCTTGCGTGGGTCGCAGCGCTTGGGGCCGCAGAGGTGCGGGCCGAACTTGTTCAACTCGCACCGGAAGCCCTTGTCGGTGACCTGCACCGGCCGCTTGCTGCCGGCCACGAAGACCTCCTTGGTCCCGAGCGAGACCAGGTGCTTGCATTCCTTGCTCATGTCGGTGAGGGCCATTCCCTTACCCCTTCCTGATCTTGCCACCCAGTGTCTCACGCAGTGTGAGCCACGCTCCGCGGATCGGCCCCAGCGAGCGCCTGCGCGAGATCTCCTCCCGCGCCAGCTCCGCGGCGTGGAGCGCCAGCCCCAGTGCCGTGAAGCTCGCCGGCCCCGCCACGAGTTCCATGCCCATCCCGATCCCCATCGCCCGTGCGGTCCGGACGAGCATCCCCCCGAACCGGTGACGCGCCAACTCGGCCACACCCGGAAGCTGCGCGCCGCCACCGGCCAGCACGATCCCCGATGGCGCCATCGCCAACGCCCCCGCCCGCATCAGCCGCTCGCGGGCGAGGTCGAGGACCTCCTCCATCCGCGCCTCGACGATCTCGCACAGCAGGCTGTGCGGCGCGCTCTCCAGCTCCCCCGTCTGCGCGTCGCGAAACTCCACCTCGCGCTCGGGATCGGCCATCTCCGGCATGGCCCGGCCGTAGGCGAGCTTGAGCCGCTCCGCATCGTCGTAGGAAGTCTCGAGGCAGGTCGCGATGTCGGTGGTCACGCTCAAACCGCCGATCGGCAGCACGCCCGCGAAGCTGAGCGCTCCGCGCCGGAAGCACGACAGCTCGGTCGTGCCGCCGCCGAGGTCGATCAGCAGCACGCCGGTCTCGCGCTCCTCCTCGGAGAGGCAGGCGAAACCCGTCGCCAGGCTCTGCAGCGCGCACTGATGCGGGCTGATCCCCGCGCTCCGGACGCACTCCTCGATCTCGCGCCGCGCCGCGGTGGCCCCGGTGATGATCCGCACGTCCGCCTGCAGGTGCTGGCCGCTCCGCCCCACCGGGTCGCGCAGGCCGGGCTCGCCGTCCAGGCTGAACTCGCGAGCGGAGACGTACACGACCTCACGGCCGATCGGGAGCTGCACCTGCGCTCCCTGCTCGATCGCCCGCGCGACGTGGTCCTGGGTGATCGCGCCGCGACCGCCGATCTCCACCGCGCCGATCTCGATCTGGGTGGCGATGTGGTCGCCGCCAACCCCGCAGACCACATCCAGGATCTGCACGTCGGCCGACTGTTCCGCCGCCCGGACCGCTTCGCGCACCGCCGAGGTGACCGCGTGCGGATCGACGACCGCCCCCGCCACCATCCCATGGTTGGGGGCGATCCCGATCCCGAGAACGTCCAGGTTCCGCCGCGCGACGAAGGCCTCGCCCACCAGGGCGCAGACCTTGGTCGTCCCGACGTCGACCCCTACCACGAGATGTGAATCCAGCATCCGCTTGCCTCTCGCGTGCTTACCGCGCTCCACTTACCGCGACGGTTGCTCCTTCTTTCGGGCCGATGGCCCGTTGGCCTTCCCGAGGGGCGGCCCGTCGGGGGGCGGCGCCGACTCCGACGACTCGACCTCGACCGCGTGCCGGTGGCCCAGCACCGGCAGCTCAGCCAGCTCGAGATCGATGTACTCCACATCGGGCGCCAACCCCGGCAGCAGCGCCTCGGCGGCCAGCAGCTTCCGTTCCGAGTCCTCGGCCGAGCCCACCTTCAGCAACATGCCGCCCGCGAGCGCGAGGTTCGCCCGACCATCGCCCCGGTAGTCGAGCTTGGCCACCGCCGGCAGCGAGCGCCGCCGCGCCGCATCGAGCCACAGGGTCGCGCAGCGCAGGATCTCGGGCGGGATCCGCCAGTCACGGATCGCCGAGACCTCCGCACCGACGAGCAGCGGTAACTCCCCGGGCTCCTCCACCGGAGCGAAGAGCACGCCCTTGCGGTCGGCCAGGAAGTCGCCGTTGGCCAGCCGTACCCGCACGTAGGGCGTGCGCGGCGTGACGCGAACGCGCAGCGTGCCCGGCGGGATCCGCAGCACCTGAACGCTCTCCACGATCGGCTGCTCGCGCAGGACCGAGACCACGGCGCTGCTTCGGAAGGCGAAGAGATTCCCCCCGAGGGGCACCGCCTCCGCGACGATGCTCTTGCACGGCTCCGGGCCCAGGCACTCGACGTGCCGGATCTCGAACGCGGGGCTTCCGTACACGAGGTACCCGACCGCTCCGAGCGCCAACGCCGCGAGCACCGTCCGGCAACCCGGCCGGCGCGCGGGCCGAGGCGCCGCGGCCGGCGCGGTGCGGCCCGGCGCGCGCGTCACCCGCCGAACCGTGCGACCCGTGTCCGCGGGGATCCGCCTCACGCCTCCGTGCCCCTCCCTCCCTCGGCGGCCAGCCGCTCCGAGAGGCCGCGGATGTCGCCCGCGCCCATCAGGAGAATCGTGTCGCCGGGGCCGGCCCACTCCGCCAGCACCGGCGGGATCTCGTCGAGCCGCGGGCAGAAGCGCATGCGCCCCGCCCCGAGCCGCTCCTCGAGCCGCCGCGCCAGGTCGCTGCCCGTGACGGGTGCGGCCGCCGGGGTCTCGCGTGCCGCGTAGATCTCGGTGAGTACGACGGCATCGGCTTGGTCGAACGCGCGGGCGAACGCCTCGAGGTGGTAGTGGGTGCGGGTGTACAGGTGCGGCTGGAAGACCGCGATCAGCCGCCCGTCCGTCGCGCTGCGCACCGCGGCGATCGAGGCGACGACCTCGGCCGGGTGGTGGGCGTAGTCATCGAGCACCGTGGCGCCCCGGAAGGCCCCCATGCGCTCGAGCCGCCGCCCGGTGCCGTGGAACCCGGCCACCGCACGCGCGATCGCCTCGTCGGCCACGCCCAGCTCGTGCGCGAGCGCGACGGCCGCGAGGGTGTTGCGCACATTGTGGATCCCCGGGAACCGCAGCGACAGCTCCCGCCGGAAGCCGCCCGGCCCACAGGCGGTGAAGCGCACACCGCCGTCGCGAGTCTCGATCCCCTCGGCGTGGTAGTCGGCCGGGGTATCGGTCGCGAAGGTGACGGGTGTGCGAGCCAGCGCCACGAGCGGGCCGACGCGCGGCGAGTCGACGCCCAACACCGCGATGCCCGGCAGATCCCGGACGTACTGGGCGAAGGCCTCCTCGATCGCCTCCGGCGTGCCGTACTGGTCGATGTGGTCGACATCGACGTTCGTCACGATCGCGTGCGCCGCCGGCATCCGGAGGAACGAACGATCCGACTCATCGGCCTCGATCACGGCCAGCGCGCCCCGCCCGGGCCGGGCGTTGCCGCCGATGTCCGGAGACTCCCCTCCGAGCAGCACGAGCGGATCGCGGCCGGCCGAGACCATGATCCAGGCCAGCAGCGCCGAGGTGGTCGTCTTGCCGTGCGTCCCCGTGACCGCCAGCGTGGTGCGCCGCGCGACGATCTCGGCCAGCACCTCCGAGCGGTGCAGCACGGGGATCCCCAGTGCGCGGGCCTTCTCCAGCTCCGGGTTCCTGCGGTCGCCCGTGACGACGGCCGTCGAGTAGGTGACCACATCGACGTCCTCGGGGAGGTTGGCTGCGGCATGGGGGATCGCCACCTGCACGCCCTCCTCACGGAGCGCGGCGATCAGCGCGGTCTCGCCGACATCGCTTCCCGTCACACAGACTCCGTCCCCTACGAGGATCCGCGCGATGGCGCTCATCCCGATCCCGCCCACGCCGATGATGTGCACCGAGCGCCACGCGGCTGCCCTCGTTGCTTCCGTGCTCTCAGCCATGGCGCTGTCGACCCTTTCCCTCCGCCGTTGCCAGCACGAGCCGCGCAACGCGCTCGCTGGCATCGGCGCGCGCGAAACGACGCGCGGCCTCCCGCATCGACGCCCGCCGCGGGCCGTCGTCCAGCAGCGCGCCGACCATCTCGGCCAGCGCCCCCTCGCGCACGGCCTCCGACTGGTCGACCACCACCCCGGCCCCGCTCGCCGCGTAGATCTCCGCGTTGGTTCGCTGATGCTCCTGCGTCGCGTACGGGTAGGGCACCAGGAACGCCGGCGCCCCGCACGCGGCCAGCTCGTAGACCGTCATCGCGCCCGAGCGCGAGACCACCACGTCGGCGGCGGCCAGCAGGTCGGCCATCCCCTCCTCCACGTACTCGACGAGATGCAGCCTCGGTCGCACCGCATCGGGGAGCGCCTCGGCCTGCCGGGCCGCATCGGCCAGGTTGCCCCGACCCGTCACGAGGACCATCTCGCCCCCCGCTCCCGCGACCCGTTCGACCGCGCGCACGGCCGCCTGGTTGAGCGCAACCGCACCGCGGCTCCCGCCGGTGACCACCACGAGCGGCGTCTCTGCCGCGAGCCCCAGCCGCGCGCGCCCGCGGGCGCCGTCCGGCGCCGCGAACTCCGGCCGGAGCGGGTTGCCGGTGGCGCTGCCGTCCGGCCGGCCCATCCGGTCGGCCACGCCGGCGAATCCGGTCGAGAGGGAGACCGCGCGACGCGCCAGCACCTGGTTCGCCTTCCCGGGGTGCGAGTCGTTCTCATGCACGTGGGTCGGGATCCCCAACCACTGGGCCGCCCGCAGTACGCAGACGCTCGCGTAGCCGCCCATCCCCACGACCACGCGGGGACGCAGCCGGCGCAGCAGCAGCAGGGCCTGCGCCAGCGCCCAACCGATGCGCAACGCGGCGGCCAGCCACCGCAGCCCCTTGCGTGCCGGGAGCGGCCGGGCAACCAGGTAGTGGCAGGGCAGCCCGGACGCCGCGAACAGATGCGTCTCCAGGCCGGTCCGTGTCCCAACCAGATGGATCTCGAGCGGCTCGGACAGCCCGGATTCAGGATCTGCCGCGAGGCGCCGGAGCGAGTCGGCGACCGCCAGCACGGGGTAGATGTGCCCGCCGGTCCCTCCGCTCGACAGGACGATCCGCATCGAACTCGCCCACCTCAATCGGCCCTTCCTCGCAATCCCGCGAGGCGGCCAGGATCAAACCAATCGCGCCCAGGAGCACCATCACCGAGGAGCCCCCCGCGCTAACGAAGGGCAACGGCACCCCGGTGGTGGGCGCCAACCCCGTGACCACTGCCATGTTGATCAGCGCCTGGACTCCGATCAAGGTCGTGAGTCCGAACGCCAGGCTGCGGGCGTACGGCGACCGCGCACGGACCGCCACGCGGTACCCCCGCAGCACAACAACGGCGTAGAGGGCCACGATCGCGAAGGTCAGCAGGAAGCCCAGCTCCTCCCCGATCGCCGCGAGAATCGTGTCCGTGTGCGCCTCGGGCAGGTAGCCGTACTTGCTGATCCCCTCCCCGAGGCCCCGGCCGTCCACCCCCCCCGCGCCCAGCGCGATCAGGCATCGCTCGATCTGCATGTTCGGCTCGCCCAACTCGCCGCGGATGAACTCCATCAGGCGGTCGCGCATGTACCCCACCGTCGCCACCGAGAGGGCAAGCACCGCGCCCATCGCGAGGAGCAGCCGCCGGAGGTCGAGCGACCGAAGGCCCGATGCCGCCAGGGTGGCCACCCCCACCGTGCAGACCAGCACGGTGCTCGCGAG
>CAZRDB010000158.1:0-11863 GCA_964598695.1 uncultured Armatimonadia bacterium
GATAGACCTTCACGAGCACCCAGTAGCCGAAGGTGATGAAGACCTGCTTCCGGGCCCCGAAGAGGATGTGCATCACGTAGTAGAGCCAGTACTTGCCCTTGAACACGAGCCGCGGACGCTCGGCGCGACTGCCCACGTCGCGCATTCGCAGCAGCAGGAGCGCCGCCGCGATCGCGCCGACGGCGCCCAGCCAGAAGACGATGTCGAACTGCCATTTCGCGAGGTCAATGGTCGCGCCGACCGGCTGCGTGGGCGACGGGGCGGTACGGCCCCCGGTGAAGTGGAAGACACCCCAGACCGTGACGGCGCCGAGGATGCTGCCCACGACGCCGGCGGCGCTGATCTGCCCGAGCCGCTTGCCGCGCTCGTGCTCGCCGCCGAGCCAGATCCCGATCGAGCTGCGCACGGGCATCATCAGGTGCTCGCCCGTCGAGCGGATCACGGTTGCGACCACCATCGCGGTCCACATGTGCCCGACGCCGATGAGCCCGACGAAGCCGAGCGCGCCGGCCAGGGCGGCGATCGCGGCGACCCGCGTCTCGGTGACCGCCGCGAGCAGGCCCATCAGGAGCACGACGAGCAGACCCGGCAGCTCGCGCCAGATCTCGAGGGCCCCTCGCGTCGTCTCGCCGATGTGGAACTGGCTGCTCAGGAAGTTGTTGAACGTGTTGCCGAAGGCGCTGTCGGTGTAGGCAACGAGGAGCATCGCGAGCAGGAAGACCGGGAACTCGGGGTGGGCCTTCTGCGCGCGTCGGTACAGCCGGGTGAGCATATGCGATCCTCTGTTCGTGTGGGGCGCCGGGGCCGGTCGGTGCGGGGCCTCGCCGCGGCGTCGGCAGGGGAGTGCCGACAGAGCGATATCATACAGGAGGCGGGCGCAGCCGTCGGCGGGAAAGCGCATCGCGTGCGGATTCGCGCTCGAAGGAGGCAGGGACGTGAGGTGCGCCGCGATGGCTCTGTGTGTTCTGGGCGCGTTCGTCGGGCAGTCGGAGGCCGTGCGAGCCGAGTGGATCACGCGATTCGCCGACCCCTGGCATCCGGGCCGGACTGACCTCAGCGGTGATTTCGGCCCGATCAACGGGGAGCAGACGACGCTCACGCGCACGGAGGCCGGCACGCTGCGGGTGGAGGCGCGCTTCCCCCGTGCTCCCGAGGGCTACGGCGGCCTCTGGATGACGCTGCGCGGGCCGCAGCAGTCGGCCCACGTCACGCTGGACCTCGCGCGCTGGCGCGGCATCCGGTTCGCCGTGCGCGGCCGCGTGCTCGCGCCCGAGGAGGCAGCCGGGGAGGCCGAAGCGGTCACGGTGCGGGCCGAGCTGAAGGACGGCGCCCGCACGTGGGAGCGGACCGTGTACCACACGTTCGCCATCGCGCCGGCGGAGGAGTGGTCGGAGGTGATCCTGCCGGCCGACCTGGCCGACCGCTCGTTCTGGCGGACCGAGGGGCCGGGCCCGGACGCGCACCGGATGAAGGAGCTGGTGCTGCTGCTCGAGGCGAAGACGAACCCACGCGGCGCCGCACTGGAGCTGGACGACTTCGCCCTCGTGAGTGACGGTGCGGCCGAGGCGTCGCTCAGCGATGACCGGATCCTCGACGAGGCGGCCGAGGGGGCGTTCCGGTTCCTGTGGGACTACGCCCACCCCGAGCTGGGTCTCGTCGCCGACTGCTCGACCAACCCGGACGCCTACTCAGCCGCGGGGACCGGGTTCGGGCTCGCGGCGTGGTGTGAGGGGGCGGAGCGGGGCTGGGTAGCGCGCTCGGAGGCGGCCGAACGCACCCGACGGCTGCTGCGATTCCTCGTCGATGCCCCGAGCGGACCCCAGAGCGAGGGCGTGACGAGCTACCGCGGCTTCTTCTACCACTTCGTTGGCCGCGACGGCCGCAGGCTCGGGGGCTGCGAGCTCTCGACCGTCGACACGGCGCTGCTCCTGTGGGGCGCGCTGTGCTGTGCCGGGTACTACGACCGGCCCGAGGAGGCCGACATCCGGGCGCTCGCGGCACGGCTCGTGGAGGCGCCCGACTGGCGATGGATGCTCGCGGACAACGGGCTGATCCGCCACGGGTGGCGTCCCGAGGACGGCGGCCGGTTCCTGGACGCGACGTGGGACGTGTACACCGACGAGACGCTGCTCGTGACACTCCTCGCGGCCGGAGCGAGGGGGGGGGCCGCAGTCCCGCGCGACGTGCTGTGGCGGTGGCTGCGCGTGCCCGTCACCTCTCCGGCGGGGGAATCGTTCGTGGCCACCTACCCGGGCGCGCTGTTCACCTACCTCTTCGCCTCCTGCTTCCTGCCCCCGCGCGCGCTGGATCGGCTCGACGCCCACCCCACGTTGCCCGTCAACTGGTGGGCGAACACGGCATCGGCCGTGCGGTCGGACGCCGCCTA
Source organism: uncultured Armatimonadia bacterium (assembly GCA_964598695.1). GTDB lineage: Bacteria > Armatimonadota > Zipacnadia > UBA1398 > UBA1398 > CAZRDB01. The sequence goes on from CAZRDB010000158.1 coordinate 2,387, forward strand.
CTGCCATGCCCACCCCGAGGTGTTCGGCGAGGACGCCTGGGGCCTCAGCGCCTGTGCGGGGGTCGCGGACGGCTGCCTTGTCTACCACGCCTATGGCGCGCCGCCGGTGCTCGAGTTCCGCGACGGGAGACTCGTGCAGCGCGACGCCCCGCACTGGATCGGAGTGCCGGGACCCGACGGCAACACGCGATGGGTCGATGACACCTCGGTGGTTGCCCCGTACGCCGCAGGGGGGGCTCTCTGCTTCGCGCCGGAGGAGGCGCTCCGGGCGCTCCGCGCGTACCGCGAGCGGTACGACCTGTGGCGCGGCGCCGACTGCGGCTTCGCCGACTGCTTCGCGCCCCAGGGAGACTACGTCGGGCGGGCCGGCTTCTCGATCGACGCCGGCCCGATGCTGCTCGGGATCGCCAACTACCGCGCGGTCCGGGGCGGCGGCGAGAGCGCCGTGTGGCGCGCGGTGATGGCGACACCCGAGGCCCGCCGAGCCGTGGCGCTCCTGCACGGCGGGGCTCCGTGAGCCACGGGCGCTACTTCACCGGCAGGAAACGGCCCTTGGCGCGTGCGAGGATGACTCCGTCGCCATCGGTGAGCACCGCGGACATCTCGATCAGTCGGGGGCCCTGCCTCTCGGCCGTGGCCCGCGCGATGCCGCACGCGCCGACGCGTAGCGGCGCGAGGTACCGGATCGTCAGTTCGGCCGTGGCGAACTGGAGGCCCTGCGCCCACAGCCAACGGGCCATCACCTCGTCCAGCACGGTCGCGATCAGCCCGCCGTGGACGATCCCGTCGTAGCCCTGGTGGGCCGCTTCGGGCCGGAACTCCGTGACGTAGGAGTCGTCCTCCTCGCGGAACGTGAGCTTGAGGCCGATGGGGTTGTTGGGGCCGCAGGCGAAGCAGAGCCCCTCGGTGGCTTCGAGCATGTGCTACGTCTCCTGTCTGGGTGCGGTGAACCAGGCGCGGACCTTCTCCTCGACCGTCTCAAGCGGCTTGCGCACGATCGGGCAGCCGGGGAGAGCCTCGAGAAACCAACGGCCGTAGGACTTCCGCAGCACGCGCGAGTCGAGCAGGATCATGCAGCCGCGGTCCCTCCGGCTGCGGATCAGGCGACCCATCGCCTGGCGGAACGTGATGACGGCCTTGGGGAGGTAGTAGTCGAGCATGGGGTTGCCCCCGCGCTCCTCGGTGCGTCGCCAGCGGGCCTCGACGATCGGCTCCGAGGGCACGGCGAACGGCACGCGTGTCAGGATCACCGACTCGAGCGCCTCGCCGGGCACATCGACACCCTCGAAGAACGAGCGGGTGGCGAAGAGCACCGAGTCGACCTCCTCGCGGAAGGTCCGGTGCAGCTCGGCCGTCGAGCCGGTCCGGCTCTGGCAGTAGGCCGGGATCCCGTGCTCGCGCAGGTGGGGCGCGCACAGGGCGTACGAGGTGTCAAGGTGGGCGCGCGAGGTGAACAGCACCAGCGCTCGCCCGCGGCTGGCGACGACGAGGCGCAGGATCGCGGCCGAGACGGCCTCGATCCAGCCCTCCTCGGCCGGGTCGGGGATGTCGCTCGGGATCAGCGCGAGCGCCTGGCGGCCGTAGTCGAACTCGCTCGGGAAGACCCGCGTCACGAGGCGCTCGGGCACGCGGTCGCCGCCCAGGCGGCGTACGGAGTAGCCCATCTCGCCGCCGACGGCCAGCGTGGCCGAGGTGAGCACCACGGTGCGGTTGGGCTCCAGCACGCGGCGCGCGACTACGGCGCCGGCGTCGATCGGCGCGGCGCAGAAGCGGACGCTCCGCCCGTCGCGCTCGATGTAGTGGACGGAGTCGGCGACCTCGAGCGAAACGACGCTCTGGCAGTGCTCCGCCGCGTCGGTAAGGGTGTCGGCGGTCGTCGCCAGCTCGCGGGCGAGCCCCTGTTGGACCTCGGCAGGGACCTCGGTCGGGGAGAGGGTGGGGACCTCGCCGGCGAGGCTGCCGAGGTAGTCGGCCAGCGTCTCGAGCATCGCCGCGATCTCGCCGGCCTCGGTCCGCGCGGCGCGGCCCTCGCTGCGCGCGAAGTCCTCCTCCTCGAGCCGGATGCGCGGCCCCTGCCTCCCTCGCTCGAGTCGGCGGTAGAAGCTCTCGGAAGCGCTCTGGAAGCGGGGGAGGGCGTCGAGCAGGTCGCTCACGAGCCGGTCCGCCTCGTCGCGCACCTCCACGATCTCGTCGGGCGGCGGGTCGCAGGACTCGACGATCAGGTCGAGCACCTCGAGCAGGCTGGCCGCCTCGCCCGGGCGATGGAGCGGGGCCAGGGCCTTCTCGAGTTCCTCAGCCGAGACGGCGAGGGTCGCGTGGTCGGTCGCGATGTCCTCGAGCGTGTGGGCCTCGTCGAACACGTAGCGGGTCGCGTCCGGCAGAGCGCTGGACTGGCCGCCCGAGAAGAACAGCGCGTGGTTCATCACGATGAGGTCGGAGGCAGCCGCGCGCTCGCGCAGCCGGACCAGGGCGCAGCCGCGGCGCTGGGGGCAGGCGGAGCCGAGGCAGCTCTCGGGATCGGCTGCGAGAGGCTGGAGCCGCCCCCACTGCTCGCCGGCGGGGTCGAGTCGCAGCTCGGAGAAGTCCAGCGTCGCGCTGCGGGCGGCCCAGGAGAGCAGCGGGAGCAGGGCGGCGTGGTCCTCGGCGATCAGGTGACCCTGGCCCTCCTGGTAGCGCGCGAGGAGCTTGCCGACGCAGAGGTAGTTGCGGCGCCCCTTCATCACCATGGCCCGGACATCGAGGCCGGTGGCGCTGAGAAGCAGGGGGACGTCCTTGGTCATGAGCTGGTCCTGCAGCGTCTTGGTCGCGGTTGAGACGACGACGCGCTCGCCCGTGGCGAGCGCGTGGAGCGCGAGGGGCACCAGGTAGGCGAGGGACTTACCGACACCCGTACCGGCCTCGACCAGGAGCACCTCGTCGTTGCGGAGGGCCTCGCCGACGGCCTCGCCCATCTCGACCTGCAGGGAGCGGGCCTCATAGCCCTCGAGGGCGCGGGCGAGCAGGCCGTCGGGCCCGAGGACCATCCCCACGGTCAGCGGGTGGCGCAGGAGGCTCGGGTCGGGTCTCGGGGGCCTCTCGGGCTTCTGGCGGCTCACGAGCGCGCCGGCCATTCCGGAGAGCAACTCGGCTCTGGCGCCCGAGGCGGTGGCCAGCTCGATGGTCTCGCGGAAGAGGGGGACGGTGGGCCACTCGAGCGCCTCGGCGAGCCGGAGGCACTCGCGCAGCAACGCGGGAGGCACCTCGTAGCGGAGGGTCTCGCGGAGGCCGTCGAGGCAGGCGCGGACGGTCTGAGCGACCAGCTCGGGCCGGGGGGCGTGAGGGGCGGAGATCCCGACCTGGGCGGCCATCTCTCCGATGTCCTCGACCCGCAGCTCGGGCCAGGCGATGCGGAAGGCTCCGGTGACATCGCGGAGCACGAGATCGGACCGGGCGGCGCGCAGGGGGCCTCGCAGCAGGCTGGGTATGCCGTAGAGCAGCAGGGTCTCGCCGTGCGGGCACTCGTCGAGCAGCTCGTGAAGGCCCTCGGCGAGGGTCCGCGCATGGGGGAGGGCGCTCGGGGGGATCAGGTAGGGGGCGAGGAGCGACTCCGGAACGGGCCGGCCGGGGCGCACGAGCACCTCACGGATGCCGCGCGAGGAGGCGGTCCCGAGTAGGAGAGGATCGCCCCCGGCGTCATCGGGCAGGAAGACCCCGCACAGGACCGCTGGATGCATACCCCGTTTGTGCGCTCGAGACGGAGGGATTCCTCCCGAGGCGCGAGCATGTGTTCGGGGGCGGCCGGAAGGAACGGGGCGACGACCCTGTAACATTAGGGAGCCGGTCGGCGGGCCCGTGGGCGCGTCCGGCCCGGCTTCCCGGAGGTGTGCATGTCCGAGCTACTCGCCAGCCTGAACCCCGCCCAACTCGAGGCGGTGACCTACGGCCCCGGCCCGCTGCTGATCTTCGCCGGCGCCGGAACCGGCAAGACCCGCGTGCTGACCCACCGAATCGCCCATCTGATCCAGGAGCACCGGGTCGAGCCCCGGACGATCCTCGCCGTGACCTTCACCAACAAGGCCGCTGGCGAGATGCGGGAGCGCGTGGAGGGGCTGCTCCGCGGCAACCTGCGCGGCATGTGGATCGGCACGTTCCACGCGATCTGCGCCCGGCTTCTCCGCCAGAGCGGGGAGGCGATCGGGGTGCCGCCCGACTTCACCATCTACGACACCTCGGACCAAGAGGCCCTGATGCGCGACGTGGTCGAGAGCCTGATGCTCGACCCGAAGGACCCGAGCTTCAAGCCGCGCAACCTGCTTGCCGAGATCTCGCGCGCCAAGAACGAGCTGCTCACCCCGCGCGAGTACGAGCGCACCGCGGCCGACAACCGCGAGCGGCAGATCGCGACGATCTACGCGAACTACACCCGGCGGCTGGACGAGGCCCGCGCTCTCGACTTCGACGACCTGATCGGCAAGGCCGTCCATCTCCTGCAGAGCCACCCGGCCGTCGCCGCCGAGTACGCGGCGCGCTTCCGCCACGTGCTCGTCGACGAGTACCAGGACATCAACTACGCCCAGTACCTGCTGGTGAAGAGCATCGCGGGCGAGCACCGCAGCATCACCGTCGTGGGTGATGACGACCAGTCGATCTACCGCTGGCGGGGCGCCGATGTGCGGCTGATCCTGGAGTTCGAGAAGGACTTCCCGGAGTGCCGGGTGGTCAAGCTCGAGCAGAACTACCGCTCGACGCAGACGGTGCTCAACGCGGCCTACGAAGTCATCCGCAAGAACCCCCACCGCAAGGACAAGAAGCTCTTCTCCGACCTCGGCGAGGGTGAGCTGATCCGCCTCTATCGCGCGATCACGGAGCACGACGAGGCGGCCTGGGTGGCGCGGACGATCCGGGAGGCGCGGAGCGAGGGCGCCTCGCTGGGCGACCACGCGATCCTGTTTCGCACGAACGCCCAGTCGCGCGCGCTCGAGGAGGCGCTCAACGACTCGGGCATCGCCTACCAGCTCGTCGGCGGCCACCGCTTCTACGATCGCAAGGAGATCAAGGACATCCTGGCCTACCTCAAGGTCGTCCAGAACCCGTTCGACACCGTCTCGCTGCTCCGGATCATCAACGTTCCGACGCGTGGGATCGGCCCCAAGGCGCTCAGCAACCTCGAGCGCGTGGCGCAGAGCGAGGGCGAGCCGCTGCTCTCCATCCTCCTGCGGGCGTGCGAGTTCGCCCACGAGTTCGAGCGGAGCGCGGCGGCGCTGGCCCGGTTCGGCGAGCTGCTCTCGGACTTGCTGCAGGCCGCCGCCGAGCTGACGCTGCCGGAGCTGGTCCGCAAGGTGCTCAGCCGCTCGGGCTACGAGGAGATGCTTCGGGCCGAGCGCTCGGCCGAGGCCGAGGGGCGGCTCGAGAACATCCGCGAGCTGGCGACGGCGGCCGAGAAGTTCCTGGAGCGCGAGGAGAACGGCACACTGGGCGGCTTCCTCGAGCATGTGGCGCTGGTCTCCGACGTCGACGAGCTGGCGAGTGCCGGTCAGCTCGTCACGCTGATGACCCTCCACGCCGCCAAGGGTCTGGAGTTCGGCACCGTCTTCCTGGTGGGGATGGAGGAGAGCCTCTTCCCCCACTCGCGCTCGTTCGAGGATCCGCTGGGGATGGAGGAGGAGCGGCGGCTGTGCTACGTCGGTATGACGCGTGCCAAGCGGCGGCTGTACCTGAGCCACGCGCACACCCGGGCCCAGTTCGGGGAGACGCGCGCCAACGCGCCGAGCCGGTTCCTCGCCGACGTGCCGAGCAACCTGCTGGAGAGCGCCGGCGGGGGGCAGCAATCGTTCCAGCGGACCGTCGAGCTGGAGCGCAACACGCTGTTTGACCGCGAACGGACGCGCCAGCCGGGGCTCGACCTCGGCGCCGCCCTCTCGCGCCGGGGCGGCCCGGCCACTCCGACCGCCCCACAGGCGCGCCCAGGGGCGGCCTCGCGGCCGTCGGGGCCGGCGACCAGCGGTTCGTTCCGGCCGGGCGAGCGTGTCCGGCACGATACCTTCGGCGTGGGCACGGTCGTCTCCGTGAGCGCCGCCGATATCATCACGGTCGCTTTCGAGGGCGCGGGCGTGAAGAAGCTCTCGTTGCAGTACGCGAAGGTGGAGAAGGCGGGGAGATGAGCGGCGGGGGCCGTACCGATTCGGGCGCGTACGTGCTGCTGACGACGCTTGCCAGCGCATCGCGCCTCGAGGTCGGTCGACTCGGCATCATCGAACTGGAGCCGGGCGTCCTGGCCTACGTGGGATCGGGCATGCGGGCCCTCAGGGCGCGGGTGACCCGGCACCTGGCGCGGGAGAAGCCGCTGCGGTGGCACATCGATTGGCTGACCGTCGCTCACCCGGCTCGCGAGGCACTGGTCCTCCCGTGCGGCGAGCGGATCGAGTGCGCGCTCGGCGCCTGGCTTGCGGGACTGGGCTGGCGTCGGGTGGCCCCGGGCTTCGGATCGAGCGACTGCCGCTGCCCCACCCATCTGCTCCACCACGAGGGGCAGGTGAAGGCCGATGAGCTGCGCGCGGCGCTCCCGCCCGAGTGGCGGGAAGGAGCCGTCGTCGTCGCCGGTGACGGCTAGATGGGCGGCCCTGATCCTGGCCCTGCAGGTGCTCGTGGAAGCGCTCTGGGGCCGGGGCGCACCGGAGCAGGCGGCGGTCCTCTCAACGTTCCTGCTGGCCCCGGCGCTCGTCGTCGGCGGCGCCTGGCTGGTCTCGCGGCGACTGGAGGCCCTGCTGCCCAACCGGCTGTCGCTGCTCGGGTGGGCGCTGTTCGCTTGGATGGCCGTCGCGACCGTCGCGGGCTGGAGCCGCCTCTACGCCGATGAGCCGCTCCGGCGGATCCTGCTCCTCGCGGCCGCCTACGGCGTGGGGCTTGTGGCCGGGGCGCAGGGCGATACGCGCCTCGGACTCGGCCGGTACGCCGCCCACCTCGGGACCGCTCTCGCGGCCGTCGCGGCGGCCCGCGCGTGGCTGGCGCCGGAGCCGGACGGACGGTGGGCCTCGTCCCTCGAGAGCCCGGCGCTCCTCGGCTGCTTGCTGTGCTTGACCCTTCCGCCGACCGTGGCCGCTGCGCTCGAGGGAGAGCGGCGCAACCGCGTGCTCCTGCTTGGCGTCGCGCTCCAGGCCGCCGCGCTCGTGGGGGCGGGCTCGCGGCTCGCGCTCGGCGCGGTCGGCGTCAGCCTGGTTTGGTGGGCGTCGCTGTCGGGCCTGCGGAGCGCGGGGCGCCGGGTTCGTGCCTGCGTCTGGGGTCTGTTGGCGGTCGCCACGGTGGCGGCGCTCGCGGTCGCACTGCGGCCCTCGCCGGGCCACGAGAGCAGCGCGTCGCACCGTCTGTTCATCTGGCAGACGTCAGCGCGCGTCATCGGGCGCGAGCCGTGGCTTGGGGTCGGGGTGGGGAGCTTCGACACGGCCTTCCGTGTCTGTCGCCCGTGGGTGGGGACAGACCGCAGCGACACGCTGGCGGTCGTGCGGGACGCCCACAACGATCTCCTCCACATGGGAGCCGAGACCGGCGTCGCCGGGGGCCTGCTCCTGGCGTCGCTGTTGGTGGTGGCGTTGGCGCGCCCGATCGCGTCCAGGGGAGCGAGCGCCGGCCGGACGAGCGTCGCCCTCCGGGTGGGTCTCGCCGCGTGGGTCCTGAACGGCCTCGGCAATGGCTCGATCGACGTGCCCGCGGTCGCGATGCTCGCGCTCGCGATGGCGGGGGCGCTCGTGGCGGCGGGGGGCGAGTCGACGAGTGCGCCCGAGGCCACGCGCCGGGTGGGCGGGCTGGCGGTCGCCGCGGGTGTGGGGCTCTGGGGCCTCTTCGCGGTGGGCCAGATCGGCGCTCGGCTGGCGGAGGCGAGCGTGTGGGCGGCGGGGGTGGTCGCGCACGACCGCGGCCCGGTCGCGCTGGAGGGGGCTCTGGAGACGGCGCGGCTGAGCGGCAAGCTGGAGTGCTACCTGAGCCTCGCGGAGTCCGTCGCGACGACGCCGGCGCAGCGGAGGCAGGTCCTGGAGGCGGCGCGGGTGGTCTGCCCCTACGAGGCGGAGGTCTACGCACGGCTGGCGCTGCTCGAGGAGGATGCGGAAGCCGGGAGCGGGGTTCGCAGCGCACGACGCGCTGTCGAACTGGACGCCTACAACCCGTACTACCGCCGGCAGCTCGCCGACGGCCTCTGCCGCGCCGGAGAGAGCGCCGCCGCCGAGGAGCAGTACCGGCTCGCGGAGGCCCTGTTCGAACGGACCCTGGAGGTGGCGGTGAGCCGGAACGGCGAGACGTCGCCCGCGGCGGAGGCAGTGCGGATGGAACTCTCGCGCGTGCGCGAACGACTGCGCGACCTGGAGGCAGTCGAGCACAAGACGCTGGCGTAGGAGGCGCGGTGGCCCAGTGGGGCGATGGCGGCTTTACAGCGGTGTGCAGGGTGCTACAATACGCGCGCCTCAGCCCTACCGAGCGAGGCCCAGAGGCAAACTTGCCCGGAAAGGTGCCGAAGGGCGTCTCGCCCGAGTCGCGTGAAGAGCCGCTCGAACTTCATCCGATTCCTCGGCTTCCTGAAACCGCACCGATGGCGGTTTGCCGTCCTCGTGGCGTTCTCCTCGCTCTTCGCCGTCACCGGCATCCCCTCGGCCCTCCTGGCGCGCAAGCTCCTCGCCGAGGTTCCCGACCTCATCCGCGCGGACGACCTGAGCGCCGCACTGCGCCTGGGACTCCTCTGCGTGGCAGGCCGGTTCGCGGTCTCGGCGATCGACACGTGCCTCGGCTTCGTGCGCCAGATCCTGATGCTCCGGGTGGGCGAGCGCCTGGTCTTCGATGTCCGCCAGAAGCTGTATCGCCACATCCAGCGGCTCTCGCTGCGGTACTACGAGGGCGTCCAGACCGGCGGGATCATGAGCCGGGTGCTGTGGGACGTCGAGGGCATCCGTCAGGTCTCCACCGGCGCGCTGTCGCAGTTCATCGTCGACACGGTCGTGCTCGCCGTCTTCACGGTCTACCTCTTCATCGCGCGGTGGGAGGTCGGGTGTCTCGCCCTGGTCTTCCTGCCGCTCTACCTTCTCAACTTCGTCGCGTTTCGGCGCAAGATCCGCGATGCGAGCATCGAGGTGCGCGACAAGTTCACTGCGATCACCACGGACCTTCACGAGCGCGTCGCCGGGGTCCGGGTCGTGAAGTCGTTCGGCACCGAACGCTCGGAGGCCCGCGCGTTCGTCGCCGAGGCGCGTGAGAACCTGGGTCTCAGCCTGCGGCTGGGCACATGGTCGGCGGCGCTGGGCCATACGGCCGCCCTGATCACGATCTTCGGCACGCAGATGGTCACCCTGTTCGTGGTGCTCCGCTCGTGCATGCCGAACCCTGACATGATCATCGCCGATCTCGTGCTCTACGAGTTCCTGCTGAACCGCATGTACGGCCCGATCATCAACATGACCAACCTGAACGACGCGATCATGCGCGCGAGTGCCTGCATCGACCGGATCTTCGCGACGC
>CAZRDB010000159.1:0-11775 GCA_964598695.1 uncultured Armatimonadia bacterium
CAGATGATCGAGGCCACCGCCTCCGCGTAGACCGTGTAGAGCCGCTTGCAGCGCCAGTCCCGGAAGATGTCGCGGTGCTTCCGAAGCACCTGCGCCATCCCCAGCGCCCAACGCCGGCGCTGCGCGTAGAGCACTTTCAGCGTGGACGGAACCTGCATCCACACGATCGCGTTCGGCTCGTAACGCACATCGTAGAAGCGCCGCTGCAGCTTCCACGTCATGTCGATGTCCTCGGTCGCCATGTCGGGGCTGTACAGGCCGGCGTCGATCAGCGCGTCGCGACGGAACAGGCCGACGATGCCCGAGATGGTCATGATCCGGCCCCAGACGCGCTGGGTCCGGCGGATCAGGCTCACCGTCGACGAGAACTCGAGCGCCTGGATCTTCGCGAGCATCGTCGTCGTGTTCGCCACGCGCGGGTTGCCGGTGACGGCCGCCACGCGCGCCCAGCGGAAGTGCGGGACCATGTGCTTGAGCAGGTCGCGGTCCGGGTAGGCGTCGGCGTCCATCACGAGCACCAGCTCGCCGCTCGTGAGCGGCAGGGCGTCGTTGCAGCCCATCGCCTTGCCCTCGTTGCGGAGCTTGCGGAGAAGACGGACCTGTCCCGTCCGGAGGAAGGGGGCCACCTCGGCGCTGGTCCGATCACCGCTGCCGTCGTCGACGACGATGATCTCCTTGCGCGGGTAGTCGATCGCGAGCGCACCCCGGATCGTCCGGGCGATGCCCTTCTCCTCGCGGTAGGCCGGGATGATGATCGAGACCAACGGCGCCTCGGAGAGGCCCACGCTCGCCGAGACCGGCTCGCGCTCCCACCGCCGACGGTAGACGATCGCCGTGATCACCCACACCGCCGCGCTGGTGATCGGGTAGAGCCCGACCACGGCGAGCGCGATGAGGAACAGGACGTTCTGCTGAAGCACATGGACTGCCGAGTAGGGGTTCACGTCCGCACCACCCTCGAGGGCTCGGCCTCGCCGTCGGCGCGGCGCAGGCCCGGCCAGACGATCCCGCGGGCCGCCTCGGGCTCCTCGAGCGCCTCCTCGTCCTCGGCGCCGTGGCCACGGATGATCTCGGGGGCGGGGACGAGTTCGATCTCCTGCGCCCACGTGCCCGGGGCCGCGCCGGTCTGCTTGGCCAGATACTCCGCGCCCAGCTCGCTGAGCGGCGCCGGACGGTAGATCTTGCGCTCCCACGTGTAGGAGAGTTCGACGTACGGCGCGAAACGGGCCGCCTCCAGCGGACCGACGACCGTGCGCTTGAGGTAGTCCTTGCGCCAGTCCGGGGTGCCAACGCGCCGGCGCGACCGCGGTCCGCGCACCTGGAAGATCCGGCGGTTGTGGCTGATCCACAGCGCGGTGATGATGAAGCCGCCAAGGGTGAGCACCGCCACGAGCCACATCGGCTCGAGCACCGTCGCCCACGACAGCCGAGTCAGGGCACGCCACCAACCGGCTGCCACCAGCAGCCAAGCCAGGGCGCCGACGAACCGGTGCAGCGCGGTCCGTCGCGGACCCGACGTCGTCCGCACCCCGGCCTCGGGCGGGGTGAAGGGGACTTCCGGCTTCATGCACTGCGCTCCCCTCAGCGAACACTACCACGGTAGAACGACGGTCCGCCGAGACAGTTCACCCCGGACCGGGCCGCGCCTTCCTCGGCCCCGATCGGCGCAGCGCAGGGCCCGCGCCCGGGCGGGGAGAACCGCCGTAGTACGGAACACGCTCCGTAGAACCAACCGGCGAACCGCGCCGTTGTACTGCTGCGATCAACACCTTCGGCGATTGCCGCCAGTACGTATAGGGAGGCCCCTGTGCTGATCCTGGGCAGTGCACTCGACAGCGTCTGGACGAACGTGCTCGACCCCCTGCGCCAGCAGTGGCAGGGCGAGCCGGAGTTCCGGTCCGGGTTCTACACGGCCCTGGCACTGGTGCTCATCGGCTACCTCTTCCGGCGGCTGTGGCGCGCCGCCCGGGCCCAGCGCCATCGCCCGAAGCCCGAGCAGATCGCGCGCACGATCGGCTGCTCCGACGAGCGCGTCGACGGCTACGTGCTGCAGCGCGTCGTCGGTGACCCCAACCTCAGCGGCCGTTGGTACCACGCGAGCCAGGTCGTACAGAACGCCGAGGCCCAGCTCGAGGCCGCCAAGGAACAGAAAGGCCTTCTCCTCGCCGCCATGGCCCGTCACGACCGCGAGCTGGCGACCATGCTCGCCAAGCGGCAGGCCGCGGGGGGCCACTCGCTCGAGGTCCGCACGATTCGCGACCTCGCCACCGACCACGCCCAGGCCCTCAGCCAGGGCGCGGCGGCGTGGGCAGCCTACCGCAGCCGGCTGGGCCACCCGCCCTCGATGGTCGGCACCGACCTCAGCGGCATGGACCTCTCCGGCTACGACCTGCGTGAGGTTGAGCTGTACCGCGCCGTGCTCGTGGGCTGCCGCTTCGACGGCGCCGACCTCAGCGGCGCCGATCTCATCTCGGCGACCTGCGTCGGCAGCAGCTTCGTCGGCGCCCGGTTCGACGGCGCGCTGCTCTCCCGGGTCGATCTGACCCACTGCGACCTGCGCAACGCGAACTTGGCCGGCGTCGAACTCTCCCGCGCCTGCATGGTCGGCGCCCGGACCGACGGCGCCCGAATGGTCGGCTCGCGACTCGACTTCACGCTCATGCCGGACGGCACGATCTCCTCCGGCTGGGTCGAGGAGTAGAGCGCGGCCGCGCCCCAGCCCCCCGGAAGGGTGAGTCGCGTGATCAAGGCAATCCCCCTCGTCGTACCGGCCGCGCTGCTGTGCGTGGCCTGCGGCGCGCGCGCGGCCGAGTGGACGGTCGACATCCCCCTCGGAGCCGAGGGCCGGCCGGAACGCGTCCGCGCCATCGCTCTCCCCTTCGGGTGCGAAACGCGCGACCTCTTCGTCACCGCGTGGGACGGCGGCGCGCTCGGTGACGCCCGGCTCGTCGACCTGCTCACGGCCAACGGGATCCGCGGCACCTTCTTCCTCACGCCCGACAGCCCCATCCTGCCCCGGGTCGCCACGATCACGGAGGCCGGCATGGAGCCCGGCTCCTGCGGGGTCAGCGGGCAACGCCTCTCGCTGCTGGCGCCGGCCGAGATCGACTACGAGCTCCGCGCCTCGCGGGCGCGCCTCGAACTCGCCACCGGCCGCCCGGTCACCAGCTTCGCCTATCCGCGCGGCGACAGCGGTATCCGGCTCGCCATCCGCGAGCAGATCGCCGAGCGGCTCGTCGCTGCCGGCTACCGCGCCGTGCGGGCGACTTCCGACGAGGCCGTCGGCGCCTACTGGTCTCCGATCCGCGCGCTGCGTTCGTCCGAGGTTCCCGCTGCCCACGTCTCCGAGGAGCCCGCCCTCCTGCGCATCGTCGACCGGATCGAGCGCTTCGGCGCCGGCTACGGCGTCGGCGCCTTCGCGAGCGCCTGGGAGTTGGCCGGGTTCACCCCCGGCATCGGCGAGTACCTCTGGGGCGACCTCGCGGGGCTGCTGCGGCAATGGGCCCACCGCCCAGGCATGGGCTACCGCACGCTCGGCGAACTCGCCGACGCGCAGCGACTGGCCCGCTCCCTCTCCGTCTCCCCGCTCGAGGTCGAGGTCGGCCCCCCCGAGGACGACCGACACCTGCGCCTGACCATCTCCTCGGAGGAGCGGCTCCCCGCCCCTCTCGGTCTCTCGGTGCTTCTCACCGGCCTCGAGGCCGACCGCGCGCTCGTGAACGGTCGGGAGGCCCGCGTCGCGGGCTCCGAGGCAGGCCTGCGCGTCGAGCTGGTCGCGCCGGGTGAGCCCGAGCCCCCCGTCGAGCGGATCCTGCCCCTTCCCGCGGGCTGGCACTTCTCGGTCGAGACCGACGGCGACGGGGTCCCGTCGGCGCTCGCGCTGTATTCCGTGGGGGCGAGCCGTCCGATGGGCGGCGGCACGGTCGTGTTCGACCTCCCGGCCGGCTGGCGACTCGGCTCTGGCGAGACCGGGATCGCGATCCCGGCCGGCACGGCCCTCACACTGCGCGAAACGCTCGTGGCCCCCACGCCGCGCGCGGCGCGGCTCGCCGCGTTCGTCGTCCGGGTCCGAGCCGGCACGGAGCACCCCGTCACCTACCAGGCGATCGCGGAGTGCCCCGTCCCGCCGGCTCTCGATGAGCGCGCGACGGGCCTCAGCGAGGCGGTGCGCGTGTGCGACACGGCGGCCGCCTCCTACGACTACGACCCGGCGATCGAACCCGCCTCCGAGCTTCCCGCGGGCGACTACCGGCCGCTCCCGCCGTCGGCCGTCGACCTGCGCGACTGCTACGTCGACCTGCGAAGCGTGGCTCCGGCCGAGACCGGCGCCTACCGCACGGTCTTCCTCCGGGCGTTCGTCACGACGCCAACCGACCGCGCGCTGCGGCTCGACGTACTCACCAGCTCGAACCTGGATCTGTGGTGGGACGGCGCCCCGCTCGGGCGGCTCGACACGCTCTCGCGTCCGCGCACACGCGCCGAGGTGCTGGCGCCCACCCCCGAGGCGATCGCGGTGACCGCCGGCACGCACGAGTTGTGGATCGCCTTCCGGGCCGGCGTCGTCGACCGACGCGACGAGAGCGGCTTCTTCGTGTTTCTCGCCGACGCCTCGGGCGCCGGCGTCGACGACCTCGCGTTCTCGGCCGAAGCGCCCCGGTAGCCGCCCGCGCCCTCTCGCCTCCGCGCCGCGATCCCTCCCCATGCCGAGGGATCGCGGCGCCTTGTACCGAACACCATCGCCGGTTCGGCAACCGCTTGCGAGGGGAAGTTGACCGCATGGGCTACTTGATCGGCGTGGACATCGGCACGAGCGGCACCAAGTCGCTTCTCATCACGGAGGAGGGGCGCGTCGTCTCCAGCGCGACCGTCGAGTACCCACTCCTCACGCCCCGGCCGGGCTGGGCCGAGCAGAACCCCGAGGACTGGGGCCGGGCCACCGTCGAGTCGATCCGGGCACTCCTCGCCAAGGCCGGCATCGACGGCGCCGAGGTCTCCGCCGTCGGGCTCTCGGGCCAGATGCACGGCAGCGTCTTCCTCGACGAACGGGGCGAGGTGATCCGCCCCGCGCTCCTGTGGTGCGACCAGCGGACCGGCCCGCAGTGCGAGTGGATCAACGCGACCGCCGGCGAGGATCTCGTCGTCTCCGAGACGCTCAACCCCGTGCTCACCGGCTTCACGGCCCCCAAGATCATCTGGCTGCGCCAGAACGAGCCGGACCACTACGACCGGATGCGCAAGTGCCTGCTCCCGAAGGACTACGTCCGCTACCTGCTGACCGACGAGTTCCACACCGAGGTCTCGGACGCGTCCGGCACCGCCCTCTTCAACGTCCGCGAGCGCCGCTGGTCCTCCGCGCTGCTCGACAAGCTCGAGCTGCCCGCCTCCCTCCTCCCCATGGCCCACGAGTCGGCCGTCGCGAGCGCCCGGATCTCGGCGCGCGCCGCCGAGCTGACCGGACTCCGCGCCGGAACGCCCGTCGTCGGGGGCGGGGGCGACCAGGCCGCGGGAGCGGTCGGCAACGGCATCGTCCGCACCGGCGTGGTCAGCTCCACGCTCGGTACCTCGGGCGTCGTCTTCGCCTTCCTCGACGAACCCCTCGTCGACAAGGGACTCCGCACCCACACCTTCTGCCACGCCGTGCCCGGCAAGTGGCATGTGATGGGCGTCATGCTCTCGGCCGGCGGCTCACTGCGCTGGCTGCGCGACGCGCTCTGCGGCATGGAGAAGGATGTCGCCGCGAACCTGGGACAGGACCCGTACGAGCTGCTGTGCGCCGAGGCCGCGGCCGCGCCCGTCGGCTGCGAGGGCCTCGTCTTCCTCCCCTACCTCACCGGCGAGCGCTGCCCCTACCCCGACCCAAGCGCCAAGGGCGCCTTCGTCGGCTTGCACCTGCGCCACCAGCGGGCCCACCTGATCCGCGCCGTCCTGGAAGGCGTCGCATTCGGCCTGCGCGACAGCTTCGATCTCCTCGAGGCCATGGGCGTCCCGATGAGCCAGATCCGTGCCTCGGGCGGCGGCGCCCGCAGCCCACTGTGGCTCTCGATCCAGTCGGATGTGATGGGGCGCGCCCACGCGCGCATCAACGTCGAGGAGGGTCCGGCCCTGGGCGTGGCGCTGCTCGCAGGCGTTGGTGCGGGCGTCTGGTCGACGGTCGAGGAGGCGTGCGACGCCGCGATCCAGGTCGTCTCGACTTGCGAGCCGGACGCCGAACGCGCCCGACTCTACGCGCGCTACCACGCCATCTACGGCAGGCTCTACGGCGATCTGAAGGACCGCTTCGCCGAACTGGCGGCGCTGACGGGCTGATCCGCCCGACACCGAGACAGCGAACAGGGAGGGCGCATCCGCGCCCTCCCTGTTGTGTGTGATGCCGATTGCGCGGCAGAGCCGCGCCCGTGGACTACCGGGAGTAGAACATGACGACCATGGGGACGTCGCAGATGATCGGGACCTCGGAGCGGACCGGCATGCGGGTGAGGCGCGCCGACATCTCCGTGCGGTCGAGTTCGACGTAGTCGACCGGCGAGGCCGAGTCCAGGCACTCGAGGATCGGACGCAGCCGCCGGCTCTTCGGCCGCACGGAGATCACGTCCTCGACCCGGACCTGGTACGACGGGATGTTGACGGCCTTGCCGTTGACGAGGAAGTGGCCGTGCGAGACGAACTGGCGCGCCTGGTAGATGGTGCGCGCGAGCCCGGCACGGAGCACAACCGCGTCGAGGCGGGTCTCCAGCTCCTGGACCAGCAGGTCGGGGGTGTTGCCGACGCGACGGATCGCCCGGCTGTAGTACTTGCGGAGCTGCGACTCCAGGATGCAGTACTGGGCGCGCAGCCGCTGCTTCTCGAGAAGCTGCCGCTTGAATTCCGAGGGGGTGCGTCCGCGCCGCTGCTCCGGGCCGTGCATTCCGGGCGGGTACGGCTTCTTCTCCATGATACGGCCTGCCTTCGGCGTAAGGGCTACGCCCAGGCGCCGGGACAGCTTGCCGACAGGGCTCCTGCGATCCATCTGGTCCTCCAAGACACCGGACAATCCCGTCCGGCGGATCATCGCGAATCCGTACAGCGTGGTCCGATTCGGCCGACGCGAGCAGTCAGATTACACACCCGCGCGGCACGGGTCAAGGCTCCATGCGCGATCCGGCGTTTCTCGGAGGGGCCGGCCCGGAGCGCGGGGAATGGAGCGACGGCCATGGTACCGGAAAACCGCGCGGAGCAGGGAGCCAGAATCGAGCAGGCGGCTGCGGAGCACCTCCGGGCGGCGGGCCTCGTCGTGCTCGAGCGCAACTTCCGCGCCCCGTGCGGCGAGATCGACCTCGTGGCGCGCGAGGGCGAGACCATCGTCGTCGTGGAGGTCCGCTCCAAGCGGGCCGGGGCCGCCGTGAGCGCCGCCATGAGCATCGACCACCGCAAGGCCCGCCACATCGCCCGCACGGCGCAAGCCTGGCTCCTGGCACGCCGGAAGACCGACCGAGCCGTCCGCTTCGACGCCGTCCTCGTCGAGACCGACGCCCGGGGCGGGATCCTCGCCCTCGAGTGGGTCCGTGACTTCTTCACCCTCGACGACCTGTAGGCGCCGGCCGCGGTCAGCCGTCCTGCCGGCGCAACGCGCGCGGCTCGGGCAGCACGAGGAAGGTCGAGACGACCCCCGTGAGGCCGAGCCCGAGGCAGACGATGTAGATCGACTCCATCGAGATCAAGTCGCCGAGCGCCCCCGCGAGCATGCTGGCGAACGCGAGCGGCACGGCCGCCCCCGTGTTGAGCCCGACATAGGCGTCGCGGCGGTGGGGCGGGGCCAGGTCGAGTACGTAGTTGAGCGTCGCGATGCTCCAGCACGAACTCATCGCGTAGCCCGCGACCATCGAGCCGCCCAGCAGAAGCTGCACGGTCGCCAGCGGCGGCGTCTCCTCGCGCGCCAGCAGCGAGAGCGTGAGCGGCAGCGCCGAGTAGACGATCGCCAGCACCGCGGCGGACCGGATCGCCGCCCGGCTGCCGAGCCGGTCGCTCAGCGAGCCCCACAGGTACGGGAGGATCGCGCCCGCGATCGCCACGGGCCGCAGGAGGCCGCCCGTCTGCGCCTCGGTGAGCCCCAGCCGGCGCTGGCCGTAGATGGCGAGGAAGGGAACGCCCATCGCCGCCATGGTGAGCACGATCCGCACGAACAGGTAGATCCGCAGGGCCGGATCGCGCCGCAGCAGGCGCGTGCGCCGCGCGAAGAACATGCCCAGCGGGATCCGGCGGCTGTGGCTGGGCCCCGGGGGCTCGTAGGCGGCGATGAACAGCAGCATGGCCACGGTCTGCATGATGGCGGCGAAGGTCACGAGCCAGGCATAGCCGCGGGATAAGGCCATGCCGTGGGCGGGCTCGAGGAACCACTTCACGAGCGAGGCGGCGCCGATCCCGAACAGGCCGGAGATCCCGAGGCGCAGGGCCCAGAACAGCCCGCGGCGGTTGGGGGGGACCGTCTTGCCCACGATGTCCATGAAGGGCAGCCAGGAGACGCCGCCGGAGCTGGTCTGAATGAAGAAGACCACGGTGACCAGCCAGAAGGTGAGTCGGGGCGCCTGGTGCGGCAGCGGGCTGAAGAGGATGCCGGCAACGGCGAAGATGCCCACGATGCGCGGGATGCACGAGGCCCGGTACCAGGGCATCTTGCGCGAGCGGCCCTCGAGGAACCACGGCGTGAACAGCGCCGGCCACATCCAGCCGACATTCACCATCGCCAGCAGCAGGCCCACGAGCGTCGTCGAGCCGACCAGCCGCTCCCCGAGCACGGAGAGGACGACCGTCGCGTCGATCAGGTATGAGGCGGCGTTGTAGAGGGCGCCGTTGATGACGCCCAGCGTGAAGGTCCTGCGGCAGCCGCGCTCGTGCAGTGCCGCCTCGCTCGCGTCCACCCGCGATCCTCCTCGCATGCGGCTCACGCGGCCTCGCCGCGCGCCGCGTCCTCGCGCGGCTCGGAGACCGTGCGGAGCGTCAGGGCCAGGGCGATCACCCCGAGCGCCACGCCGCCCGCGTACAGCGCGCGGAGGCTGACGACCTCGGCGATCGCTCCCGCAAGGATACTCGTGAAGGCGAGCGGGATCGCGAGGATGTTGCTGAAGCCCAGGTAGGTCTCCCGCTTGCGGGCCGGCGCCAGCTCCAGGAGGTGGTTCTGGAGCGCCGTGAAGGCGCACGTCGTCACCCCGTAGCCGGAGACGAATGCGAGCCCCAGCGCGACCCGTGCGCCGGGACCCGGGCCGAGGCCGCAGGCCGTCAACGCGCAGGCTCCCGACAGAGCGACGAGGACCGAGCAGACGCGCAGCGCCGCCCGGCTCCCCCAACGGTCGCAGATCGCCCCCCAGACAAACGGCAGCACCACGTTGGCGGCCGTCGTGAGGATCAGAAAGCTCGCGGTGTCGCGATCGGTCATCCCGAAGCGGCTCTTGCAGAACAGCGCGAGGAACGGGGTCCCCATCGCGCCGAGCGTCAGCACGGCCCGCACGACGGCGTAGGCCAGGAACCGGCGGTCACGGGTGAGCAGCCGCGCCCCGCGCACGGCGTGCATCCGCGGGGTCATGCGGCGGGGCCGCGGCGCCCGCGGCTCCTCATGGGAGAACGAGAAGACCAGCACGGCGCCGCCGTGGATCACGGCGCCGATCACGAACAGCCAGGCGTGGCCCCGCGGGAACGGCAGGCCCCGGGCCGGGTCGAGCAGCGCCCGCACGAGCAGCGCGCCCCCGACCGAGAGGACGGCTCCGCCCCCCTGCCTGAGCGACCAGAAGATCCCCCGCCGATGGATCGGGACGTTCTGCGCCACGATGTCGAGGAAGGGGATCTGGGAGATCCCGCCCGCTGAGGTCATCGTGAACACCAGCAGGGCGACGAGCCAGAAGGCGAGGGCGGGGTTGGCGCCCGGGAGGGGCGAGAAGAGCACCGCCCCCACCCCGGCGAAGCTCGAGACCCGCACGACCGCCGAGGCGCGATACCACGGCAGCTTGCGCGCCTTGCCCTCGAGCAGCCACGGCATGTAGAGCGACGGCCACCACCAGCCCACGCCGAACAGCGAGATCAGCAGCCCGACCAGCGCCTCCGAGCCCACCAAGTTGGCCGCGAGGACCGAGACGACCACGGTCATGTCGATGAGGCCCAGCGACGCGTCGGAGAGAGCGCCGTTGACGACGCCCAACCAGAAGGAGCGGCGACGGGCGCGCTCCAGCACGCAGACGGGTTCGGTCGGACTCACGCTCGCCTCCCGCGGAGGGGGTGGACCCCGAAGTGACAGGGCCCGGGCTGTGGTCGCCCGGGCCCCGCCTCACGGCTCTCTTGGTGATCGGCGCCTAGCGCACGACCACCGTGCAGCATACGACGAACGTAGGGCCGTCGTCCTCGGTGGAAACGCATTCGACCGCGATCGTCGCTCCGTCCACCGGGCCATCCTGCACGACGATCGGCGCGGCGTCGCCCTCCGTGTCCGAGGCCAGCTCCTCGTCGTCGGCGTCCGTCAGCAGCAGGTTCAGGTCCGTCGCGTTGAGGGCGCCGGCCGCGGCGAACCCGAACCGTCCCTCGTCCAGCACCAGATCGGTAAACCGGACCTCGTCGCCCGGCGCGGCCAGCCCGCCGAACAGGCACCACTCGTTGTCGGCATCCTGCCAGACCAGGTCGGCCGTGTTGACCTCCTGGCAGATCCGCATCAGCGCCCCACACGCCTGACCGATCTGCCTCGGCGTGAACTCGAGCCCATCCTCCTCGAGCAGGATCAGCGTGCAGAAGCCGTTCTCGGCGTTGCCCGACGGGGTCATCGCGATCGTGTAGTCGCCGTCCTCCTCGGGGGTGAAGTCGGCGATGGCGGCGACGCCCGGTGCGCCGGTGTCGGTCGCGATGGCATCATCCTGCTCCGGCGCGAAGACCTCCAGCGCCATCTTCTCGCAGCCGGCGTCGCCCGCCCCCACGAAGACGTACCGACGGCCCGCCGCCAGCGAGACGCCGATGACGGCCGTGGCCTCCGGCCTCAGGTCGGCGCAGAACAGCGAGGCTCCGCTCATCAGGCCCACGCCGGCCTGCCCGGCGGCCGCCGCGGCCCCGTCGACCGCAGCGCCGAGGGAACCGACACTGCGGATCCCCGGCTCCCAGGTGAGTTCGTCGGGGGCGTCCTGCGCCCACACGGCCGGGGCGAGCAGGCTCGCACCGAGCATCACGATCCCGAGCACCAACCAGCGGAGAACGCCGTGTACCCTCGCTCGCTTCATCCCGGCATCCTCTCCGATCCGACGCGCGACGCGCCGTCCTCCCGCGCCCCGGCCCGGGTCCGCCCAAGCACAGATACGCCGGAGGGGGGCGGCCACCTTTCGGGCCGTCCACGCTCCGGGGCGGTCGGACGGACGTGTGGCTAGAGCGTGAGGGTCTCGGCGTCGATACGGCCGATCCGGGCCGTGCGGTCGGCCGTCCCGGGCGGCGCCGCCAGGGGCGCGCCCGTCTGCCCGGCCGGCCGGTTGGCGACCACGAGCACGCGGTCGGCGCCGCCCTCCGAGGGCTCGATGCGGTCGGGCGCCGCGGGGGTCCGGACCGCCGGCGGAGGCGTCCGCCGCAGCGCCGGGCCCGGTGTGCGGGGCCGCGCCGCGCGCGCGGTACGGGAGGGCGGCCGGGGGGCAGCCGCGGCCACGGTGGGCGGAATGCCCATCATGATGAGCAGCGGCGTCATCAGGAACCCGCCGCCCACGCCGAAGATGCCGTAAAGCAGCCCCACCAGGCCGCCCATGCCGAACAGGTCTTGCCGGTGTTCGTCATTCGTGCCAGTGG
>CAZRDB010000160.1:0-8505 GCA_964598695.1 uncultured Armatimonadia bacterium
AGGACTCGGCCCGGGAGGATCGCCCCCGCCGCTTCGAGGGATCGCGCGGCACGGGGGAGCGGCCGTTCCGCGGCCGCGAGGACTCGGCCCGGGAGGATCGCCCCCGCCGCTTCGAGGGATCGCGCGGCACGGGAGAGCGTCCGTTCCGTGGCCGCGAGGAGTCGGGTCGGGAGGATCGGCCTCGCCGCTTCGAGGGATCGCGCGGCACGGGGGAGCGGCCGTTCCGTGGCCGCGAGGAGTCGGGCCGGGAGGATCGGCCCCCGCGGGGCGATGGCCACCGCCACGGACCGGGCAGGCCTCCGAGGCCGGGCAGGCCGTTCGAGACGGAGCGACGCGAGCCGCGGGCGGGAGCGACGCGAGGCGGCCCGGGCAAGCCCACGCGCGGGCGGGAGCCGGAGCGCCGGGTGGAGAGCCGCCCTGTGCGGCCGGGCGAGCGCCCCGGAGCGCCGCGCAGCGGCGAGTCGCTGCGGCCTTCGACCGGCCGCCCCCCGAAGGGCGGACCGGCTCGTGGCCCGGGCAAGGGGGGCGCGGCGAAGACGGGCGGCCCGAACCGCCCGACGGAGACGCGCTCGGCCCGGCAGAAGCTGATCAAGCTCGAGCCGATGCGCAACCCGCGCGGGCCGCGCACGAAGGGCCCGAACCGGGGCCGGAAGCGGTAGGGGAGCGCCGGAGACAGGAGTCGCGGCGGTCGTTGCGAACATCCACTCGGTGTTCGGCGCCCGCCTGCGCAATCCCGGACTTCGGAGGCTGCCTGTGCTCGAACCGCCCCTGCCTCCCCCGTTCCACAACGAGGGACTCTTCTCCGATCACTACCTGCGTCACGCGCTGCCCGAGGAGCCCACGCTGTGGACCACCGAGGGTATGGAGACCGCACGCGAGGAGATCGCGCGGGTCTGGGCCGAGCAGGCCACGCGGGTGGAACGGTACAACGAGGCCCAGCTCGAAGAGGACCTCATCCAGCCCGTCCTGAGGGCGCTCGGGCACGTGTGGCAGGTGCAGCCCACCGTCGGCGACCACCGGCCCGACTACGCCTTCTTCGCCGGCAGCGCCGAGCGAGACGCCGCCGAGGCCGCTGGGCCGGGAGAGAGGGCCTACTGGGATCGCGCGGTCGCTGTGGGCGATGCCAAGGCCTGGGGTCGCCGGCTTGACCGCCGGCTGACCGGCGGCGTCGGCTGGGACTTCCAGAACCCCAGCTTCCAGATCTACCACTACCTGGCGGAGACCGGCTGCCCCTGGGCGATCCTCACCAACGGACGGCTCTGGCGCCTCTACGCCGGCAGGCCGAGGCCCGACCTGCAGTCCTACTATGAGGTGGACCTGCCCGCCCTGCTGGAATCGGGCGCGCCCGAGGACTTCGCCTACTTCTGGCTGTTCTTCCGGCTGGCCGCGTTCGTGCCCGACCCGCAGGGGAAGTCGCCCCTCGACCGCGTGCGGGACGAGTCGGCCCAGGCGGCCGAGGCACTCCGCGAGAACGTCCGGGAGGGCGTGTACCGAGCGCTCCTCACGGCATGCCGCGGGTTCCTGAGCCACGGGCGAAACAGGCTCACCGACGGCGACCTGCAGGCCATTTACGACAACTCGCTCGTGCTGCTCTATCGCCTGCTCTTCGCGCTCTATGCGGAGGCCGCGGGCCTGCTCCCCGTGCGCGACAACCCGCAGTACCGCGACCGGTACTCCCTGCAGTCGGTGCGGCTCCACGTGGCCGATGGGCGGGAGGGCGAGTTCCTTGACCGCGCCGTCACGCTGTGGCCGAGGCTGCGCACGCTGTTCGCGACGATCGATGCCGGCCATCCCGGGATGGGGGTCCCGGCGTACAACGGCGGGCTGTTTGACGCCGAGAAGCACCCGTACCTCGAGGACAACGAGCTGGCCGACCGCGAGGTGGCCGAACTGGTCCGGCTGCTCACATTGACGCCCGAAGGCCGAACGGTCGACTACCGCGACCTCGGCGTGCGCCACCTGGGCAGCATTTACGAGGGCCTCCTGGAGTACCGGCTCGTTCGCGCGCGCGAGCGGATGGCGGTGGTTCGGCAGAAGGGGCGGGACGCATGGGTCCCCGCCGAGCTGGCCGTGCGGGAGGCGACGGAGTCGTGTGATGCGGGCGAGCTGTATCTCGCGACGGACAAGGGCGAGCGCAAGGCTTCGGGGAGCTACTACACGCCGCAGTTCCTCGTCGAGCACCTGATCGAGCACGCGCTGCGGCCGGTCGTGGACCGTTGCGCGTCGGCCGAGGAGGTCCTGAGCCTGCGGGTGCTCGACCCCGCGATGGGCAGCGGCCACTTCCTCGTCGAGGCGACAAGCTACCTCGCCCGGCGCCTCGTTGAGTGGGGATCGGATGGGATCGAAGGGGCCCGCGGCGAGTCGGAGACCGAGCTGGCCTTCCTCCGACGGCAGGTCGTCGAGCGTTGCATCTACGGAGTGGACCTGAACCCGCTGGCCGTCGAGCTGGCCAAGCTCTCGCTGTGGCTCGGAACCGTCGCCAAGGGCCAGCCCCTCTCGTTCCTCGACCACCACCTCCGATGCGGCAACTCACTGATCGGCGCCTGGGTGGCCGACCTGCCGACCCCTCCGCCCGCGAAGAGGCGGACCCAGGCGAAGGAGCCCGCGCAGGGGAGTCTCTTCGACGAGGCGGCGTTCTCAGGACACGCCGGCGACCTGAGCCTGGCAGTGGCGCAGCTCGGTGAGCAGCCCTCCGAGAGCCGGGAGGCGGTCCACCGCAAGGCGGCGCAGCTCGAGGCCGTCGAGCGGGAACACCGGCTGCCGTACCGCGAGATGGCGAACCTGTGGTGTAGCCGCCACTTCGGCAATGAGTACAGCGCGGCCGAGTACGGCGCGATCGTCGCCCACCTGCAGGAGCCGTCGATCGCGTTGCCGGAGGCCGCCGGCGCCAAGCTCGAGCGCAGCCGGCGGCTCGCGGCCGGCTACCGCTTCCTCCACTGGGAGCTGGAGTTCCCGGAGGTCTACTTCGACAGCCGGGGACGCCGGCGCGCCGACGCCGGTTTCGATACGGTGCTCGGCAATCCGCCGTGGGAGCGGATGAAGCTGCAGGAGAACGAGTTCTTCGCCGTCCGCGAGCCGCGAGTGGCGCTCGCCGCGACGGCCGCCCAGCGCAAGGAGCGGATCGCGCGGCTCGCCGAGGACCGGCCCGAGCTGTGGGCGGAGTACCGGGCGGCGAAGGAGCGCTCCGATCTGGAGCTGGCGTGGATGCGAGGCTCGGGCCAGTTCGCCCTGACGGGCACCGGCGACACCAACCTCTACGCGGCGATGGCGGAGCGGGCGCGGTCACTTCTGGCTCCGCGGGGGCGCCTGGGCTTCGTCGTCCCGAGCGGGATCGCGACCGACAGCACCACGGCGGCGTTCTTCGGCGATCTCGTCGACCGGCACTCGCTCCGGGCGCTCCTGGACTTCGAGAACCGCGAGGGCGCCTTCGTCGAGGTCCACCGGAGCTTCAAGTTCAGCCTGATCGTCGTCGCGGAGGGCGATCCGCAAGAGGCATTCGCCTGCGGCTTCTTCCTCCGCAACGCGGGCGACCTGCGGGACCCTGAGCGCGTGTTCCGCCTGGGCGCCCAGGACTGCGCGCTCATGAACCCCAACACCCGCACGTGCCCGGTCTTCCGCACACGGCGCGACGCCGATCTGACGCGTGCCATCTACGAGCGGTTGCCCGTGCTCGTGCGCGAGACCGGCGGAGAACGCGCGAACCCCTGGGCGGTGCGCTACCTGCGCATGTTCGACATGACCAACGACTCGGGGTTGTTCCGCACGGCGGGGGAGCTGGAGCGTGCCGGCCACTACCCGGTCGCGGGCAACGCCTGGCAGAAGGGGTCCGAGCGCTACCTGCCCCTCTACGAGGGCAAGATGGTGCAGATGTACGACCATCGCGCCGCAAGCGTGAAGGTCAACCCCGAGAATGTGCATCGGCCCAGCTCGCCCGAGCCATCCTCGGAGGAGGACTACCGGAACCCCGACTACGCGCCCCGGCCGCAGTTCTGGGTACCGGAGGCGGAGGTGGAGCGGCGAGCGGGCTCCGGGTGGTGCTGGACGATCGCGTTCAAAGACGTCACGTCGCCGACGAACGAGCGGACCATGATCGCGGCAGCCATCCCCCGCGTCGGGGCTGGGAACAACCTCCCCCTCCTGTTCTGCGATGGGCGGCCCGGCCGAGAGACCTGCTGCCTCCTCGCCAATCTGTGCAGCCTGCCTCTCGACTACGTCGCCCGCCAGAAAGTCGGAGGGCAGCACCTGAACTACTTCATCGTCGAGCAGCTCCCGGTGATCCCGCCCGAGCGGTATGCGGACGAGTTCGGCGGGGTGGTGCTCGGCGACTTCGTGCGCGAGCGCGTGCTCGAGCTGACCTACACGGCGCACGACATGGCCGGCTTCGCGCGGGACATGGGCTATGTCGGGGAAGACGGGCAGGTGAGGCCGCCGTTCGCCTGGGATGAGGAGCGCCGGCTCCATCTGCGCTGTCAGCTCGACGCGCTCTACTTCCACCTCTACGGCCTGTCGCGCGACGAGGCCGAGCACGTGCTCGAGACGTTCCCCATCGTGAGGCGGCGCGACGAGCAGGCGTACGGCCGCTACCGGAGCCGGGACCTCGTGTTGCACTACTGGAGCGCCTACGAGGCGGGCGACATGGGTATCACGGTGCGGGGCTAGGTCCTACATCCGCTCGGCGGTCTCGGCCTTCACGTAGGGGAGGGTCAGGATGGTCGCCGGGTCGCCCTTCCTGGCGGCCGGGACCTTCTTCGTCCAGACCGCGCCGACGCCCTCGACGCGCACGGCCACGCCCACGTCGTCGAGCGGGTGGAGGCCCTTCGGGCGGCGCTTGGCGATGTAGACGCCCAGGCCCTCCTGCCCGAGGACCCAGTCGCCGCGCCGGCCGTCGGCCCCCGGCAGCCCAGGTGCTGGAGGCGGGGGCGGCGGCGGACCCTCGCCGGCGGGACCCTCGATCCCCTTGGTCTGCCAGCCACGGTACTCGCCCTCGAGGATCAACTCCTTGCCGACGAAGAACCGCGGCCAGCCGGCCAGGTCCTCGAGGCGCACCTTCTGCTTCTCCCACCGGTAGGTGACCTCGGCCCGCCCGTCCTCGCGGTCGTACCGGACCTCGAGCGGCAGGGTGCGCTGGAGGACCGACTCACCGAGGTACATGCTGCCGTCGAGCACCTTCGGCGCCTCCCCCATGTCGGTCTCCTCGCCGTCGACGACCATGGAGCGGGCGCCGGTGGGGAACTCGACCTTGTGGCCGGGAACGGTGACGACGAGGGTCTTCCTCTCGTCCTCCCAGCCGAGCGTCGCGCCGAGCGCCTCGTAGGTCGCGCGGACGGGGAGGTACAGCCGGCCCTCGACCAGCCGGGGCGGCGTCGAGACCTTGACGCCCCCCTCGGTCCGCTCGGTCGCCACCTCGCTCGCGTTGACGATGAGCCGGATGGGCGGCGTCTGCGCCCCGGCCGCGCCGGCGAGCAGGAGGCCGATCCACAGCAGAGCCCCGCACCTGGTCATTGCCCGCTTCCTCCCCAGAACAGCCGCTCGGCGTTCGTCGTCGTGGCGGCAGCGACCTCGGCCGGGTCGAGTCCGCGCAGGCGCGCGATCTCAGCGGCTACGTGCACCACATACGCAGGTTCGTTCCGTTGTCCTCGTTTGGGCCGGGGCGCGAGGTAGGGCGAGTCGGTCTCGATGAGCAGCCGTTCGAGCGGAACGCGCCGGGCGACCTCCTGGATCAGCCCGGTCTTGTCGAAGGTCACGATGCCCGTGATGCCGATGTGGAGCCCCAGCGCGAGGCACTCCTCCGCGACGTCGGCGCCGTAGGGGAAGCAGTGGACCACCCCGCGGAGGGGCCCGCCGGCCGCTCGCAGGACCGAGAGCGTGTCGGCGGCGGCCTCGCGCGAGTGCAAGACCAGCGGCAGCTCGAGCGCGCGCGCGAGGCCGAGCTGGGCCTCGAACGCGGCGCGCTGGGCGGGGCGCGGGGAGAGGTCGTAGTGGTAGTCGAGGCCGATCTCGCCCACGGCGCTCACGATCGGCAGGCCGGCCAGCTCCCGCAGCCGGGCGAGGACGGTCGGGTCGACCGTGCGGGCCTCGTGTGGGTGAACCCCGACAGTCGCCGTGAGGCCCTCGAACTCCGAGGCGAGCGCAACCGCCCGCTCGGAGTCCGCCAGATCGGACCCCACGACGACCATCCGGGTGACGCCCACGCCGCGCGCCCTGGCCACCACCTCGGCCACCGTCGTGCCGTAGCGGTCATCGGTCAGGTGGCAGTGGCTGTCGACGAGAGCGGCTATGGCAGCTTCACCAGTTCGCCGGTCGCGGAGGAGCGTGCCTCGGCGAGCGCGATCTCGATGTTGACCATGGCCTCCTGCGGGGTGACCGTCGTCGGGCTCTTGCCGGCCTTGAGGCACTCGACGAAGTACTTGCACTCGTTGTAGTAGCCGTCGGTCGCGGCGATGTTGCCGCCCGAGTCCTCCTCGGCCATCTTGGCGGCGAGGTCGACCGGCTTGGCTTCCTGCTCTCCCTCGGCGCAGAGCTTCATCGTGGGGGAGTCGGCGCTGCTGTAGGTGACGACGGCGCCGTCGAGCAGGGCGCGGAAGGCCATCACGAAGCCGAAGCTGCCCGGCATGGCCCAGCCGCCCTCGGCGGTCGCGGTGACGCCGTCGTAGGAGTAGTTCGCGAACGTGTGGGCCCAGCCGCCGAACTTCTCGATGTGGACCGAGGAGGCGAAGACGGCCTTCGGCCGGCCGAGAAGGCAGTTGATCCAGTCGATGTCATGGACGTGGAGGTCGAGGAGGGCGCCGCCGGAGCGCTTGGCGTCCATCAGCCAGTTGTCCCACGACCACAGGGGGGGGCCGCTGAGGCGGGTGCAGTGGATCGCGCGGAGCGCGCCGTACTCGCCGCCGTCGATGATCTCCTTCAGCTTGATGTACTCGGGCCAGAAGCGGAGGACCTGGGCGATCATGAGCTGCTTGCCGGCCTTCCGGGCGGCCTCGATCATCGCCTGGCACTGCTCGACGTCGATCGCCATCGGCTTCTCACAGAGGACATGGAGCCCGGCCTCGAGGGCCTGGACGGCCGCGCCCGAGTGGAGGTAGGTGGGCAGGGTGATGTTGACCATGTCCAGCTTCTCGGCCGCGAGGGCTGCCTCGAGGCTGTCGTACGTCGGCACCCCGAAGTCGGCCGCGCCGCGCTCGCGCTTCGCGGGGTCGACGTCGACGATGCAGGCCAGCTCCGCGTCGGGGAGGCGCTTCATCGCGTTCGCATGGGTGCGGCCCATGACCCCCAAACCCACAACCGCCGTGCGCATGGTTCTACTCCTTCTTTCTCATGAGGGGTGGTGGCCGGCGGCGACCGGGCGTGGGCGCGGTTCCCGCTGGCGAGCACCTCCGTATTCGGCAAGCGGCCAGCGGGAACCTTGGCGGAATCCGGGCGAGGCTCGGGTTCCCGCGGTTGCCGGGATGGGGCGAATCGGGCATCCTGATGCGGTCCGGGGCCGGCGGGAGGGCCGTGAATCGGCGCGGCGGGGTCGAATCCCCAAAAAGGCCTTGACCGAGGGGGCCTGGACCGATAGCATAACCCCTCGCGCACGGTGCAGAAGGCAACGTGTGTGTACGGACCCCGCATGAACTCCTTCGGGAGTTCCGCTGCGATCCGGGTCCGGGAGCCGTGGCAGCGTCCTCCAGGGAACGTTCGGGAGGCCGGACGCACGGTTCCAGGGCGAGTCCGAGCAGGTGGGATCGCCCGGCGACAACTAGCAGCTTCCCCCGCCGAGGGGAGCAAGCGGAGGACACACCGCACAATCCGGGATGGTACCGGTCTCCGGACCGGTGGTACCCCTCGTGCGCAACGTCCGAGGGGCTTTTTTGTGCCCCGACCGCACTCGGCGAGAACGACAGACGCGAGGCTTAAGCGCGCGACTGGGAGGAACCAATGCCGACGATCAGCCAGCTCGTCCGGGACCCGCGGAAGTCCCCGCGCCGGAAGACCAAGTCTCCGGCACTGAAGCGGATCTTCAACAGCCTGAAGCGCCAGGCTCGGGAGATCAAGGGCGCTCCGCAGAAGCGCGGTGTGTGCACTAAGGTCTGGACGATCGCCCCGAAGAAGCCGAACTCCGCCCTGCGGAAGGTCGCTCG
Source organism: uncultured Armatimonadia bacterium (assembly GCA_964598695.1). GTDB lineage: Bacteria > Armatimonadota > Zipacnadia > UBA1398 > UBA1398 > CAZRDB01. The sequence goes on from CAZRDB010000160.1 coordinate 8,121, forward strand.
CGTGGCGCTCTCCAACCGGTATGAGATCACCGCGTACATTCCCGGCATCGGGCACAACCTCCAGGAGCACTCGGTGGTCCTGGTGCGTGGCGGTCGCGTGAAGGACCTCAACTCGGTGAAGTACCACATCGTCCGCGGCGTGCTCGACACGGCCCCGGTCGAGGGCCGCAAGCAAGGCCGCTCCAAGTATGGCGCGAAGCGGCCGAAGAAGTAGCTTTCGCCGCCCGGCCGCCGTGCGGCGGGGCCTCTCTACGCTGGTATGGCTAACTGCTAATGCAAAGATGGAAACCCCCATGGCAAATAAACCCGGGCCGGTTCCGTAAGGGGAAAAAAAACCAGTTTTTTGGGGGTTCACCATAGGCACGTCCATTGTCGCCGTTGATAT
>CAZRDB010000160.1:8515-11753 GCA_964598695.1 uncultured Armatimonadia bacterium
GCCGCCCGGCCGCCGTGCGGCGGGGCCTCTCTACGCAGGTCAGGAGAACAGCGAATGCCAAGAAGGACAACCCCAGAGCGCATCAAGCCCGGCCCGGATCCCGTCTTCGGGAGCTGCATCGTCACGCGCTTCGTCAACAACATGATGAAGGGCGGGAAGAAGTCGACGGCCCTCCGCGTCTTCTACGACGCGATGGAGATCATCGCCGACCGGACGCAGGACAACCCGCTCAACGTCTTCGAGAAGGCCGTCCGCAACGCGACCCCGCGGGTCGAGGTTCGCCCCCGCCGCGTCGGCGGCGCGACCTACCAGGTCCCCTGCGACGTCCGCGAGGACCGGCGCATGGCGCTCTGCATCCGCTGGCTCATCCGCTACTCGCGGGAGCGCAGCGGCCGCTCGATGCGCGACAAGCTGGCGGCCGAGTTCATGGACGCCGCGAACAACACGGGCGGCGCGTGTCGCCGCCGCGACGAGATGCACAAGACGGCCGAGGCCAATCGGGCCTTCAGCCAGTACCGTTGGTAGTTCCAACGAGATAGGTCGTATGAGTCCTTCATGGGTGTAGCAGCAACTGCCAAGAAGAAATCGGCCCAGGATCCGGTCAGGATGCCCAGGCGCGTCCCCATCGAGAGAATCCGCAACATCGGGATCACTGCCCATATCGACGCGGGCAAGACCACGGTGAGCGAGCGCGTTCTCTTCTACACGGGCCGTACGCGCAAGATGGGAGAGGTCCATGACGGCGCCGCGGTCATGGACTGGATGGCCCAGGAGATGGAGCGGGGCATCACGATCCAGTCCGCCGCTACCACCTGTGAGTGGCAGGACCACCAGATCAACATCATCGACACGCCGGGCCACGTCGACTTCACGGTCGAGGTCGAGCGATCGTTGCGGGTCCTCGATGGCGCGGTCGTGGTCTTCTGCGCCGTCGGCGGCGTCCAGCCGCAGTCCGAGACGGTCTGGCGGCAGGCGGACTCGTACCGCGTCCCCCGGATCGCCTTCATCAACAAGATGGACCGTCCGGGCGCCGACTTCCACAACGTGCTCCATCAGATCCGCGAGCGGCTCGGGGCGCGGGGCGTGGCGCTCCAGTTCCCGATCGGCGCCGAGTCCGACTTCCGCGGCGTGATCGACATCCTCGAGATGCGCGCCTGGGGCCACTCCGACGACCTCGGAGCCGAGATCGTCGAGATCGAGATCTCCGAGGACGACCGGGTCACGGCCGAGATGTTCCGCGAGGCCCTGATCGAGACCCTCGCCGACCTCGATGACGAGGTCGCGGCCCTGTACCTCGAGGGCGAGGAGATCCCGCTGGAGCTGGCGCACAAGGCGATCCGGCGGGCGTGCTGCGCGGGCGAGATCGTGCCGGTGCTCTGTGGCTCGGCGCTGCGCAACAAGGGCGTCCAGCGTCTTCTCGACGCCGTCGTGCTCTATCTCCCCTCGCCGATGGATCGTCCGCCGGTCGAGGGCGAGATCAAGCCCGGCAAGACCGGTACGCGGGCGCCGTCGGACGACGAGCCGACCTGCGCGCTGGCCTTCAAGGTGCAGTCCGACGACTACGTGGGCCAGCTCACCTACATCCGGATCTACTCCGGCACGGTGCGGCCGGGCGACTCGTTCCTGGTGCCGCGTCTCGACCGGAAGGTTCGGATCAACCAGTTGGTCCGGATGCACGCCAACCGGCGCGAGCAGCTCGAGGAGGCCTATGCGGGCGAGATCGTGGGCGCCGCGGGTCTGCGCGACATCGCGACCGGCGACACGGTGTGTGACCCCAAGAACCCGATCTCGCTCGAGTCGATCGACTTCCCGGAGCCGGTGATCTGCGCGGCGATCGAGGCCCGGACCAAGGCCGACGAGGACCGGCTGACCGAGGCGCTCCAGCGGCTGAGCCGCGAGGATCCCTCGCTGCAGGTGCGGGTCGACCCGGACACGGGCCAGCTCCTGATCTCGGGCATGGGCGAGCTGCACTTGGAGATCGTCTGCGATCGGCTCGAGCGCGACTATCGGGTCCCCGTCACCCGGGGCAACCCGCGCGTGACCTACAAGGAGACGCTGGCGGCGCCGGCCAAGGGGCTGGGCCGCCATGTGAAGCAGACCGGCGGTCGCGGCCAGTTCGGCCACGTCGAGATCCTCGCGGAGCCCCTGCCCCCGGGGAGCGGCTTCGAGTTCGTCGACGAGACGACCGGCGGCGTGATCCCGAAGGAGTTCATCAACGCGGTGGAGGCCGGCTGCCGGGGCGCGATGGAGAGCGGCGTGCTGGCGGGCTATCAGGTCGTCGACGTGCGGGTGCGTCTCCTGGGCGGCTCGGCGCACGAGGTGGACTCCTCGGACATGGCGTTCCGGGCGGCGGGAGCGCTGGCGGTGCGCGACGCGCTGGAGCGCGGCCGTCCGGTGCTGAAGGAGCCGATCATGGGGATCGAGGTCGTCGTGCCGGAGGAGTATCTCGGCGACGTGATGGCCGACATCCAGGGCCGGCGCGGCTCGATCGACCAGATGTCCACGACGGCGGGGGGCAGCCGCTCGATCCGCGGTTTCGTCCCGCTCTCCGAGATGTTCGGGTATGCCACAGCCCTCCGCGGGATGACGCAGGGCCGCGGGACCTACACCATGGAACTGCACTCCTACCGCGAGGTACCGGAGCGGTTGATGGATCAGCTCGTCGGCAAGGCACGGGGGCTGTACTAGAACCGGCGTCCTAGGCGACCGGACCGGCAGTAAGGGCGAGCGGCTCGCCCGGAGATGTCCAGGAGGACTCGATACAATGGGCAAGGCGAAATTCGAGCGCACCAAGCCTCATGTCAACGTCGGGACCATTGGCCACGTTGACCACGGCAAGACCACCCTCACCGCCGCGATCACGATGGTGCTGGCGGACCGGGGACTCGCCCAGGTCATGACCTTCGACGAGATCGACTCGGCGCCGGAAGAGAAGGCGCGTGGCGTAACGATCAACACCGCCCACGTGGAGTACCAGACCGAGAACCGCCACTACGCGCACGTCGACTGCCCGGGCCACGCCGACTACATCAAGAACATGATCACCGGCGCGGCGCAGATGGACGGCGGCATCCTGGTCGTCTCGGCCTACGACGGCGTCATGCCCCAGACCCGCGAGCACATCCTGCTCGCCCACCAGGTCAACGTCCCGCAGCTCGTGGTCTTCCTCAACAAGGTCGACCTGGTCGACGAAGAGGAACTCATCGAGATCGTCGAGATGGACCTGCGCGACACGCTG
>CAZRDB010000161.1:0-11654 GCA_964598695.1 uncultured Armatimonadia bacterium
GAAGAGCACGCGCTTGCCCGCCGCCCGGAGCGGCTTCCACAGCTCGGCATAGCGCGGGATGATGACCTCGCGGTAGATCGCGGGGTGGAGGAAGGCGCCCTCGGTCCAGACGAAATCGTCGTGCTGGATGATCGCCTCGGCGCTGGTCTCGGCCCAGGCTTCCATGTGGTGGAGGGTGAAGCGGAAGAAACCGTCGAGCACGCGCTCGAGCCGATCGCGCTCGGCTGCGGCGAGGAGGAACATGTCCCAGCCGAATGCCTGGATCGCCCCCGAGACGATTGTCTTGTAGTAGCCCCCCGTGAGGAGCTGCTCGGGGAAGGCCTCGCGGGCCGAGACGATCTGCCGCTCGTAGGCGGCGACCTGCTCCGCGCGGTCGGGGAGGCCGTACTCGTCGCAGGGGTCGAAAGCCCAGACCTCGGCCGGCGCGTGGAACGGGCACTCGGCCGCCTGGTGGAGGTCGCTGCCGTCGGCGGCGTACTCGGCGTGGCCCATGTCGGTCGCCCGGCCGCGGGCGAGCCAGTCGCCGTGGAGGCCGTCGTTGGTGCTCCAGAGGAAGTCGAACCCCCAGGCCTCGTGGAGCCGGGCCGCGCGCGCGGGGTCGCCGGGCTGGGTGCCGGTGACGCGCGAGACGTAGTCGGTGTGGTACTCGACGGAGTACTCGGTATGCGCCAGCCGCGGCGTCGGCCGCAGGTCGATCGTATCGAGCGCGAGCTGCCTGCTCACGAACCCACCATCCTCGATCGCGTCACGCCCCGCCGCCCGCGTCCCGTTGTTCGGAGGAGGGGAGGGAAGGGCCTGCCGGGGCGAGTGCTACGACTCGAGGGGGAACTGCTCACGGAGGAAGGCGAGCATCTTCTGGAACGCGCGGTCCTGGCAGTGGCGGAAGCCTGCGCGGGCCGCGACCCTCGCGTAGACCGACGAGCTGCGCCGAGCGCGGAGAGAGGCCAGCACGGCCTCCAGGGCCTCCTTAGGCCGCGTTGGCTTGCCGTAGGCGTCGACCTCGGCTAGGTGGCTGGCCGCGAGAACCCTCTCGATGCTCGCGTCGTCAGTGCACAGTGCCTCGGCGAGGGCCCGCCGGTTGGCCCAGACCCAGGTGTCGAGTTCGGGCTCGATGCAGACCACACAGACGCGGCCGGACCAGCCGTTGCGCGAGAGGAGATCCTCCACCTCGCATTCGAGGTCAGCCGCCTTGTCGCTCTCCCGCCCGCAGCCTTCATGGTCGAACGCAACGATCAGGTTCCTGGCCGGGCGCAGGAGGTACCGGGCCAGTTGCGCCAGTGCGGGCGACAGCGCTCCAGCGTCCTTCCCCTGGAGCCGCTGGATGGGCTTGTGCAGCGCTACGGAGCCGATCTCGTGGGCGGCGAGAGCCTGCCGTCGCCCACCGAGTAAGGCGTCCATGAGGTGCTCCATGTTGGAGTCGGCGACGATGAGGGCCAGGTCGCCGGGCGTCGCCGCGCTCATCCCAGGACTCCGGCGAAGTTGAGGTCGGCGAGCGTCGGGGTGCGCTGCCAGTCGCGGAGGGCGGGATGGCGCTCGCCCTCGACCACGTCTGACGCCCCCGAGCCATCGCGGGCGAAGCAGAGGATGTGGCGGGGCTCGGCGAGACTCAGAAGCACCGGGCTGTGCGAGGCGAGCAGCACCTGGTGCTCCCACATGCTGCTGAGACTCTCGTAGACCGCCTCGACGGCGCGAGGGTGTACCCCGTTCTCCGGTTCCTCGATGAGGAACAGCGCCGGCTCCTCGGCGTGGTAGGCGATGAGAGTCAGAGCCAGCATCCTCAGGGTGCCGTCCGAGAGCAGAGACGCTGGCACCACACTGCCCGAGTCGTAGCGCGCGACGATGTAGGCGTGTCTGTCATCGTCACGCACGCGAGCCTCGATGTCGGTGAGGTCGGGCAGGGCGGTGCGCACGTGCTCTCGCCACTGCGTGTACCGTTCTGGCCGGCCCTCTCTCATCCCGATCAGCGCCCACGGTAGGTTGGAGCCGTCGAGGGCGAAGCCGGATCGCTCGGAGGGCGGCGAGGCGCGCCTCATCCGGTCCACGTCCAGTTGGATAGGGAAGACCCTCTCGGCGAGCAGACGCTTCACCCAGCGCGAGGCCGCGTATGGATCCTCCTGAGTGCTGTCCTCGCCGCCAGGGAGTAGCGCAAGTGCCGCACGGTGCCTGCCAACCGTGAATGACTGGTTCCAGGCGTCCTTCGTCCTGAGGGCTTCAGGCAGCTTCCATTGGTAGTAGTCCCTGCCCGATGCTCGCTTCTTCGAGACTACCTTCTGCCGCCCGCGCTGCCGCGGATGGAGCTCGTCGTGGAGGATACCGCGTGGCGACCATGAGGGTTGAGGGAAGAGCACCGCTTGCCCGTTCCCTGCAGAGGGTTGTCGCGTCGGCCCATCGGGGTACAGCAGCAGAGCCTCGGCCTCGATCCTCGGCTGGGCATCGCCCGGGACGCCGATGGCGACCTCGTAGCGGAACAGCGGAGCGCTCGCCCAGGGGATCAGCCCCTCGGGAGGCGCCAGCTCCACTGCCACCTGGAACTCCGTCCCTTCGCCCTGCCACAGCAGCTCGCGCATGCCATCAACCTGCTGGCCCGAGCAGAGGGCCTGCACGGCGGCCGGGGCCCCGTCGTTGAGGAGGTCGCGAAGGAAGCGGGGGATGCTGAGGAACGTGCTCTTGCCGCTCGCATTGCCCCCGACGAGGATGCGGAAGCGGTCGAGCGGCTGCTCGATGTGCCGCAGGCACCGGAAGTTCCAGGCCTCGACGCGCGTGATCATCGTCCTGTGCCTCACTCTCCCCAGAAGATGATACCCCACGGGGACGGGGCCGCACAGCGGCGCCCTCCGCCTGGCCCCCAACGCCCCCGCCTTCTCCTACCCCCCGTCCGGGCGCTGGTGTAGACTAACCGCACCCAGGAACCCGTGCCGGCGAGGGCGAACTCCTCGGCGGTCGTCTCGGTGACGGCCGCGGCAGCGGGCAACGGGACTCACGTGTTGTGGAGGAATGCGGTATGTCGAGCGGCGATTCCACGCGGGTCTACATCGATGGCGAGATCTATCAGGCCAAGGACGCCAAGATCTCGGTCTTCGACCACGGTCTGCTCTACGGCGACGGTGTGTTCGAGGGCATCCGGATCTACAACGGCCGGATCTTCCGCTGGGAGGAGCACCTGGAGCGGCTCTTCGAGTCGGCGAAGGCGATCCTACTCGACATCCCGCTCAGCCGCGAGGAGATGACCGACGCGCTCGTGCGCACCGCGCGCGCCACCGGCATTCGGGAGGGCTATGTTCGGCTCGTGGTCACGCGGGGCGAGGGCGATCTCGGGATCGACCCCCGCAAGTGCCCCAAGCCCTCGGTCATCATCATCGTCGGCGGGATCACGCTCTACCCGCCGGAGTGCTACGAGAAGGGCCTCTCGACCGTCATCGTCGCGACCCGGCGCAACCTGCCGGCCGCCTGCCCCCCGAGCGTCAAGTCGCTCAACTACCTCAACAACGTGCTCGCCAAGATGGAGCTGAACCGGCAGGGCCAGCTCGAGGGCATCATGCTCAACCAGGAGGGCTACGTCTCGGAGTGCACGGGCGACAACATCTTCATCGTCCGCCACGGCGAGCTGCTGACGCCGTCTCCGCACTGCGGCTGTCTCGTCGGGATCACGCGCGCCGCCGTGATGGAGCTTGCGGCGAAGCACGGGATCCCCTGCCGCGAGACGACGTTGCTGCCGCAGGATCTGTACATCGCGCACGAGGCGTTCCTCACCGGCACCGCGGCCGAGCTGGTCCCGGTCACCTCGGTCGACGGCCGGGTCATCGGCGACGGCAAGCCGGGCCCGATCACGAAGAAGCTCGGGGCGGAGTTCATCGCGCTGCGGCAGAGCGAGGGCTACCCGATCTACGAGTAGGGTCTCCCCAGGGAGAGGCTCGTGCGAGGAGGGAGACTAGCCACTCCATGCGGCTCCCCGAGCGGCTTTCGGATCATGCGAAGACGACCCTCGAGCGGGCGAAGGAGGAGGCCGCGGTCCGCGGCGCCGACTTCTACGACGGCGGTCACGTGCTGCTGGCGATCGCCTCGTCGCCCGGCTGCCTGGCGTGGCGGATCCTCTCCGCGCGCGGCGTCAACCCCGGCGGCCTTCGGGGCCGGCTCGACGAGCGGCTCCCGCGCTACCGAGGCCGCGAGGGGACCAGCCCCCGGATCGCGCTGCCGACGCGGCAGGCGCTCTCGCTCGCCGAGCAGGAGGCCGAGCGGCTCGGCCACTCGGTGATCGGCACCGAGCACATCCTGCTCGGTCTGCTCGATCTCCGGGAGGGTCTCGCCTACACCGTGCTCACCGAGGCGGGGATCCTCGCCGACACCACCCGACTGTGGGTGGGAGAGATCTCCGAGCATGAGGCGAAGGCGCGGCATGAGGTCCAGCCGAGGCCGGGCGTCTTCCCCTTCGATGTCCTGGACGCCGAAGCCCGAGCGGCCGTGCTCCACGCGATCCGCCTGGCGCGCTCGCTCGGGCTCGATGTCTTCAGCGCCATGCACCTGATCTACGGCGTCGTGCAGGCGCTGCCGGCTCAGGTCCGTCAGACCCTGCTCGAGCGCGGGGTCGATGTCGGCCGCGCGGCCGACGCGGTCGGCAAGCGCCTGATGGCGCTCCCGGAGCCCTCGCCCGATGACACCATGCCTCCCGACCGGCAGGCCAAGGAAGTCCTGACCCACGCGCTGTTCCTCGCCTGGCTGCGCGATCGTCCCCACGTGTCGCTGGCGCGGCTGGTGCGCGCGCTGTACGAGCGGGGCGAGGACTCGATCCGTCAGGGGCTCGAGGACTGGGGCATTCGCGCCGGCGACCTGACGTCGCTGCGGTAGGCGCCTACCGGCCCTCGGGCCAGTGCCGGACGCGGCTCGCGGCGACGTGGAGCATGGCGTCGTAATCGGCGGCGGGCGTCGGGTCGGAGGGCGTGTAGCTGTTGTTGAACAGCAGCGCCCAGTTCAGCCCGTCGTTGCGTCGAACGAGCAGCGTGGTGGCGCCGGGGATCAGCAGACCGGCGTGCCAGGTGTTGCGGCCCGTCCCGCCCGTGACCCGGCGGACCATCCAGCCGCACCCGTAGTGGACATCGGCCCCCTGCTCGCCCCACGGCGGGTCCTCCCACATCGTCTCGATCGAGGCGGCCGAGAGAAGCGGGCAGTGCTCGGGGTCGTCGAATGCCGCGGCGAAGCGGACGAGCGAGACCGCCGAGGTGACCCAGCCGCCGTGAGCGTCCATGGTCGTGACGTTCCAGCCGCCGTACTGGGGCGGCACGAACTCGGAACCGGAGCCGAGGACGGTCGGGACCCGGTCACCCTCGTCTCCCTCGTAGTCGACCTCCCCCGCGAACGCCTCGTCGCGTGCCGAGCGGCCGACCCGCGCGTCGTCGACGCCGATGGGGGCGAAGACACGGGCGCGGACGTAGTCCTCGTAGCTCTCGCCGGAGGCGGCCTCGATCACGCGGCCGAGGATGCAGTAGCCGAAGTTGGAGTAGACCTCCCGCTCGCCGGGCGCGTAGTCGAGCGGCTGGGTCTTCATGAAGGCGATGACATCGCGCGGCGTGGTCGGGAGGCTGATCCCCAGGGCGTCGCGGATCGTGAAGTCCTGGAACATGGGGTCGAAGGACATGCCGCGGTCCCACCCGCCCCAGTGGTGGAGCAACTGACGGACGGTGACCCGGCCGAACTGCTCGTCCACCGCGTCGTCCAGGTCGAGGATCGTGCCGATCGGCTGATCGAGGGTGATCGCGCCGGCCTCCACGAGCTGGAGGACCGCAGTCGCCGTGATCGGCTTGGAGACGCTCGCGATGCGGAAGAGGCTCTCGGGCCGGGTCGCCTCCGCGCCCGGGGGCGCCCACGTATACCCATGGGCGAGGACGAGCCTGCCGTTGCGCGTGACGGCGAGGGCCGCGCGCGAGACGTGGCGCTCCTCCATGCAGGCGCGGACCGCCTCGTCGAAGGGGGCCAGCTCCGGGCAGTCTTCGCCCTCGACGTGCCACACGAGATCGGGCGCGCCGAACCACATCGCCCCGAGCATCGCCGTGAGCGCCCACATGGTCTCGTCCTCCGGTCGGCCGACACCCCACCGCCCCAGGGATTCGGGACCCATCGAGCGGCTCCTCCGCCGCCGGAGGGCGATCGGAGCCGTCCCGCGGCCACCCATGGGCCGGAGGCAGAGCGGGAGGTGGGGGCGTGGGCACAGCGAAGCTGCGGGTGGAGGCTCGCGGGTTCGCGTCGGACGGGTCGGCAGGCCGGGGGGCCGGTGCACTCGGCGCAGGCAGGCGTGAGGCGACTGGGGAGCGGAACTGGGGGCTCGCGATGCGGGAGCTGGACGACTACCTCGCCCGTGCAGGCCTGCCCGAGCACGTCGCGCGGGAGCTTCGGAGCCTCTGGCAGCGTGCCGACGCGGCGACCCGTGAGAGCGAGGAGCGCATGCGGAGCATCTTCCGCGCCGCTCCGACGGGCATCGGGGTCGTGATCCACCGGGTCTTCACCGAGGTCAACGACCGTTTCTGCGCGATGGTCGGCTACGCGCCGGAGGAGTTGATCGGGCAGTCCGCCCGGATGATCTACCCCAGTGACGAGCACTACGCGGAGGTCGGCCGGGAGAAGTACCGGCAGATCGCCGAGCACGGGATCGGAACCGTGGAGACCCTGCTCCTCCGCAAGGACGGCGTGACGATCGATGTGCTGATGAGCAGCTCGCCGATCGACCCCGAGGACCTCGAGCGGGGGGTGACCTTCACGGCCCTCGACATCACCGAGCGCCGCCGCGCGTCCGAGGATCGTCGACGGCTGGAAGCGCTGCTGCAGCGCGCCGAGCGTCTCGAGAGCCTCGGCACGCTTGCGGGGGGGATCGCCCACGACTTCAACAACATCCTCGGCGCCCTGCTCGGCTACACCGAGATCGCGCTCGATGAGCTGGGGAGCGCCGAGCACCTCCGGCCCCACCTCGAGCAGGTGCAGGCGGCGGGGTTCCGCGCCCGCGATCTGGTTCAGCAGATCCTGACCTTCAGCCGCGAGGCCGAGCAGGAGGTGAGGCCGACATCGCTGCAGCCGATCGTCGCTGAGGTCGTCCGCTTCCTGCGGGCCTCCGTGCCGGCCATGGTCGAGATTCGGGAGCGGGTCGATTGCGAGCCGGGGACGGTAGAGGCCGACCCGACCCAGCTTCACCAGGTGCTGATGAACCTGGGCACGAACGCGTGCCAGGCCATCGGGGGAGCAGGCGGCGTCGTCGAGATCGGGCTCGAGGCGGTGACCGTGGACGAGGACCTGGCGACGCGCCTCGGGGGGGTCGGGCCCGGCCCCTACGCCGTCGTCTCGGTCTCCGACACGGGCTGCGGCATCGCGCCCGAGGCGATGGCCCGCATCTTCGACCCCTTCTACACCACCAAGCCGCGGGGCGAGGGCACGGGACTCGGGCTGGCGACCGCCCATGGGATCGTGCGCGGCCACGGCGGGGCGATCTCCAGCTACAGCGAGGTCGGCGTGGGCACCACCTTCCGCGTCTATCTGCCCGTCTCCGCGCGCCGTCCGGAGGCCGAGGAGGTCGCCGCCGCGGGGGCCGCGCCGCCCGGGCGCGGGGAGTCCCTCCTGATCGTCGATGACGAGGTGGCCGTCGCGCGCGTGACGGCGCGCATGCTCTCGGCGCTCGGGTACCGGGTGGAGACGACCTCAGATCCGGTCGCGGCCCTTGCCCAGATCCAGGCCGCCAGCCCGCGCTACGATCTCATCCTGGCCGACTACGCCATGCCGGGCATGGTGGGGACGGAGCTGGCGCGGCAGGTCCACGAGAGCGACCCCGGGCTGCCGGTCGTGCTGATCTCCGGCTTCAGCCATGTCTTCACCGGCCACTCGCTGGAGGCGGTCGGGATCGCCGGCGTGGTCGCGAAGCCCTTCTCCTCACACCAGTTGGCCGCCGCCGTACGGGCGTCGCTCGACGCGCGCCCCGAGATGGGAGCGCCGCGGTAGCCCGGTCCGGCGCTTGCGGCGCCTACGCCTCGGGCTCGAGCAGTACGACCCAGTCGTGGCCATGGCCGGGGGCGGGGAGGGTGACCTCGCCGGCGCGGTCGGCCGTGACCGTGCCGCCGTCGCTCTCGGTCATCGCGACCGGATCGAAGTGGGTCACGTGGTAGCGCGCGCCGGGCTCGAGCTGCCGGAGCGCGACGGGCCAGTCCTCGAGCAGGTAGAACACGCGCGGGCCGTCGGTTACGCCGATCGCGCACGGGGCCACGATGCTGGGCGGGGGGCCGGCGGTCGCGATGGGTGCGGCGCCCGCCTCCACGACCGGTCCGGCGGCCCAGGCGGCCCAGGTGAAGTGGGGCTGGAAGGTCCACCACGGCAGCTTGGCGAGCCACCGCATGCCGGCCGCGATCTGGCAGCCGCCGTCGAGGTGCATCGCGCGGTTCCAGGGGATCGCGCCGTAGCCGGTCGAGCCAGGGGTGGGGGAGGGGCCGTGGGGCTGTTCCTCGCGGTTAACCTGCCAGATCCCGTTCGCGCCGTAGGTGTGGCCCGCCGCGCCGCTCGCCATGCACATCCAGAACATCGCGCGGGTCTTCGCCGCGGGGATCCGGTCGAGCAGCATCTCGTAGCTCGCCTCGCCGTTCACGACGGGCATGGTCGGCCAGGCGGCGCGGCTCTGCACGACGGTTCGGGCCGCTTCGGCCTCGACGACGCGCTCGGGGCCGTCGTGCGGGGTCTGGAGGAGGTCGAAGTCGAGCAACGCGTCGTCGTCGACCGCATGGCGTGCCGAGTAGGAGTTGATCGCCGTCGGATGCACGGTGAGCAGGCGGCGCCACGGGTCGGTCGCGCGGATGTAGCGCATCACCTCGCTCCACCGGCGCGACGTGGCCTGGTCGTCGTAGGGGAAGCCCTCGGCCTGGTAGTAGGGGAGGTTGGCCTCACCGGCCGCGCACCAGACGACCGGCCAGGCGCCGTAGCGCGCGATGAGGTAGCGCCAGTGGGCCTTGAGCTTCTCCTCGCCCATCCAGGGCATGAAGTAGCCCCAGGCGCCGACGATGCACGGCAGAATGCCCTGCTCGACGAGGTGTCCGAGCCGCTGGTCGGCGGCATCGAAGTAGGCGGGGTTGATGCGGGCGTAGCCCTCCTCCCACGGGAAGCCGGCCTCGTTCGCGCCGCGCGGGTCAAAGGGCGGCATGTCGGGGTAGAGCCCCGCGACGATCTGCACGACGCTGAAGCCCTTGGCCTTGCGGTCAGCGGTGAGCGTCGCGAACTCCTCGGGCCAGTGCAGGCGGGCGCAGAGGCCCATCCACCAGGTGTCGCCGAGCCATAGGAACGGGGTGCCGTCGGCGTGCTCGAGGTGCCGCCGGTCGGGCGCGACGCCGACCGGCCCGTGCGCGAACAGCGGGTTGTCGCCCGTGTAGGGCTCAACCACGACCGTGCCGCGCAGGCCGTGGAGCCCGGCGTCGCTCGAGGTGCTGCACTCGCTCCACCAGCGGTGGGCGCCCGGCCGGGGCGAGGCGTAGCGGACCTTCCACGTGCTCCCGCCGGCCCAGAACGCGGGCGCCCGGCGCAGGGCGCCGCCGGGCTCGGCGAAGACCACGTCGAGGGAGACGCCATTGAAGGGATCGTCGTACGGAGCCTGGGCCGAGAACGCGATCTCGGCCGGCACGTTGGCCTGCGTACGGCAATGCTGCATGGGGTGGCACCTCGCTCGCCCGTGGCGGATCGCCTGCCCCCGACAGGTGCGCCGGAGAGCAGTGCTCGGCCCTGGTTCGCCCGATGTGGCGAACGGCCTGCACGGCGAGCGAGGTTACTGCTCGGCTGGTTGCAGCGCCGCCGAGACGTTCGCCCGGCCCTCGCGAGGGAGGCCGACCGGGCGTAGCCCCCGGCCCCGGTGCGGGCGTATGATCGGGCCGAGGGGGAGGCGCTGTCTCCTTGGGTTCGTGGTGGCGCGATGGAGAGGGGCTGTTCACACGATGGCGCTTCGCGGTCCTTGCATGCGCGGCGTTCGCGCGGTTCGGGTTCTCGTCGGGCTTGTCGCCGTGGGCCTGTTGGGCACGGCCGCCTTCGCGATGGGCGATCGGGAGGAGTGGCAGCAGCCGGAGCGCGTGATGGCCGATCTCCACCTGGAGCCGGGGATCACGATCGCGGATGTCGGCTGCGGGACCGGCTACTTCACCTTCCGCCTGGCGCAAGCCGTCGGCGAGGAGGGCCGCGTGCTGGCCGTCGACATCGACGAAGGCGCCCTCGCGCGGCTGCGCGAGGAGGCCGAGCGCGGGCAGGTCCGCAACGTCGAGACGGTGCGCTCGGAGCCCACGAGCACCACCCTGGCCGACGCCTCGGTCGACGCCGCGTTCATCTGCGACGTGCTGCACGAGGTGCCGGCCGAGGGTCGGAGCCCCCTCGTGGCCGACGTCGCCCGCGCGCTGCGGCCCGGTGGGCTGCTGTATCTCATCGACTACCGGAAGTCGCACGAGGTGACGTGCGACCCGTACGAGATCCTCATCGCGCGCGAGGACCTGCAGCGTATGGCCGAGGAGGCGGGGCTCGTGCTCGATGCCGAGTTCCACTACCTGCAGTACCAGGTGTTCCTCAGGTTCCGCAAGCCGGCCGAGTGAGCCGCCCGGGCCTCAGCGGAGGTAGTAGTCGTGCGAGGTGGGGCTCGCGTCGGTCGTCACGTCGACGCCCAGCTTCCGAAGGCCCGCCTCGTCTCCGGCGCCGGGCTCGTGCGTGAGGTGCATCTGGGCGCCGCGCAGCCGGGGGAGCATCTCCACCCCCGCTTTGGCCGCCGGGTTGCTCGCCGCGCTGATCCCGAGGGCCACGAGCACCTCCTGGACGTTGAGGCTCGGCGAGTGGGAGCCGAGGTAGCCGGCCTTGAGCGCCGTGACGCTCTCCACGATGCTCGCGGGGAGCAGGTGGATGTGCTCGGGCAGGCCCGCCAGCTCCTTGATGCCGTTGATCAGGGCGGCCGAGGCCGAGTGGAGCAGCGGGGAGTTGGCGCCCGTGACGATCGCCCCCGTCGGGAGTTCGAGGGCCGCGCCGCAGAAGAAGCCGTCGTTGCCCTTCTGCCGTCGCTCGCCCTCCGCGGCGGCGGCGCGGGCGGGCTCCACGACGGGTCGGTCGGTGGCCGAGGCGCCCAGCCGCACGAGCAGTTTCTGGACGCGGCGCACCGCCTCCGGCGGGCAGATCCCCCGTTCACGCTCCCAGTGATGCCGGAAGTAGCGGCGGATGACCTCCTGGACCGAGGCCGCGCAGACCGCCGCGTTGTCGACGATGCCGGCGCCGGCGCGGTTCACCCCCATGTCGGTGGGTGACTGGTAGACCGTGGCGCCCTCCCGCTCGCCCGCGATCCGGTCGATGATCGCCTTGAGGATGGGGAAGTTCTCGATGTCCCGGTTGTAGTTGACCGCTGTCCGCCCGTAGGCCTCGAGGTGGAACGGGTCGATCATCACGATGTCGCCCAGGTCGGCCGTCGCGGCCTCGTAGGCGACGTTCACCGGGTGGTCGACCGGGAGATCCCAGATCGGGAAGGTCTCGAACTTCGCGTATCCGGCGGCGAGTCCGCGTCGGTGGGCGTGGTAGAGCTGCGAGAGACAGGTCGACATCTTGCCGCTCCCCGGCCCTGTGCCGGTGACGACGACGATCGGCTTCTCGGTCTCGCTCTTCGGAAAGAAGAGGGTCAGGCGCTTCGT
>CAZRDB010000162.1:0-11596 GCA_964598695.1 uncultured Armatimonadia bacterium
GGGCGAGACGGTCACGGAACACTCGGGATGGACCGTCTTCCCGTCGAGCAGGGCCGCCAACGTCGCGAGATCGGCGTACGAGGAGTTGGTGCAGCTCCCGATGCACACCTGGTGGACCTTGGTCCCCGCCAGTTCGACGACCGGACGCACCTCATCGGGGCTGTGGGGGCAGGCGATCAGTGGCTCGAGCGCCGCGAGGTCGACCTCGATCGTCTCGTCGTAGACGGCGTCCTCGTCGGCCGCCAGCTCGACCCACCCCTCCTCGCGGCCCTGTGCCTGCAGGAACGCCCGAGTCTGCTCGTCGGAGGGGAACAGCGAGGTCGTGGCGCCCAGCTCGGCGCCCATGTTGGTGATCGTGGCACGCTGGGGGACCGAGAGGCTCGCGACGCCCGGGCCGCCGTACTCGAAGATGCGATCGACCCCGCCCTTGACCTTCAGCCGGGAGAGCAGGTGGAGGATCACGTCCTTGGCGCTCACGCCGTCCGGGAGCGCCCCCGTCAGTTCGACGCGCACGATCCGCGGCATCCGGAGGTAGAACGGCCCCCCGCCCAGGGCGACGGCGACATCGAGGCCGCCCGCTCCGATCGCCAGCGCGCCCATGCCGCCGGCCGTCGGGGTGTGGGAGTCCGAGCCGAGCAGGGTCTTGCCCGGCAGCGCGAATCGCTCGAGATGAACCTGGTGGCAGATCCCGTTCCCGGGACGCGAGAAGTGAACGCCGAACCTGGCGGCTGCGCTCTGCAGGAACCGGTGGTCATCGGCGTTCTCGAAACCCGTCTGGAGCGTGTTATGGTCGACGTAGCTGACGGAGACCTCGGTCCGCACCCGCTCGACCCCCATCGCCTCGAACTGGAGGTAGGCCATCGTCCCCGTCGCGTCCTGGGTGAGGGTCTGATCGATGCGGATACCGATCTCCTCGCCCCCCACCGGGACCCCCTCCACGAGGTGCGCCGCGAGGATCCTCCGAGCGATGCTGTCTCCCATTGCCACATCTCCTCCGCTAGGTGGTGCGCGAGGCGGGTGACGCCTCGGCCCACGGTACCAGGAGCGCCTTCACGAGGGCAAGGCGGCCGCCAGCAGGCGGTCAAACTCCGCCGCGACACGCTCCCCCGCCCGGAGAATCCGGTCGGCCTCCGCGCGGGAGAGGAGACCCTCGGCCTCCGCTCGCGACAGGTCCTCCTGATCGATGATCTCCGGGACGCCGCCGGGTCGTTCGAGCACGTCGAGCAGGAGGTCGCGGTACCGCACCCGGTCCTCGCCCAGACGCACGTCGCCAGCCAGGTGAACGAGGCGGCACAGATCCTCGCCCGACGGTCCGACGATCCGCCACCCCACCCAGTCGGCTCCCTCACGGTAGAGCGCGTACGTGCGGCTGCCCGCGGGAACGGCGACATCCTTGATTGTTCCCTGCCTCCGGCTGATGTACTCGAGCAGCGCGCAG
The DNA here is from genome assembly GCA_964598695.1 of uncultured Armatimonadia bacterium. Classification (GTDB taxonomy): domain Bacteria; phylum Armatimonadota; class Zipacnadia; order UBA1398; family UBA1398; genus CAZRDB01. Next base: position 1,439 of record CAZRDB010000162.1, read on the forward strand.
TTCTCCTCCCGCCGAACCAGCCGGCAGTGGAAGAAGCTGGGACTCGAGAGGACGTGCTCCCGCCACTCGGTCCATAGCGCGCCCTCCCACGGAGCCGCGAGCGCTGCCGAGGCTGCCTCACCGAGTGCGCCCGCGATGGCAGCGGGCAGGGCCCGGCTCCCCTCCCCCATCCCGAGGGCCGAGGGCCAAGCGGCGCTCGCCCCCGCCGCGCGGGCCGCGAACACCAGCGTGGCCGGCGAGGGCGTTCGATCGGTGGCCTCTTCGGGCCGGGCGAGCACGCCCACCGGCGGCTGCCACGCTACCGGCCCGGCCGCCAGGCGCTCGGCCAGCCGGGTCGCCGCATCGATCGGCGCCTCGCCGTCGTGCAGGGCCTCGGTGGGAATCGTCGGCCGGCCCGACCCCTCGGGGAAGCGCCAGCGGGAGCCGTCACCGAGCGCCAGCGCCACCTGCCGCACCTTGCAGCCTCGGGGCGGCCAGTCGCCGGGGTGGTAGAGCCATCCGGCCTCCTCGACGGTGTCTTGTGGCATCGCGAACCGCCCCTCGGCGCCGCCCCGCGCCTCGCTTCCCCCGAGAGGAACTCGCCACCTCCGACCGAACCAGAGGCTGGCAGCCACCCGGCGGCAGCGGGGCGGCGCGAGAGGAGCATCGGCATGGGCCCACGGACGGTGGATCGCTGGCTCGCGATGCTCCCTCCCACAGCCTGTCTCTGCATCATGGTCCTCTCGGCCATGCCCGGTGTCGCCGCGATCAGTCTCTCCGTCGCCGAGCCGCGGGCCCGCTCCGCGGTCCTGGCCGTCGACGGGGAGACGGCCGTTCGCGTTCTTCCGACCGACGTCTGGCAGGCGCTGAACCCGATCAGCGGCAAGCGGCTGGTCCGATTCGTCGAGACCGACCCCGCCGAGGGCGCGCGGTGCGCCAGCCTCACCAGCTACGAGCGCGATCCGACCCTCGCCCCCGAGCTGTCCCAGAGGCTGGGCAAGCCCCTCGAGCCGGGGCGGGCCTACGATCTGCGGATGCAGTGCCGGGGCCAGATCGGGGCCCTCGCCGACCTGGTCGCCTCGGTCGAATCGCGCAAGAGCACCGAGGAGCCGTGGAGCGTGGTCGCCGATGTGCCCCTGTGGGCCGGCGACGCCTGGGCCGAGAGCGGCGGGACCTTCCGTGCGCCCGAGGGGGCGGTCGAGATCCGGGTCGCGATCCGCCTGATCGGCAAGGGGAGCGCCTACATCGACTCCGTCGTGCTCTCGGTGGCAGGCCCCGACAAGCCGAACCTGCTCGTGGACGGCGGCTTCGAGGGTGTCTGCTCCTGGAGGCTCCAGTACCGCAAGCACGGCGAGACCGCCTGGCGGACCGACCCGGCCACGATCCACGAGCCACGCCACACACTCCTCGACCTGGAGCCGGCGACCCGCTATGAAGCGCGCGCCGACCTCGTGAACTCGAGCGGCGAGGTGCTCGAATCGAGTGTCCCGATCTACTTCGACACCGAGGACATCGTCGAGCGCGAGGGCCTCGGCCTGCTGGCATCGGAGCCCCTGCGCACCGGCGAGATCGGCCTCCTCGGACCCGCGATGGTCCAGGGGGCCTCCCGCCCGGTCCTCGTCGCCTCGCACGGCGGCGGGATCTACGCCCACACCGTCGAACCCGACGGCCAGTTGGGCGAGCCGCTGCTGGTGCTCCCAGCTGCGGAGTACGAGGGCAGTCCCGTCGAGATCGGCGACCTCACCTCCTGCCTCGAGGGCGACACCCTGTACGTGCTGTACCGCTACTCGCCCGGCGCGATGGCCGCCGACCAGGCGCTCCGGCTGCTCGCCTGCAGTCTCGAGACCGGCAAGGTTACGGGCCCCTACTCGATCCGCCCCACCGACTATGGCCGCACCGTGCTCCCCGGAGGCATCGCGCTGCTCGAGGGCTCGCTCTGGGTGGCCTTCGCCGAGGCGTTCGTCGGCGAGGGCGGTCCGCGCAGCCGGGTGATCCTGCGCGCGCTGGACCCCCACACCCTGCAGGCGGCCTCCGACGATGTCGTGCTGCCCAATCCCCCCTCCGACTGCCTCTTCGGCCCCTCGTTGGCGCGCCTGGGGGAGAAGCTCGTCGTTCTCTACTCCGACATGCGGCCGATCGAGGAGGCTCGCCACTCGCCGCGCGAGTCCGTCGAGCCTCTGTACGCCCAGATTCTGGACGAATCGGGCATTGGCAGGCCGATCGAGGTCTGCGCCGACGGGCGGAGCCGGCGCGCCGCGGCGACGGAGGTGGACGGCCGCCTCGCCATTGTCTGGCAGTACGGCGGGCCCGACCCCGAGACCGTCTCCGGCGAGTACATCGTCCAGGACATCGGGTTCGCCTGGCTCGGAGCCGACGGAACCGTCGAGGGTCCGTGGTCGTGCGTGCGCGACGGCACCTACAACGAGACGCCCACGATCGGCGTCGTCAATGGTCGTCTGTGCGTGGTGTGTCGCAAGTGGGAGCATCATCCGGCCCTGCCGGACGATCCGGCTGCGGATCTGGGCCTGTGGGTGTCGTTCCTGCGGCCCGCGACCCCCTAGCCGCAAGCAGTCGGCGGAACCGGCGACGGAGCCCGAACACCTCGTCGGGAGGCATCCCCAGCCGGTCGCGTGTCCGCGTGTGCACCCAATGGGCCACGACGGCTGCCGCCAGCGCGATCGCCCCAGCTAACACCAGCGAGCCGCGGGAGGCGCGCGAGGGGCCCTGGAGGAGGAAGAGGGGCGCGAGCATCAGGGCCCAGACGGCCCACAGGAGCAGCGCACCGAGGGGCCGGTTGAGCAGCTCGGGCGCGCGAACGGGACGCCTCGCAGCGGCCTCGAGCAGTCCCCCGGCGAGGAGCAGACAGGCACTCCAGGTGAGCCACGAGAGGTACTGCGGGTAGCTGCGCCACTCCGGGGGCAGCCAGAGCAGCCAAGGGATCGCCGCTACGACGCAGGGGGCCAGCCCGAACCAGCCGGCCGCGCGCAGGGCGGAGGCCTCGAGACGCAGCAGCTCGCGGGAGCACAACGGGGTCTCGACCTCGTCCCCCCGCCAGCGCGCCAGCGCACGGAACAGGGCCACGACGCCGCTCGGCGCCACGAGGACGAGCGCCAGCGCGAGCCCGCGCGGGCCCCAGAGTGCCGCGAGCGAGGGAAGCCCCGTAACATTCGAGCCCTCGCGAGCGACAGGAAAGAGGAGGACCAGGAGCAGGAGAAGATGACTCGCCCGCCAGACGGCGCCGAGGAGTCGGCTTCCGCGCGCACGGCCGACGGTCAGGGCTGCGCACGGGAGCACCCAGAGGAGCAGTCCGAGCCACAGAATCCGCGTGCTGTCTCCCGCCTGCACGGGCCAGGTTCCTCTCCGGAGGGCATGTCGGAGGAGACGTTCGCGGCGTGCGACGAGGCTCCTGCCGGGCGCGGGGTTGCGGGGCCTGGAGCTGAGGGGCTGGGCATTCGGCGGCGAATAGGCTAAGGTCGGTACCGTGCCGGCCGTCACCCGCGGGAGCGGCCGGTAGGCGCGGAGCGAGGGAGGGAGGCCCCAGTGGGCGAAGTCAGCGTCAGGACGTGCAGGCTCCTCTGGCGGGTCGGACTACCATGCCTGCTGGCGATGGGCGCCCCGGTGGCGGCTCAGCCACAGGCGCCGGCAGCCCAGCCGGAGCAGGCCGACGAGTCGGGCCAGGGCGTCGAAGCTCTCCGGGGACTGCTGCGGATGGCCCTCCTCGAGGTGCGCCCCGTGCTGCGTGTGCGGGGCGGCGACCTCGAGATCGTCACCCAGCGCGGCGTCTACCGGGTCGATCGGGAGACACTCCGCATGCGCTCATCGCAGGATTACGAGGCCCCCCGGGGCAGTGCGCCGTGGCCGGCCGATGTCCCGCTCTACGACTACGACGCCAAAGACCTGCGTGCCGCCAAGCCGCTCGAGGTGCGCGTGGGCGCAACGGTTGTGCTCTCGCTCGAATCGAACCCCACGACCGGCTACGACTGGCAGGTCGCGGGCGTCGACGAGGAGATCTGCACGCTGACCTACGACGGCTACTTCGCGGCGCCGGCTCCGCCCGGCATGGTGGGCTCGGGTGGCGCGCACCTGTTCGAGGTGTTCGGATTGGCGCCCGGCGAGACCGAGCTGACCTTCACCTACCGGCGGCCCTGGGAAGGCGGCGAGACCGCGGAGGAGCACACGGTGCATCTCACGGTCCTGCCCGCGGAGGCGGCCCCCGAGGAGCTGGCGGCCCCCCCGCCGCCGCCGGCCGAGGGCTAGCCCGCCGCGGCCCGTGTGCGTTCCTTGAGCCGCAGCAGGTCCACCGCCGCAAGCGCCGCGTGGATCAGGCTGCCCTCATGCGCCTTCCCCTGCCACGCGATGTCAAACGCGGTCCCGTGGTCGACCGAAGTGCGGAGCACGGGGAGCCCCAGCGTGGCTGTCACGGTGCCGAAGAAGTCCCGAGTCTTGGTGGCGATGTGGCCCTGGTCGTGGTAGAGCGAGAGGACACAGTCCCAGACGCCTTCGAGCCCCTGGTGGAAGACCGAGTCGGCGGGGATGGGCCCCTCGACGTGGATCCCGCGGTCCCGGGCGGCCTGGACCGCCGGCGCCAGCTCCCGCTCCTCCTCGTCGCCGAACTGCCCGCCATCGCTGGCGTGCGGGTTCAGCGCGGCAACCGCGATCCTCGGCGCCTCGAAGCCCAGCTCGCGCATCGCGGCGTCGATACGGACGACCGTGCGGTAGACGCGCTCGCGGGTGACGGCCTCGATCGCGCGCCGGAGTGACAGGTGCCGCGTGAGGAAGAAGACGCGCAGGGGGCCGGTGAGGAAGAGCGTGAGCGGATCCTCAACGCCCAGCTCGTCGGCGAGGATCTCCGTGTGGCCGATCAGCGCGCAGCCCGCCGCCCGCAGCGACTCCTTGTTCACGGGCGCGGTGACGATCGCGTCGATCGCGCCCGCGCGGGCGAGCGCGCAGGCCCGTCGGATGGTCTCGTAGGCGGCGGCCCCGGCGGCCGCGCTCACCACGCCCGGCACGATGCTCCCAGTGGGCGCCTCGATCTCGGCGACCTCCACCTCGGGCCACCGAAGGCCGACGGTCGCGGCACAGCGCCGAAGCAGCTCCCCCGACCCGACCAGCACGAACTCGGCGGCCTCCCGCATCGCGGGCTCGGAGAGGGCCTTGAGGCAGATCTCGGGCCCAATCCCGGCCGGGTCGCCCATCGTCACCGCGATCCGCGCCATGCTCGCCTCCCTCGGACCCCTACGGGTTCGCCGGCATCCGGTCGCGCACCCAGTTCTCGAGCTTCCGGGTCGACTCGATGAACGCCTCGCCCGTCACGACGACGGCCGGGTGGCTCGCGAACGTCGACGGATCCTCGCCGCCCTCGAAGCCCACACGGAAGTAGGGCACGCGCAGGAGCGTCTCCAGCTCGGGCTGACTGGGCCAGCCCGGTGCGGTCGGCATCTCCTCGCCGTCGTAGTGCTCGAGCCAGGCCTCGACGATGTTCGGGAAGATGGTCAGCACCACCGGCTGCCCGAGCAGCTTCTCGATGTGCCAGATCCGCGTCTTGCCCTCGACGGTCGGACCGACGCGCATCGACGCGCCCAGCAGCTTGGTCGCGTAGCCGCCCTCAGCGAGCCGTTTCGCGGCCTGGTTGAAGATCGCGACACCGGCCCAGCGGCGCAGCTCGGGGGTGATCGTCACGCCCGCGCCGGCGGCCGACTCGTCGAACGCCGCGCAGTCCTCGTACCGGCCCAGCATCATCGTGCAGACCGAGCGCCAGGCACTGAGGTCGACGCCTGCGGCCCTGGCGAGCTGGACGCCCGTGCGGACCGCCTCGGCAACGGCCAGGATCTGGCTCATCGTGAAGACGAGGGTCGCGTTGGTCGAGATGCCCAGCGCCGTGAGGAGGCAGATCCCGTAGATGCCCTCGCGCGTACCGGGCATCTTGATCATGATGTTCGGGTTCATCGCGTGCAGCGTGATGCCCTGGGAGACCATCTCCGCCGTCTCGGTCAGCAGCCGGGGGTCGACCTGCCCCGAGAGGAACCCGAGCTTGCCGCCGCTCGCGTCGAACAGCCCGCGGAAGCGCTCCGAGCCCTCGTGCACGACGGTCCGGTAGAGCGTCCAGAAGGCGTCGTGGGCATCGCGCGCGCCTCGGGCGATGATCTCATCGGTCCGAACGCCCCAGCCCGCCGGGTCGGCCTCGACGACGCCCAGCGTGAGCGGAGGGTTGGTCGTGCAGCCCACGATGGCGTCCCAGACGCCCTCGAGCCGCTCGCGGCACCGCGCCTCACCGGGCTTGCCGGAGGCGTCGGCCGCGACCTGGGCCCGCCAGGAATCGAAGATGAGCGGCGAGGAGTCCCACCAGATCTCGAGGTCCGGGTGGGTTGCTGCGGCGGCAGCCAACGGATTGCGTACCATGGCTCGACGGTCCTCTCGCGCGGGCGGCCGTCCCTGGGGCCCGAGCTGTCTATTGCGCCGAGGCCGTGCCGAAGTCCTGCTCCCGGGACCGGCCCGCGCCTAGCCCGGCGCGCCGGCCCGCTTGGCAAGCTCGGCCCGCACGTTGGCGTCCTGCACCAGGTCGGCGAGGCCCTGGAGGCACTCCCGCACGGCGGCGCGCGCGTTGGGGTCGGCCTCGGCGAGCGGCTCGAGGCGGTCGGCGAGGCGCGGCAGCCCCCACTCCTCCCCCGTCAGCGCGAACCAGCCGCGCAGCATGTCGCACGCCCGGGCCGCGTCTCCGGCCTCCACAGCCCGCTGCATCTCGGTCACCAGTGCCGAGCGCGTCAGCATCCGGTCGCGAGCTGCGGTCGGCGCCTCCTGCAGGGCCAGGTCGACCACGCCCGCCCAGTCGCCATCCATCGCCTTCGCCTCGGCGAGCGAGGAGGCCGGGAGGTGGGCCGCGGGGTCGAGCGCGGCCAGCGGGAGGTCGCTCAGACCCGAGGCCGGTCGCACGGGGAGGCCGCAGAGCGGATCGCCGAGCAACGCGAGCCGCCAGCCCGTCCAGTAGCTGTTGCCCGGCATCCGGCGGAAGGCGACCCCGGCCGGCCAGCCCTCCGCGAGCAGCGTCACGGGCTCCGACGAGGGCCGGAAGCTGTCGAGATAGGGCTCGTTCGCGCTGCCGAAGAAGCCGTAGCAGCCCAGGTTGAGCCACCGTCCCACGAGCGCATTCGGGTCCAGCGGCCTCCCCGCCGCGTGGCTGTGCACGTAGCTGACGAAGCAGGGCCCGACCTGCGTGATGTCGTCGGTCATCCCGCCCGGCGCGCACGACCAGTCGGAGTAGCCGCCGCTCGAGTTGACCGCGACCTGATCCCACCGGAACGGCGTCCGCTGGGCCGCAAGCCACTGCGGGATCCGTGCCTCACTGCCCTGGACCAACGTGAGATCGGCGATCCCCAACGCGGGCAGCTTCTCCGCGGCAGGCGCGAGGGCGTACTCGCCCCATGGTGGGTTGCTCCCGTAGGTGTCGAACAACAGGGCCCGGCCCCGCGCGAGGAACAGGGCGCAGTTGGCCGCGTAGACCGCGTAGACCGTGTCGGGAGCAAGCCGGCCGACGAACGCCTGCGGGAGGTCGGCCTCGTCGCGGAACAGGCAGTCGTCGGTCGTCCGCACGCCGGCCTCGAAGCCGCGGGACGTGCCGCAGCGATAGGGCATGTCGCACGCGAGCGTGACGAAGTCGACCTCGTCGCCCAGGGCCTCGAAGGAGCGCCCCGTCGCCGCGATGGCCCGGCGGGCGTCCCGCGCCAGCGTCGCGAGCGCCTCCTCGGACGCCGTCTCGTCGAGCGCCCCCGCCGTCGAGCACTGGGCGATCGGCTCGTGGCGCCCCGCCGCGAGCAGCGCCGCGGAGCAGCCAAGACCGTCGGCCGGATCCCACAGGATGCAGCCGGGCGCGCCATCCCGGGTGCGCTCGAGCAGCAGGGCCGGCCCCCCTTCCGGGAGCGTGGTGAAGTCCTCCGGCCCCAGCGCCGCCGCAGCCGCGCGGTACACGTCGTCGGTGGCCGGTACGCCGGCCGGCGGGGCGTAGTACACGCGCTCGGGCGCGTAGGCTCGCAGGAAGAGGCGGCAGTACCAGGAGTCGGCGAGGAGCACGGGCCAACGGCGCCCGGCATCCCACCGGGCAAGCTCCCGGAGGAAGGCGCCCTCATCGGCCGCGACGACAACCATCCGCTGGGGCGCGGGGTAGTCCCGCGTCGCCGCGATCGCCCGCTGGGCCACGAGCGGCCACTGGGCGCGGGCGCGAGCCAGACCGGCGAGCCTGGCGCCCAGCGCGCCGGCCGAGGCGAGCCGCTCGAAGCCCTGCTCCTGCTCGACGCCAGGCGGGAGGGCGGAGGCGAGACGCATGCTGAGCATCGCCGACCACGCGCCGCCCGGCCCCGCCTGCTCCGCGATCTCGGCGAGTTGCCGGAGCCCGCTCGGGTCGGCCACGACGCGCGACAGGAGCGAGGCGGCCATCAGGCGCGGCTTCGGCCCGGCCGAGGGGCTGCCCGCGACGGCCTCGAGGTCGGCCACGCCCTGCCGCTTCTCGTCCTCGGTCTTGCCGCTCACGAGCCGGCAGGCGCCGAGCCAGTAGCGCGGGAGGCTCCCCTGGGCGGCGAGCGCGTCGGCCGGCAGAGCGCCGAGGAGTGCGACGCATCCCGCGTTGTCGTCGCCGATCCAAAGGGCCTCGGCGAGCGTCAGGGCGTCGTCGCCCGTGGGCGTCTCACCCTCAGCGAGGCCCAGCGCGGCGCGCGTGCCAGGGATGTCGCCCGCCCGGGCCGAGAGAGCGGCCAACTCGTCCCCCTCGTCGGGCCCGAGAGCGCCCTGGGCAGCGGCCTGTCGCAGCGAGACGAGACGCGCGGCGTCGCCGAGGCCGGCGCGGAGGCCACTGAGACCCTCGTCGAGCACATCGGCCGTCTCGAGCCGCAGCAGGCGCGCGCCGTCGGGATCGAGGATCGAGACGCCCACTCCCAGCTTCTCGCCCGCGCTGTCGCCCGCCCAGAGCCGGACCGTCTCGCACCGGAGGTGGCCGGGTTCGGCGGAGATCATCTCGGCGATGAGCGCGGTCTCGGGGAGCCAGTCGGCGCCCACGACGACCAGCACGAGGGCGCCGTCTCGGCCGGCGCGCGCCTGGGCGTCCTCGAGAGGGCCGGCCAGGGCCGAGGAGCAGAGCGTGAGGAGGGCGCAGACGGCAGGCACGGCGGGGCGGATGCGGCGCACGGGGTCACTCCTTCCGACGGGAGGCCGGGTTCGGCCGCACCACCGGAGGGACCTGCCGCGCTGCGCTCAGGACCGCGCTGCGCGTCGGCGCACGAGCGCGGCCAGGAGCAGCAAGACGGCCGCCACGGCGGAGAGACCGAGCGGGGCCCAGGGGGCGCCTCCTCGCGCGTTGCGGCTGCCGTCAGGGGCTCCCGCCTCGCCGACGATCTCCCCGGTCTGGGCGTCGACCCGCACGATGAGAACGACCTGCCCCTCGGGCGAGGCTCCCCGCTGTGCCGCCGCCTCGAGGTAGGCGCGGTTGGCGAGGGGAACGTGCCACGCCACCCGCTCCGCATCCTCCACGAGCGTCGGGGCGTCGGCCACCCGCAGACCGAGGCGGCGTACGGGTTGCCCCCCCACGGCGCCGCGCCGCGCGATGGCCCTCCGGACGAGCGCCACCGCCTCCTCGGCGCTCACAAAGACTGGTCGCGGTCCGGCGCGAGGTACGTGGAGGCCGTAGGCAAGCACCCGACCCTCCCGTCCGACCTCGACCTCGATCCGGGCGGAGAGGCCCTCGCGAGGCGGGACTCCGACCGGGGGCTGAGCGCCGGTCACGCTCCACAGCCCGGGGCTCTCGGCAGGAGCGACCTCCCACCTCATGCCGGTCGCGATGCCACCGGCGCGCTGCCGGGCCTCAGCGATTGCCGCCTCGCGAGCCCGGCTCGCGTCGACGGCTGGCCCGCTCTCGGGCGATGCCTCCCGCTCGCGCCGGTAGAAGAGCACGAGCCCCGTGGCCCCATCGATGTAGTAGCGCTCCCGCGCGCCGCCGGCGGCGGAGAACTCGACGCTGGTGAGGCGACCGTCCGGGCCCTGGAGGCACGACTCGGAGAAGCCGTCGAGCGTGTGCCCCGCACACTCCTGGGCGATCGCGCGCGCCTGCTCCACCGTCACGTCAGCCCAGGCCCACCCGGCCGCGACGAGCACCACCACGAGACCGATCCCGACACGGCCCACGCGCGACACCTCCTG
>CAZRDB010000163.1:0-11347 GCA_964598695.1 uncultured Armatimonadia bacterium
CCGTCGTCGTCTACGAGGTTACCTACCGCGACACCCCTCTCCCGCAGGAAATGGCCGGCGAACCGGGGAATAGGCCGGCAACCCACGGGGAGACAGCCAACTGAGGCGGAGGCACAACCGCATGGCACAGACGAACGGCGCGCCCGACGCAACGCCGGTGGAGCCTGCCGGCAGACTTCGCTGGTACCACGGCCTGACGGGGTACCATTGGCTCGTCCTGATCGTCGCCTCGTGCGGCTGGCTCTTCGACACCATGGACCAGTGGCTGTACAACCTCGCCAAAGGCCCGGCGCTGGCCACGCTGCTCGGCCCCGGCGCCTCGAGTGGCGATGTGCTCAAGTGGTCGGGCTGGTGCACGGCCGTCATGCTGCTCGGCTGGGCGACCGGCGGCTTTGTCTTCGGGATGATCGGCGATAAGCTCGGTCGCACCCGCACGATGATCCTCACCGTGCTCCTCTACGCCATCTTCACCGGCCTCTCGGGACTCGCCCAGACCCCGCTGCAGTTCGCGGTCTGCCGGTTCCTCACCGGGCTCGGGATCGGGGGCGAGTTCGCCGCCGGCGCCGCACTCGTGGCCGAGACCTTCCCCGACCATGCCCGCGCCACCGGGCTCGGGATCATGCAGGCCTCGTCGGCGATCGGCAACATGCTGGCCGGGCTCGTCAACCTCACCATCGGCTCGCTCGCCGTCGCCAACCCCGTGCCCGGCCACGAGCCGTGGCGGTACGTCTTCTATGTCGGCATCGTGCCCGCGCTGCTCACGGTCATCGTCCGCCTCTGGGTCAAGGAGCCCGACAAGTGGCACGAGGCCCGTGCCGCCGCCACCGAGAGCAAGCGCCTCGGCTCGCTCGCCGACCTCTTCCGCGGACCCGTTCTCCGGCGCAGCACCTTCGTCTGCATCGGCCTCGGCGCGGTCGGAGTCATCGGCTTCTGGGGCATCGCCACGTGGTCGCCCGACCTGCTGCGCGGTGTGCTCAACCCCGACAAGCTCCCCGAGCTGAGAGCCGCGACCGAGAAGTCGGTGAGCCTCGCGCAGATGGCCCAGAACGCCGGCGCCTTCTTCGGGATCCTCGGCTGGACGTGGCTCGCCCAGCGGGCAGGGCGGCGCGCCGCCTTCGCCGCGACGTTCCTCTCGTGCTTCATCGTCGTCCCGACGACCTTCCTGCTCACGCAGCACTTCGCGACCTTCACGGCCGCGCTGATCCTGTTCCCGATCATGGGCTTCTGCACGACCTCGGTCTTCGGCGGCTTCGCGATCTACTTCCCCGAGCTGTACCCGACCCGCCTGCGCGCGACCGGCACGGGCGTCGGCTACAACGTCGCCCGCTACCTCGCCATCGCGGGGCCGATGACCCTCGGCGGGCTCTCGAAGCAGTTCGGCCTGCACATCGCCGCCACGATGGTCTCCTCCGTGTTCCTGCTCGGGCTGCTGATCCTGCTGTGGGCGCCGGAGACGAAGGGCAGGCCGCTGCCCGAGGACCTGTAGCCGCCCGCGAGAGGACGTCGACCGCGTGCCCTACCAGGCCTACTTCCGCACGCAGCGGGGTGGCGCCGGCCTGGCCTACGAGACCTGCCTCTACGAGCTGCTTGCGGCGCTCGGCCCCCGCGCGCTGCTGGAGCGCGAGTGGCCGGGCCGCTACCGGTGCACCTTCGAGTGGCTGGGCGATGAGGCCGATCTCGCGCGCCTGGCCCCCCGCCTCGGCTACACGCGGGCGATCCTGCGGATGCGCGTCGAGCCCGCCTCCGGGCTCCCCTCGGCCTACACCATGCGCGCGCGCTGGCCGGTCGGCCGCATGCGCGAGGGCGACCATGACCACCACCTCGAGGAGCTGTGGGTCGCCGACGAGGAGGAGCGCCTGGCCGCCTCGCCCCACCGGGTCGCTTTCCGGTTCGGCACGGACGAGGAGCCGACCGTCGGCGGTCCCCGCCGGGGGCGGCGGCTCTCCCCGCTCGATGCCCGCGCCCTCGCGAATCTGACCGGACTCGCCGACGGGGCCTCGGTGCTCGATCCCTTCGCCGGACTCGGGACGATCCCGCTGGCCTGCGAGGCCCACGGCCTGCGGGCCACGGCGCTGGACGTGGAGCCCGCGCTGCTTGTGGGCCTGCGCGCGCTGCCGCTGCGCGGGTGCCTCCTGGGCGACGCAACCCGGTTGCCCTTCGGCGACGGCTCGTTCGACGGGATCGCGACCGAGCCCCCCTACCATCGGTACGACCGCGCCGCGGTGGTCGCCGCCCTTCCGGAACTGATCCGCGTGACTCGCCGCGGTGGCCCGCTGGTCTTCCTGATCGCCGACTACCTGCGCGACGCCTTTACGCCGCCGCCGGCGTGCCGTGAGGAGGCTGCTTTGGCCGTGCGGCGTCACAGGCTCGACTGCACCGCACTCGTCTGGCGGGTCGTCGGCTGAACCGGCGCGACCAAGACGCGGGTCCAGGTCCCGAGGAACTCCTCGCGGCTCAGCTCGGTGTCGCCGATCATCGGGTCGTAGAGCCGCACCGTCCTGTCACTGGCCTCCAGGATCGTCACCACGTGGAGCACCCGGCCGAGCACCCGCGTCTCGGCGAGGCACGGCTTGGGGGCATCGCGGATCTGCTCCCACCGCGCCGCCGGGACCACGCGAGCCGGCATGCCGAGCCTGCCCAGCGCCGTGGCCATCCCGATGCTGGTCGTCCCCCGGCCCGGTCGCGTATCGGCCAGCAGCGCCGCCTCGCGCTCCGAAAGCGGGCAGCCGACCTCCCAGGCGACGCGGGCCACCGCGGCGGAGCCACAGCTCCACCACGTCGACTGCCCGGCCGGCGGAGCCGCACGGTCGGTCGAGAGGCCGAACGAGGCCGCGGGCGCCAGCAGCGGCAGGGCGCTGGTGGTGGCCCACCAGGCGCCGCCGGCGCCGGCCGTGAGCAGGAACGGCCGCGCGAACGGCGTCCCCCGCAGCCGAACGGCCCACAGCGCAAGCGCGAGCAGGAGGCCGGGCCCCGCCACGGCGCACTCGACGTACGATGCGCCGGGCACGCGCGCGAGCGGGGTGGGCAGGAGGATCTCCCAGACCAGCAGATCGGCGAGCGAAGCGCAGGACACCCCCGCGAGCATCCGGCGGCTCGGATGCAACCCGCCGCGCCACGCCCGCGCCGCGACCAGGACGGCAACGGCCAGGACCGCGGCATTGAGCGCGAACCCGGCGATCCGCGCGAGGTAGTCGGTTCCAATCACGCCCATGCTCGCACCCCCGTTCCTGGAAGGCAGTGCCGATGGGCGGGGCCCGCGTTGCAGCGCCGTTCCCCGAACCCGGAAGGGAACCGCTCGGGGGGGCGTGAACTCCGATCGCGTGGCGGGACGGGACAGGAGATTCGACAATGGCTCCGGTGGCCCTGATGGTTCTCGCGACACTCGCGAGTGGTCCGCTCGCCGAGGAACGCCTCCTGGTCTCCGCCGCGACTCCGCTCGCCGCCTGGTCGGTCTCGCAGGGGGCCGAGCCGCCGGAGATCGTCCCCGACCCCGACCGCCCAGGCGAGCAGGTCATCCGGCTCCCCTACACGCTCACGGGGACCACCCAGCGCGCCGCCTGGGACGTGACGCTCTCGGAGAGCCTCGTCGGGGCGGGCAAGTTCGAGGCCCAGCTCTGGCTCGACCGGCCGGAGCTGGTCTCCGGCATCTCGCTCTACTTCGAGGCGCCGCCCGGCTGGTACGGCGCTTGGTTCGGCGCGGAGACGCCCGAGGGCAAGCCGGCTTGGCGCACCCTCCGCTGGACCCGCGCCGCGATGAACCCTGAGAGCCCCGGCCCCTGGAGCGCGGGCCGCGCCCTGCGTGTCTCCATCTGGCAGGCGGCCCCCGGCTCTGGCGCGCTGCTCCTCCGCCCCGTCACGGCTCGCGGCAGCGCCGTCCTCCTCGTCGCGCCGCGCTGGATGTCCGAGCAGGAGCCGGAGCGCGCCGACGAGGCCCGTCCGTGGATCGAGACCGTCGCGGGCGCCCTTGACCGCACCGGAATCCCCTATGGCGAGCTGGACGACACCGATCTCGATGCCGCGACCCTCGCCGGCGCACGCATGCTCATCCTCCCCTATGCGCCGAGACTTGCGCCGGAACTGCTCGATGCTCTCCCTGGGTTCCTCGAGCGAGGCGGACGTGCCCTCGCTTTCTACCAGTGTCCCGAGCCCCTCCTACGCGCGCTGGGGGTCCTGGAAGCCGAGTACCGCAGCGGCCGCGAGGGCGACGGCGGGCGCTTCGCGCGGGTTGCCTTCACCGATCGCGCGCTCACCGGCCTGCCCGAGAGCATGGGCCAGAACTCCTGGAACGCGATCGTCCCCACCCGGCTCGCGCCCGAGGCGCGGGCCATCGGCCTCTGGCAGAGCGTGGAGGGCGCGCTCGGCGAGCCCGCGTGCATCCTCTCGCCGGCCGGCGCGTACCTGGGCCACGTCCTGACGCGCGACGACCCGGCCGCCAAGGCCGCCTTCCTCGGAGCGGTCATCGGCGACCTGATCCCGGAGGCCTGGGAGGCCGCCTACGGCGCGCAGCGCGAGAGCCTGACGGCGGTCGGCCCCTACCGGGACGAAGCCGAACTCGCCGAGGCCGTGCGGGCCTCGGGCAACGCGACCGCGACGGAGCTGCTCGACGCGGGCCTCGCGAAGCTCGTGACCGCGGACGACCTCGCCGGCGCCGGGCAGTGGGCCGAGGCGGCGACGGGCCTCCAGGGCGTGCGAGACGACCTCGTGCGCGCCTGGGCGACCTCGCTGCCTGCCCGGGAGGACGAGTTCCGCGCCGTGTGGTGCCACTCGGCCTTCGGGGTCGGCGGCTGGGGCTGGGAGCGCTCGCTCGACGCCCTCCGTGACGCGGGCTTCACCGCCGTGATCCCCAACATGCTGTGGGGCGGCGTGGCCTTCTACCCGAGCCAGGTGCTCCCCGTCTCGCTCGAGGTCACGGAGCGGGGCGACCAGATCGCCCAGTGCGTCGAGGCCGCCCACGCCCGTGGCCTCGCGGTGCATGTGTGGAAGGTCAACTACTGCCTGGGGCCGGCGCCCGAGGAGTTCGTCGCGCGGCTCCGCGCCGAGGGCCGCCTGCAGATCGACCGCGAGGGCCGCGAGCTGCGCGACCCCCACCTGTGGCTCTGTCCCTCGCAGCAGGCGAACTTCGAGCTGGAGCGCGACGCGATGCTCGAGGCGGCCCGCAACTACGAGGTCGACGGCCTCCACTTCGACTACATCCGCTACCCGGGCCAGGACGGCTGCTTCTGCCCCGCGTGCCGCCGGGCGTTCGAGGCAACGCTCGGGCGCGCGGTGGCCAACTGGCCCGCCGACGTGGCCGACCGCGGGGGGCCGCTCGTGCAGCAGTGGTACGAGTTCCGCCGCCAGCAGATCGACCGGCTCGTGGGCTCGGTGGCCGAGGAGGCGCGGGAGATCCGGCCCGGGATCGCGATCTCGGCCGCCGTCTGGCCCGACCTCCCCCGGACGCGCGACAGCATCGGCCAGGACTGGGACCGCTGGATCGACCGAGGCTGGCTCGACTTCGTCTGCCCGATGGACTACACGAAGGAGGCCGACAGCTTCCGCGGCATGGTCACCCGCCAGGCGGAGTGGATCGGCGGCCGGATCCCCTTCTACCCGGGGATCGGCTGCCACGAGGCATCGCCGGACGGCCTCCTCGAGCAGATCACGATCGCCCGTGAGAAGGCGCCCGGCTTCACGGTCTTCAACTTCGACGCCGGCCTCGCCCAGGACTACCTCCCGCTTTGCTCGCTCGGCGCGACGAGGAGGTAGGGCGCGCGCCGCCCGCGCCGCCGAGCGCCGGCTCCGGGCCGCTACGCCGCGCCCTCAGCCGTCACGATCGTCTGCTTCGGCGTCGCTCGGGTGGGCGCGATGGGGGAGGCCTCGTAGAAGAGCTGGGGCGCCGATGGGACGGGCCGGCCATACCCGGTGATCGCGACGCGGCCTCCCGCGTCGACCCGCACGGTGCAGAAGCCGAAATAGGCCCCCTCCGGCGGCGACCAGACCGCGTCGCACTCGGAGCCGGCGCTGCCCGCGATGATCTGCCAGACGCCCGAGCCGGCATCGAGCCGCCAGGCGTGGTGCGCGTGGATGTGGCCCGCGATGTAGGCCTTCACCTTGGGGTTCCGACGCAGCACCGCCGACAGCTCCTCCCCGAGCGGGTGGTCGCCCGACTGGTGGATCGTCGCGCCCCAGGAGTCGTCGGCATAGGCAGGCGCCTCGATCGGGCGGTGGCCAAGGACGAGGATCGTCTCCACGGCAGGGTCGGCCTGGGCCGCCGCGATGTCGGTCTCGGCCCAGTGGACGGGCACCCAGCCGGGCAGCGGCTTGCCGGTCGCGGGATCGGTCACGTCGCTCAGCGTGTCGGTGTTGAGCACCACGATGTGCACCGGACCGATGTCGAAGGAGAACGACAGCCGGCTCTCGTCGAGCACGAGGTGGTCGGGGTTCTCGCCCTCGGGCCTCGGGCCGTTGCCGGCGCGCGCGTCGTACCGGTGCGCCGCGCGCCACTCCGTCCACACCCGGAACGCCTCCGCGCTCGGATACTGCGCGTTGATCGCCGGGTCGAACTCATTGGCCTCGTGGTTGCCCGTCGAGACCACCAGCTCCAGCGCGGGAGCGCCGGCGATCCCCTCCAGCTCCCCTTGCCAGGCCGCGAGCTGCTCGCCGAGCGTCCTCCCCTCGTCCATCGCCATGGCCATCACGAGGTCGCCGTTCACAACCGTGAGGTCCGGCCCGTGCTCGACGATGTCGGCGAGGTTCTGCCGGAACTGCGGGAGGTTGAGCGAACTCGGGTTCTCGGCCTTCGTGGCCTGCCACTCGCGGTAGCCCACGTGGTCGTCGGAGAGAACGGCGAGCGTGAGAGCCTCGCCCGCCTGGGCGAGGCCGACCCGGCCCGTCGCGGCGAGGAGAACTGCCGCGACGGCCACGAGGCAGAGCAAGAGGAGCGGACGGGTGCGCATGTGTGGTTCCCTTCACCGCTGCGGAACGAGGCTTCCGGAGAGCCGCGCCGGCAACCCGATTCGTGCCCGCCCGCGCGCTCCCTCCCGCGGCTACCGGAGCCGCCGGATCGCGCTGCCCGCATCGCGGAACACCTCCGGGAGGCCGGCGGAGCACGCGAGCTGCTCCTCCTGGGCGGGCCAGCCGGAGCCGAGCCAACGCGTGGTGATGACGTACTCGATGCCTCCGAGACGGAGGTTGGCGGCGAGATCGGCCTCGGCCCGCGCCGGTGGCTGCAGGCTGCCCGCGAGCACCCACCAATCGCCGGTCCATGGCCTCCGGGAGCGGATGTGCAGGGGCGGGAGCGGCAGGCCGTCGACGTCCACCGGCGTCGGCTCGAGTTGCAGCCGGCGGCCGTAAGCCCAGTAGCAGAAGGCGGGCTTCTCGCTGAACCAGGCGACTCGGGAGCCCGCCGGGAGGCTCTCCAGCGCGGCGAGCAGGCCGTCCATCGGCAGCGCGCCACCTCCCCGGTCCGCCCGGGTGACGGAGCGCGCGAACGCGGCGTCGGTCCGCTCCGCCTTCAGCGGGGCGTAGCCAAGGAGGAACAAGGCGGCCAGCCCACAGGCGGCGAGGCCGAGCCACGAGGGCCACCGCCGTTCCGGCCTCCGCGCGAGCAGCGCGGCGGGGAGCCCGACGACAACCAGGGCCCCGACCGTGCCCGCGGCCGCGAGCCGGCCCTCGCGGAGAACGGTCAGCGCGAGCGAGGCAGCGGAGGTCGCGAGCAGGACCGCGGTCCAGGCGCGCTGCCGCGGGCTCGGCCGCAGCGCCAACGCGACGAGGGCGATCCCCAGGCCGAAGCTCGCGAGGACGTAGCGGCAGGTTGCCGTGACCGGCGCCCCGACCCACTCCGTGGTGCCGGAGAACGGGGAGAACGGGAAGAGCGCCAGGAGCGCGAGGCCCATCCCCCCCACGAGCGCGGCGTGCCAGCGCCGCGCCCCGGCCTCCACCTCGGGCCGTCGCGCCAGCGCCCAGCAGGCGGCGCCGTAGCCCGTGGCGGCCACGAGAAAGAGGGGGATCGGCCAGTCGAGCACGTAGCCGGGGAGGATCGCGAGGCCGGCCGGGCTGCCGAGGTAGCTCGCGAGCTTCGTCGGCGCCTGGTCTGCGGGCCCGAACGGCCCGGGCAGGGGGCCGAGCTGGAACGGGAACAACGGGTTGCCCGTCAGCGCCGTGTTGCGAATGTACCAGTAGCCGCCGGTCAGCACCGCGCCCAGAAGCAGCAGACCGGCCCTGGCGAGCGCCCGCGCCGGGCCGAGACGCTCGCCGGCGATCAGGCGTGGCAGCAGCCACAGGATGAGCAGCGGGATGACGGGGAGGAACGAGGCCTTGCTCCCGGCCGCGAGCCCTGCGGCGAGCCCCGCGGGAAGCACCGCCCGCCAATCGAGCGGCCGCTCGCGCCCGTCCTCGTCGCGCCGCGGAGCCAGGAGGGCACACGCCGCGAGCACAGCCGCGGGGCCGGCGAGGTCGACCGCACTGAACGTGTTCAGGCGCCGGAGTACCGGGGCCGCGACCACGAACAGGAGCGCCACAACGACGGCGCCGGCTCGCGAGGCGCCGTAGGCGCGCGCGAGAACGAGCAGGGAGACGACCGCCATCGCCGCCCACAGGGGCGTCGTGAGGCTCGCGAAGCGGTCATCGTGGAACGGCAGCATGAACCACGCGGCCAGCAGCTCGGCGCTGCAGGGGTAGTAGGCCTGGTAGTTGCCGATCCCCAGGGTGAGCCTGCCGTGGACGATCCAGTCGGCCGGGAGCACGGCGTGGTAGGAGAGGTCATCGGGGGCGAATGTCCCACCCAGCAGCGCGGCATAGCCCGCGTAGAGGGCGCAGACGGCGGCCAGGAGGCCAACGGCAACGGGCAGAAGCGGCCCGTCCTCGGGGGACGCCCCAACCACAGGCCACGGGGGAGAGCGTCTCCCGCGTGGGGGCCACCAGTGACCGGCGCGGAGAGCCGCGGCCATGAGAGAGACGGCCGCGACGGAGAGCAGTGCCCAACGGGCCTCGAACCGCCCGGCCACCCCCAGCGCGAGGAGCACGACGACCGCGACGGTGGGGAGGGCCACGACCGTGGCGAGCAGCCTGCGGGTGAGGCCCTCTCCCCGCGCGACGAACTCCCCGGCGCTGAGCGCGGCCCAGACCAGCAACCCGTTTGCGGCGAGGAACACCAGCGCCTGCAGCAAGTCCGCCACTCCCCTCGGAGCCGTTGCGCGGCCCTGCGGGCAGCCGCGCCGGCACCCAGCCTACCACCAGCGCCGCCCGCTTCGCCACCTGGTCGGCCTGCAGTGTGCGCACCGGTACGGCGCCCCTGGCGCGCGGGAGAGGCGTGCACCGGTTGCCCGATCCAAGGCGGCAGCGGACCATGGTCCCCGGCCCGTCCGCTCGGCCCGTTGCCGCCTCACGGGTCTCGGCGCGTTGGGCTCGCCCGGCTCCGGACCTCCCGGCCGCCATTTGACAGGTTGCGCCACCGCCGGTACAATTCGGCGCTTGAAGTCGCTTGGGGCAACGCTTGCGCGGCCGTGCGGCCGTTGTCGAGTCGCGCCTCATGCAGTGGAGCCTTGCGCGTTCGTTCGCCTCGTCGGCGGCAGCGCGCGGCTCGTTCCCCTGGGTTCGTCTGCCGCGGGTGGCCTCGCTCCTGCGCCCGCGGCTTCTTGTTCGGGAGTCTGATCCATATGCGCGGGGGTATTGCGGCGTGAAGGAGAATCGTCGGAAGCTCCTCTGGATCCTGCTCGTCGCGCTCTTGGCGTTCGAGCTAGGGTTCAAGCCCATCGGCATTGCGCCGGCCGAGAGTACGGCCGACCTCGCCGAGGCGACCTATGAGTTCCAGCGGAGCCTGGTGGGCATCCCACCGAAGCCGCTGCCGTCGGCCAAGCCTGCGCCTGGCGCGACGAGCGCGGAGAGCACCTCACCGGAGGCCCTGAGCGTCGAATCGCTCGCGCTGGCGCCGACGTCCTCTCTCTCGAGCGAGTCGGCGGCCACCGAGGCGACCGTGCCCGGCTCGCAGGGCCAGGACAAGGTCTCCTCGCCGGAGTCCGCCCCCGCGATCCTCTCCGCGGAGTCTGTCGCGCCGCTCCTCGACGCGCTGACGGGCGGCTCGATCCCGGCGGAGTCGCAGGCCCCGGGGGCCGCCAGCGTCGGCATGACCGTCTCCGACCTCAAGACGGAGATGTGGCGGTACCTCGACGAGCAGGGCATCCCCGTCATCACCGACGGCGTCGCGATCAAGGATCGCGAGGTCGTCGTCAAGCTCGCGGTCCCCCGCGACACGACGGCGGGCCAGATCGTCCAGTACCGCGAGAGCGCTCTCTCGGCCCTGCAGGCGCAGTACAGCGACCGGGCCGGCGCGGTAACGCTCAAGGCGGCGGGCAAGGCCCAGAAGGACGCCCATCTGGTCGTCGCCCAGTTCGGACGGTTCCAGCTCCGGCGGCCGATGCCGCAGGTGAAGCTCGGACTCGACCTCCAGGGCGGCACCCGGATCGTCATGGAGGCCGTCCCCAGCACCCGGTACATCTTCGTCGACCAGGCCGCGGAGGGCGACGCCGCTGCGGCCGACCTGCCGACCGAGTCGCAGGCGACCGAGTCGCAGAGCGCCGCCATCGAGGCGCGCAAGGAGGGCCAGGTCGCCTCGCGCGCCGACTGGGAGCGCATCAAGACCGATCTCCAGGCCCACCTGGAGACGAACCGCGTCGAGGTGCTCAGCCTCACGGCCACCGGTAGCGGCGTCACGCTCGAGGCAATGACCAAAGGCAAGGACGAGGCCGCCGCCGTCCTCGAGACCGCGCGGACCTTCCTGCGCGAGCGGCGTCCGGGCGTCGTGCTCTACGAGGACCCGGACTCGGTGTTCATCGCCGGCGACACGATCGACCGCGTCCGCGAGATCATGCAGCGCCGCGTCGACATGTTCGGTCTCACCGAGCCGATCATCCAGACCGAGGGTGAGCGGCGGATCACGATCGAGATCGCGGGCCAGACGCCCGAGGAGATCGAGCGTGACCTCGCCAAGCCGGCGGACCTCAAGCTCATGTTCATCGACCCGAAGCGCTACACGCTCCGCACCGTTCCGATCCCGATGGCCGAGCGCGACCCGCGCCACCCCGAGAAGGCAGAGCGGGTGGAGGTCTACGACGCGGTCTCGGGCGAGCCCATCGACCACAAGACGGCGATCGACGACCCGAGTTCGCTCGTCGTCGTCCGCGGCGCCGACATGAAGGACACCTCCGCGGCGACACCGAGCCAGAACGGCGGCTGGGCGGTCAGCTTCGAGCTGAAGCCGCGCGCGACCGACGCCTTCCGCGAGTTCACCTCGAAGCACATCCAAGACCCGATGCCGATCGTCCTCAACGATGTCATCGAGTCGGCCCCGGTGATCCAGACCACCATCGGC
>CAZRDB010000164.1:0-11323 GCA_964598695.1 uncultured Armatimonadia bacterium
ATTCGCTCCCGCCTGCTTGGAACTGGCCGGGAGGGCCGTGCGCGGCCTCCCCTGCCCCGTACGCGCGGCGGGCCGGCCGATCCCTGAGCGGCCGGCCCGCGGGGATGCCCGCGCTACTCCTCGTTGGCCGGCTCGGCGGCCGGCTTCGGGCGCTTCGCCATCTCCTGGAGGGCGAAGCTGACCACGTTGGTCATCAGGCGGGCGTTCGGCATGTTGTCGTCCGAGATGCCGTCGGCGAGCGACGCGAGCACGCCGGGGAGAACGAAGCCGACGAGCTTGCCGTCGGAAGTGAGGCCGCGCAGGCCCTCGACCGGGCCGAGGTCATACGCGGTTCCTTTCGCGGTGAGCACAGGGCAATCGGCCGGGAGATCGCTGACCTCGAGGCCTGCCTTCGCCAGCGCGGCAAGGAGCCCGGGGTCCTGGCTGTCGACGAGGACCGTGCGGCCGTCGGCGACGAACTGCCTGAGCCCCGCGGCACACGTCTCGACCTGCTCCGGCGTGGTCGCGCCGGTGATCACCAGGCACTGCGCCGGGTTGTCCGCCAGCGGCAGAGCCATCCCCTCGGGGGGGAGGTAGCCGGGGCCCATGTTCGGAGCCTGGACGACACTCCCCGCCGCCACGAGAGCGGTACCGAGGCCCAGGTACGGGACCGCCACGCCCTCCGAGGCGAGCACGCAGATCCACGACGCCATCGTGCCGTACCGGGCGCCGTCGACCTCCGGCTCTTCGGCCATCGGCGCTCCCGTCAGCGCCCCGGTCACCACGCCGGTCGGGCCGGCGGGGCCGCTGCCGCCCTTGCGGGCCATCGCGACGCTGGGAGCCACCATCGACGCGCCCAGCGCCATGCCGCCGAAGCCCTCAGCCTTCTCGCCGAAGACGCCCTCGTAGCGTACGCCCTCCGGCATCGGGACGGGCACCTGGACCGTTCGGACCTGGCCGTTCTCGTTGACGACCTTCTCCTCGACGGCCACGAAGCTCGTGTAGGGGGACATCAGCCGGAACTCGAGCGCGAGGTCCGTGATCTGCTGGACCGTCTCGGCGTTCTCGCCCCGCGCCATCGAGTCCATCAGGTCGCCCATCTTCTGGCGCGCCCAGAGCGAGGCCAGCGCGGCGTTGCCCGACTCGCCGCCGGGGAGGCTGACGGGGATCGTCGTCTCCCACGGCTTGCCGGCGACCTTGCCCGTGATCCGCACCGCGCCCGTGCCGGGGGTGTCGTACCGGCCGTGGATCTCGATCGGTTGGGCCGAGAACAGGTCGGGGATCGCCTGCGGGTAGAGGTCCTTCAACTCGATGCCCTGGGCCTCGATCGCGACGTCGGTCAGGTACGGCCGGGCGATGCGATCGTAGAAGCGGTCGACGCACTCCTTGGTGTCCTCGTCGGGCCGGACATACTGGACCATCCCCCGCCCGAACTTGGCCATGCCGCCGAGCAGGTAGTGGTTGACCGAGCTGCCGACGCCGAAGGAGAACAGCCGGGCGCCGCCGAGCCGCTCCTGGATCGCCGCGAAGATCTCCGTCTCGTTGCCGATGTAGCCGTCGGTCATGAAGAAGACGATCCGCATCCGCTTGGGGTCGGGCTTGTAGTCGAGCGCCTTCTTGATGCCCTCGAGCATCTCGGTGCCGCCGTTGCCGTCGAATGCGTCGACATAGGCGATCGCCTTCTCGACGTTCTCCGAGGTGTTCGGGACGGGGGCCGGCGCGAAGGTCGTCGCCTCGTTGCTGAAGCCGATGATCTGGAAGGTGTCGTCGCCGTTCATGCCCCGGAGGCAACGGCGCATGGCCTCCTGGCACTTCTCGATCGGCTGTCCGGACATCGAGCCCGAGCGGTCGACGACGAAGACCATCTCCTTCGGCGTGATCTCGCCCGGCGTGTAGTCGGCCTTCGGCTGGACCATCAGGAGGAAGTAGCCGCCCTCCTTGCCGTGGTACGGGAGGAAGGCGCTCTCGGCGACCTCGCCGGCCACGTCGTACCGCAGGATGAAGTCCTTGTTCGGAATGGTGTCCTTGGGGTGGAGCGCGATGTCGGCGCGCGTCTCGCTCTCCCGCTCGACGACCACCTCATGCGAAGCGCAGCGGAGATCCCGGATCGGGACACCGGCGTCGAGCCGCACGTGGAGCGAGATATCGTGGCCGCTCCGCTCCTCCGGCCGCAGGACGGGCGGAGTGATCCGCGAGGCGTCCGGCACGCGCGTGGTGTCGGGCGCCCAGCCGCCGCCCTTGGGTGGGTCGGGCGCCGGTGAGCCGGGGATGTACCGTGGGCCGACGACCATCGGGAAGTTCAGCTCGTAGGTCCCGTGGTCGTACTTGAGGTCCTGGACGTAGGTGATCGTGATGAGGATCCGGTCGCCCGGCAGGATGTTCGCCACCGACTGCGTGAAGATGTTCGGTCGCTCCTGCTCGAGCAGCGCCGCCCGCTGCCCCGCGGCACGGGCCGCCTCGTAGGTCTCCCGCGCCGCCTCCCGGGTCTGGATATCGGCCCGGATCGTCCGGTCGCCGATCTTCATGACCATGTCGTTGACGGCCGAGTTCTCCGGGAGCGGGAAGACGTAGACCGCCTCGATCGGGTCGGCATACGGGTTCCCGAACTCCTGGGTGACCGTGACCTTCGCGATGAGGCCCGCGATGTCGGCCTCGACCGCTGTGTGCTGGAGCGGGAACTCCAGCAGCCGCTGGCCCGGCTGACCGGTGACCTGCAGCGCGCCCTGCGTGATCTCTCCCTCGTCGCTCGCCGTTGCCGGCATGAGCATCGCGACAGCCGCCGCCAGGCAGACCATCGCGCCCGTGATCGTGACTCTCGCCCACCTCAGCATGGGTGCACCTCCAAGAAGAAGCCCCGTCGGCCTCCCCCACCGCACTCGTGACGTCGCGGGAGGCTTCCGTGTTCCAGGGGTGGGGCGAGATGGTGTGTCGGCCTGCCCGGCGCCGGGCTCGGGCAGACCCGCGAGGCCTAGCTGCGGTAGGGCACGCCGGCACGGTCGAGCACCTCGTGGATCTTGCGGAGGCCGGTGCGCGCGACCTCGAGGGGGTCCATCTTCCAGTGCTCCTCGCGGAACAGCTCGAGCGAGAGGGGCCCGCGGAAGCCGAGGGTCCACAGCCGCTGTAAGAAGGCCTCGAGCGGGAGGATCCCGTCGCCGGGGTAGACGCGGTCGGAGTCGCCCTGCTCGAACTGCGGCGGGCTCGCGGGGGCATCGTTGACGTGGCAGACCCCGAGGAGGTCGCCGCGGAGCCACCGGATGCTGTCGTACATCGACCCACCGCGGTACAGGTGGAACGTGTCGGCCACGATACACGGCTCGGGATGGCCGCTCTCCATGGCGATCGCGACGGCCTGACCGAGGGTGTGGATCCCGCGAAAGAAGCCCACGAACTCGATGGCGGCCCGGATCCCGATCTCGTCGCCGGCGTCGAGGTAGCGGCGATAGCGCTCGGCGGCCCACAGGACGTCGATCTCCGGGCGGTCGGGCGTGGCGATGACGGCGATCCGCTGCGCCCCCACGCGACGCGAGCGCTCCATCCGGCCCTTCTGTAGCTCGAGGCAGGCGGGCCACGCCGCCTCGTCGGCCGGCATGGCGTCCCACAACCCGATCACGTTCGGCACGATCAGGCCCGCATCCCGGATCCGCTTGCCGAGGTCCTCCAGTGAGCCCCCGTCCCGCTCGTAGCCGTCGATCTCGTCGATCCACAGCTCGATGCCGTCGTAGCCGGCCCGCGCGGCGGCCTCGATCTTCCGCTCGACCGGAGTCGGCCGGATCGTGCTGCTGTTGATCGTCACGAGCATCCGCTCGCGCGTCGTCGTCGGACCGCCGTCGGCTCGTGCCGCGAGGGGCGCCGCGAGTGCGCCGAGGCCGAGCGTGGCGAGGAGCGAGCGGCGGGAGAGTTCGTGGCGGTTGCTCATGGTGGGCGCCTCCAGGATCGGTTTCCCGCACATTCGGCAGCCGCGGCGGGGGACCTGTGCGGGGCAATGAGCAAGCGCAGGGACAGCCCCCCTGCCTGACGAAGCCTCCCCGCGGGGCCATTGCCCATTGGAGGAACCAGCCATGCTCATGCTTGCCTATGCCGCCTGCTACGCGACGCTTGTGCCCGTCGACCCGCGGGAGCAAACCGATGCCAGCGTCGTGTTCGGCGTCGTCGAGGGACAGGGACCGACGACGCTGACCGTCTCCCACGGCGGGGCCGAGCTGATCAGCCTGGCCGTACGCGAGGGGAGCCAGGAGCTGTTCACGGGGTCCGTGTTGGGGCATGACGAGCGTGGCCTGTGGTCGTCGCACCTGACGATCCACCCGCTGGGCGGCGAGGGCTCGGTCGTGCTCGAGGGAACCTACCGCGGCTCCGACCAGGCCTTCCCGGCGGAGACCCGGGGCGCGGCGCAGGAGCGTTTCCCCCTCGTCCGCAACACCGTGGGGCTCTCCGACAACCTCCGCAACAACGCGATCTACGACCGCGCGCGCGACTGGCTCTTCGAGGTGACCGAGGGGCAGGTCGAGATCCACCCGCTCGGGACGCGGGACGGCCAGCGCGAGTTCCGGATCGTGCTCTCGGGCGCCGAGATCGCGATGACGTTCCACGCCGACTACTACCGCCTCCACAAGGGCGTGCGCTTCTTCGACCCCACCCAGCGGATCTGGCCCGAGTCGATCGCCGGCTGGTGCTCGTGGTGGCCCTATCGCGCCGACATCAGCGAGGAGACCGTCGCCCGCGTGAGCCGCGTCTTCGCCGAGAAGCTCCGCGACTACGGCTACGAGCACATCCAGATCGACGACGGCTTCCAGTCCTCGAACGGGGGCCGGCCCGAGAACTGGCTCACGACCAACGACCGGTTCCCGAGCGGCCTCGCCGCGCTCGCCGAGACGATCCGCAAGGAAGGGCTCAAGCCGGGCCTGTGGGTGAACGTCCACATGGGCGACGAAAGCCTCGTGCGCGAGCACCCGCAGTGGTTCGTCCGTGAGGCCGATGGCGCGCCGCGCAAGGGCCCGTGGATCGACTACGGGCTCGACGCGACGAACGCCGAGGCCGTCGACACGGTCGTTCGCCCGCTCTACCGCGCGCTCAAGGAGCAGGGCTGGGACTACGTGAAGATCGACACGCTCCGCCATCTGCTCTACGACGACTACTACCCCTGCCGGGCCGATCTCGCGGCTCGCGGCACCTCGCCCGAGGACGCGATCCGGAGTTGGCTCCGGGCCGCGCGGGCCGAGCTGGGGCCGGAGACCTACATCCTCGCCTGCTGGGGGGTCCTGCCGGAGGTGGCGGGGATCGTCGACGGCTGCCGCCTCGGCGGCGACGGCTTCGGACCGATGACGCTCGCCCAGTACAACTCGTGGAACAACATCGTCTGGCGCAACGACCCCGACCACGTCGACATCACGCCCGAGGGCTCCGAGACTATCCGGCCCGTGCTCGTCTCGATGGCCGGGGCCCAGATGCTGCTCACCGACAAGGTCGAGGTCTACGAGGACGATCGGAAGATCGAGGGCGCGCGCCGGAGCGCGCCGATCCTCCACACGCTCCCCGGCCAGCTCTACGACTACGATCCCTCCAAGACCGACGCCCTGCTTGCCGGCCTGCGCAACGAAGAGGGCGGCGGGCCGCAGGGGCCGATCGACGCCGACCAGGAGGGGCCCGTCCCCGCGTGGTGGATGCTCGAGATCGACCGGCCCTTCGAGCGCTGGAGCGTCCTCGCCCGCCTCGCCTGGCAGCCGCAGGACGAGGCCCACGTCGCGTTCGCCGACCTCGGTCTCGACCCCGCCGGCCGCTACGGGGTGTACGAGTTCTGGACCCGGCGCTACGTGGGCGCGTGCGAGGACGGCTTCACCGCGGCCGCGCTCCCCGAGAACGGCGTCGCGGTCTACGCGATCCGCGAGCTGCTCGATCGGCCGCAGGTCCTCGCGACGAGCCGGCACATCACGATGGGCGGGCCGGACCTCGAGAGCGTCGCCTGGAACGAGGCGGCGCACGGCGCGAATCTCAAGGGCCGCTCGCATGTGGTGAAGGGCGACCCGTACACGATCACCGTGAGCCTCCCCGAAGGCTGGGCGATCGACGGGGCCACCGGGTCCGCGCCCTCCGGCCGGCCGGCCACCCACGCCGGCTACGCCGAGGTGACCTTCAGCCCCGCCGCGACGGGGACCATGGAGTGGGAGGTTGCGTTCCGGAGGATGTAGGTGGGGATGACCCGCACGATCGCCTCTGTGCACCGCCGCGCACTCCGGAGGGATTCGATGCCGCGTTCAGACCATCGCCGTCGGTCCACCCGCCTGCCCGGCTGCGACTACGCCGGTGCCGGGGCCTACTTCGTGACCGTCTGCACGGTCGGACGCAGCCCCATCCTGGGGCACATCGCCGAAGGCGCCGTACGGCTCTCGGCGCTCGGCCGCATCGCCGTGGCCGAGTGGCTTGTCTCGGAGCGTCTGAGGGCCGGCGTCGAGCTCGACTGGTTCGTGGTGATGCCGAACCACCTGCACGCGATCGTCTGGATCACAGGGCGCGCCGCGGCCAGCCTCCCGGGCGACCCGCACGCCGTAGCCCCGGACGGCGCGAGGGGGCCGGCGCCGGCGTCGCTCGGGGCTCTCGTCGCCAACTTCAAGGCCGCCGTCACGCGCGAGGCCCGGCGGCATCTGGCGCTGGTGGGAGAGCCGGTCTGGCAGCGGGGGTACTACGACCGCGTGCTCCGCGATGAGGCTGAGCTGCTCGCCGCACGCGAGTACATCGCCGCCAATCCGTCGCGCTGGGCGGAGGACCGCGACAACCTGCCCCGGCCGTAGGGACGACCTGCCGGTCGCCCTGGCCCGGACGACAGCAGGGGGCGAGCGTCTGCTCGCCCCCACACACGTCGCCCCGCGATCGCCGTAGGGGCGACCTGCCGGTCGCCCTGGCCCAGACGACCGCAGCGGGCGAGCGTCTGCTCGCCCACACACACGTCACCCGCGATCGCCGTAGGGGCGACCTGCCGGTCGCCCTGGCCCGGACGACAGCACTGGGCGAGCGTCTGCTCGCCCCTACACACGTCGCCCGCGATCGCCGTAGGGGCGACCTGCCGGTCGCCCTGGCCCGGACGACCGCAGTGGGCGAGCGTCTGCTCGCCCCTACACACGTCGCCCGCGATCGCCGTGGGGGCGACCTGCCGGTCGCCCTGGCCCGGACGACCGCACTGGGCGAGCGTCTGCTCGCCCCTACACACACACGTCGCCCGCGATCGCCGTAGGGGCGACCTGCCGGTCGCCCTGGCCCGGACGACCGCAGTGGGCGAGCGTCTGCTCGCCCCTACACACGTCGCCCGCGATCGCCGTGGGGGCGACCTGCCGGTCGCCCTGGCCCGGACGACCGCACTGGGCGAGCGTCTGCTCGCCCCTACACACTTCCTCCCCCCCTCATTTCCGGCAGGAACTCCTCCCCTCTGCACGGAATCCGGTGATTCCCGTTACGGAGACTGAAGGAGGACTACGACGTGGAGAACGCGATCGCCAAGCTAGGCTTACGCGCGAAGGTTGCCCAGTTGGTCGTCCCGTCCGTGTTCGGCGATGGACGCAACCTCGACCAGGCCACCGAGCTGGCCCGGGCCGGGGTCGGAGGCTTCGTCCTCTACGAGGGCGCCTCGCCCCGGCAGACCGCCGAGATCACCCGCACGCTGCGCGAGGACTCCCTGCGCGCGCTGCCCGACTCGCTCGACGCGGACGAGCGCCAGGCCCTCGGCCTGTTCATCTCGTGCGATCAGGAGAACGGCGCCGGACAGGTCGTGAAGGGCGCCACCGAGCTGCCGCCCGCGATGGCCTTCGCAGCCACGAACTCGGCCGAGCTGATGTACCAGGGCGCGCTCCTCGCCGGGCGCGAGGGCCGCTCGATGGGCTTCGACCTCAACTACGCCCCCTCGGCCGACTTCACGGCCCCGGCCACGGGCCCGGTCGAGAGCGGCCGGACCTTCGGCAGCGACACGGGGCGCGCGAAGATGCTCTTCGAGGCCTACGCACGCGGCTACCACGAGGCCGGCATGTTCGTCAGCGCGAAGCACTTCCCCGGCCGGGGCAGCGTGCGGCCCGGCCCCGAGCAGCCCTGGTGGTGCGTGATCGACAAGACGCCCGAGACGGTCGAGGCCGAGGACTGGGCTTTCTTCTCGCTCGCGATCGAGGCCGGCGTCGACTTCGTGATGAGCGAGCACATCGCGGTCCCCTCCGTCACCGGCGATGACCTCCCCGCCAGCGTGAGCCGCGCGCTCATCACCGGCCGCCTGCGCGAGAAGCTCGGGTTCCGCGGCGTGATCACGACCGATGACCTGTGGTACGACGAGGTCTGCGCGCGCTTCGGGCCGGAGGAGGTCGCTGTCCTCTCGCTCGAGGCGGGCCACGACACCCTCCTCAAGCCGCGCGACCCGCTCGCGACGATCGACTACGTCCTCGCGGCCATCGAGAGCGGGCGGCTCACCGAGGCCCGGATCGACGAATCGCTCGCCCGCCTGCTCGCCTTCAAGCGCCGCTTCGCCGGCCGCCCCGCGATCGACCCCGACCAGGCCGTGGCCGTGGCCGGCTCCGCCGAGCACGCGGCCGTCTGCCAGCGGATCGCCGATGCGTCGGTCGTCGCGCTCGCGAACGACGGGGCCACGCTGCCGCTCACCCCGGCGCGCGTGGCCGAGGCGCGGTCGATCCTGCTGGTGAACGTCGCGCGGCGGAGGGCCGACACGATGCCGGCGGCCGTCGAGGAGAAGGTGCGGGCCCGGTTCGCCGGCAAGAGCATCGCGAGCTTCACGATCACCACCGACGATGACAACGACCCGGCTGTCTTCGCCCCCATCCTCGCCGAAGCCGCGAAGGCCGATCTCGTGCTGCTGTCGTTCTCGGTGATGCGCAACCGGATGGGCGATCCGGCGCCACTCGGCCTCGTGCGCGAGTTCCTCGTCGACCTGACCTCCCGGTGCCGCGCGATCGCGCTCTCGCATGGCAACCCGTTCATCGTCCCGGCGCTCCCCGGCCTCGCGGCGGGGCTCTCGAGCTGGGGTGAGGGTGGCTGGTTCGGCAACCGCTTCGTCACGATCGACAGCATGCTCCGGATCGTCACGGGCGAGCTGGCCCCGGCGGGCACGCTGCCGCTCGCGGTCGGCCCGCTCCCGATCGGCCATGGCCTGACCTGGAGCGTGTAGCGGGTCTCCGAGAGCCCCGCCACACGGCGGGGCTCTCGGGTTCGCTGGCGGATGCCGCCGACCTCCCCGGCCCCCTTACGGCCGCGCGATCCGGTTGTAGCCGCGGTTGAGGCGGCCGTGGTAGATCAGCTCCCCGATCCCGCCGAGTGCCGGATAGGGCGGCGCGTGCGCCGCGAGCGGCAGGCTCATCGACGGCGTCTCGCCCTTTGGCTCGTGGCAGCCGACGCAGGTCAGCCGCTCGCCGGGCCGGACGAAGTTGAACTCCGTCTCGTGCAGCAACACAGTGCCCTCGCCGTCGAGCACCTGGAACCGCACCGGCCGGTCTGCCGGCACCTCGACGTAGAACGAGCCATCGCTCTCGAGCGGCGCCGTCCCGAGCACCCGGCTCTCGAAGGCCGCGTTGGCGTTGATGCTCAGGCCCATCAGTGTCGCGCCCAGCACCCGCACGTAGCGTGCCGCCGCGTGATCGTACGGGCGGTCCGAGGTGAAGACGGACTGGCAGAGGATCGTCGCCGTCCCGCCCGACCGCGCGAGGTTCGGCTCGGCGAGCCGCGGGGCCGCGCGCGGGATCAGGGGAACGGGGTCGACGTCGCTCCACGCCGGGTCGTCGTAGACGAGGACCATCTCGCGCGTCGCGAGATCCATCAGCCAGATCCCGTAGGCGTTCCACGCGGCGTTCCACCACGGAGCATGGGCGACGTAGGCCCTGCGTTCGTCGATGGGATACGGCGCGGTCCAGCGACCCACCGGGTTCAGTTCGTCGTGGGCGTGGATGTACACTTCCTCGCCCCCCGCCAGGTTGAGGATCTCCGGGTGCAGCGGCTCCTCACAGGCGAGCGCGTCGGCCCGCTGGTCGACGACGGTCAGCCCCGCGGGCGTCACACAGAGCAGCCGGCCCGAGGGCAGCTCCCGCACCCAGCTCACCGAGACGCCGATGTGCTCCGTGCCGCCCCGGTACCAGCTTGCGCCGGAGTCCTGGAGGCTGTCGGCGAGCGGCCCGAGCGGAACGTAGAAGCCGCCGCGCATCGCGCCGTACAGCATCCGATCGCCGGTGCCGTCCGGGTTCATCACGCGGAGCTGGGTCTCGATCCGGTTCAGGTCGCTGCCCCGGTGGTAGATGTCACCGCTGCCGTCTTGGCCGTAGAAGCGGTAGCTCGTGTAGGCGATCCGCCCCTCGGAGAGCACGAGCGGGTCGTAGTCCTGGTTCGGGTTGACGGTGAGCCGCCGGATCTCCTCTCCGTTCGGCCCCATCACGTAGATGTTCCGGGAGCGCTCCTGGTGGTAGTACTCCTGGTAGCCACAGCGGTCGGAGACGAACGCGATCCGGCCATCGGGGAGGTAGCAGGGGTCAACGTCGTTCGCGTTGCCGCTCGTGAGTTGGCGGAAGCCCGTGCCGTCGACCCCGATCTCGCAGATGTGGAAGCCTGCGCCCTTCGCGTCGTCGCACATCGCGAACAGCAGGCGCTTGGCGTCGTAGCTCACCTCGAGCCCCTGCACCCGGCAACCGACGAAGTTCGTGAGGTTCACGAGCCGGCCGTCCAGGGCGGGCGGCGTGAGCAGATAGACGTTGTCCCCCCAGTGGTACCAGGGCGTCTTCGGGAAGGGGTACGAGTCCTGGAACCCCAGGTTCGCCCGGGTCCGGGCTGGGGTCTTCAGGAACGCGATCGCCGGCGCCGCCGGCCCCTCGAGCGGCGGGGGCTCGACCGACGTGCCCGTCAGCCGCGCGGCCGCCTCGCGCGCGGCCGACCGGACGGCGTAGGTCTCATCGCCCTCGGCGAGGCCCTCGAGCGCCGGGAGCGAACCCGCCTCGCCGCAACGGCCGAGGGCCCGAGCGGCGGCAAGCCGCAGCAGCCACTGGTTGCTCCCGAGGAACCGCCCGAGAGTCTCCCGCGCCTGCGGGCCACCGATGCGTCCGAGAGCCTCGAGCGCCGCGTAGGCGACTCGGATGTTCGGCGCGCCAGGCGGCGCGGGCGGGAGGGTCACGGAGCCGTCCGGCTGGTACTGGCGGGTCCAGAGCGTCACCCAGTCGCTGCCCGTGGAGTAGGCCAGCTCCCAGTACGACTTGGCCTCCTCCGAGGGGGGGAGCAGGCCCGTGAGCGCCGCGATGCTCTCCGGGTCGCCGAGGGCGCCGTGCGCCTTGGCCGGCCAGTAGCCGAGCCGCTGTTCGCTCTAGGTCAGCGCCGCCTAGAGCAACGG
>CAZRDB010000165.1:0-11308 GCA_964598695.1 uncultured Armatimonadia bacterium
GTGGGCGAAGAGGGTGGACCCCATGACTCGCGCTCTGCTCTGCGCACTGCTCGCGCTGCTGCTCGCCCCGCTCGCGTACGGCCAGACGGTCGACCTGACGTACGCGCCGGAGATCGGCTCGACGCGGGGCTACAACGTCTCGATCGAGGGCACGTTCGACACGCCCGGGATCAAGGGCCTCGTGCTCCAGGGCGACTCCTGCCACATCATCACGATCCAGGAGCGGAGCGACGAGGGCTTCCTGCAGGAGATCCAGCTCGGCCGAACCTACCTCTCGGCCGGGACGCAGGCACTGCCCTCGAACGCCGAGGGCTGCACCGCGGGCTACGTGCTCGACGGCCGCGCCCTGGTTGCGGCGGTGACCCGCGAACTCGATCTCGAGGACCTGGACGTGGGCGACATGTTCGGGCTGGTCGCCAGCTTCCTCCACGAGCTGGGCCTGCCGGCCCAGGAGATCGCCGTCGGCGAGAGCTGGGAGACCGAGCAGGCCGAGGCGCCGAGCATCCTCTCGGCCTACGGACTCGACACCCGGCTCACGACGGAAGGCAAGCTCGTCGCGCTCGCCGAGGGCGTTGCCACGCTCGAGACGCGGCAGGTCCGCGTGCTCACGGGCGAGGACCAGGAGGCCACCTGCGAGACCACGTGCGTGAGCCGGGTCGCGGTGGCCACGTGGACGCTGCTCTCGGCCGAGGCGAAGGTGACGCTCACCAACCGTCAGGGCGGGGAGACCATGACCTCGTTCCACGACGCCACGATCCGGCTCGAGCTGGGGGAGTAGGCCGGGCCTACTCTCCCGGGGCAGGCGTCGGCCAGTCGCGAGCCCTCGTGAGCGCGGCGAGGAAGTCGATCCGGCCGTGGCCCGTCATGGGGTCGAAGCCCGGCGCGCCGAGGTCGACCGCGGTCTCCTCGATGATCCGCACGGTATCGCGCGCGGTCAGGTCGGGCCGGAGCGAGCGCACCAGCGCGGCCAGCGCCGAGACGATCGCCGTCGCCGAGGACGTCGCGCCGGAGGGGAGCGTCGCGTAGGCGGCCTCGAACGGCTCGTCCTCGCGACCCATGGGCGTATCGGCGAACTCGTACGAGGCTTTCTCGTGCGGCTGGGCGATCCGGAGGTCCTCGGCGGGCGCGAGGACGCTCAGGCGCGGCCCGTAGCACGAGCCCTGCGTCACCTCCATGCCGCCCACGTCGAGCTTCTCCTCCCACCGCTCGTCGGCCAGCGTCGAGGCGCCGGCCACGAGGACCGTCTCGGCCGTGCCGGGGTAGTCGACGACCTCGGTCGCGGTGTTGCCCGAGCCGATGACGATGAGCACGTCCCGCTCCGCCGCGTAGGCGAAGGCAGCGGTCACGCGCTCGAGGCAGCCGGGCCGACTCGCGAGGATGCTCGTCGGGAGGAAGCCGCTGATGTTGATCACCCGCGCGCCGCCGTCCACGAGCGCCGTGATCCCCCCGGCCATCGTGGCCGCGACGTACTCGAGCCAGGTCTCGTTGAAGGCCTGCAGCTCGGCGGGGTGGCGCCGCATCTCCTCCTGCCAGGCAGCCATGTCGGCCTCGGGGTGCTCCGCGCGAAAGCGCTGTTGGAGCAGCAGCAGGCCGTGCTCGGGCATCCCGGTCGAGGCGGCCAGGACGTGGCAGCCCGGGGCGAAGCCGACCATCCCGTCCTCGCCCACGTTGTGGGCGACGAGGAGGCCGGCCACGAGCGTGCCGTGTCCGATGAGGCTCGCGGAGGTCGTGTGGTAGACGCCGGGAGCGTAACTCGCGGGGACGAGCTGTCCGCGCAGGGCGGGATGGAAGAAGTCGAAGCCGCTATCGACGACGCCGATCGGGCACTCGGGGCCGCCACGGGTGATCTGCCAGGCCTCCTCGACGCGGAGGAGCTCGAAGGTGGGCTTCTGCTCCGGCGCGACGCGGTAGGGGTCGGCTTCGCTCCCGAGCGCGGCGGCAGAGCTGGCGAGCAGTGCCGCCAGAGCGGCAAGCAAGATGCGGGTCATCGTGCGCCTCCTCCATCGTGCGGTGCGGCGGCGCGGATCGCGTCCAGTGCGCGCCAGTACTCCTCGAGCCGGCTGCGGCCGAGATGGGTGATCGCGTAGGTCGTCCGGGGGGTCTTGCCGACGAAGCTCTTCCGGACATCGACGTAGCGCGCGTCCTCGAGCTGCCGCATGTGGGAGGAGAGGTTGCCGTTGCTCAGCGAGAGGGCGGTGAGCAGGAAGGTGAAGTCGGCCTCGGCGACGCCGGAGAGGGCGACGAGGATCCGCAGACGCGTCGGCTGGTGGACGATGGGATCCAGCTCGCTCATTGCTCCGCCCCCTCCTCGAACTCTCCGGCCAGGGCGCGCATCCGGCGGAGCGCCAGCCGGCTGGTGAGGTGGCCCGCGAGTGCGGCGAGGAGGCCGTAGCCGACCGTCGGGATGAGCATGTCGAGCACCCCAAAGCCTGCGGGGGCGATCGGCACGCCGGCGAGGACCAGCGCGGCGTGGACGGCGTAGAGCGCGGGCCACAGCCACAGGAAGGGGCTCGCGGCCCGGCCCTGGGCCAACGTGAGGTAGCACAGGAACGGGACGACGTAGAGCGCGGAGACGGGCTGCATCAGGCTCTCGGGCACGAGGCCGGCGAGGCCCAGCGCGACGTGGGCCGCCACGCAGGCGACGAAGCCCCAGGCGACCCACCGCGCACCGGGGGCCCGACCGGCGGACCCGGCGGGTGCGGCATAGCCCTCGGCGGCATAGAGCCGCCCCGCGAGGGCGGGGAGGATCTGTCGGGCGCCGGCGAGGCTGAACCACACCCACCACGCGCAGAAGGCGGCCAGGGCAGCTCCCGCCGCAACGGCGACCGGCGTGTTCCCGGCGCGCAGGGCCAGGGCCGTGGCGTACGAGAGCCCGCTGAGCAGCGCGAAGGCGCCGAGGAAGACGGCCATCGCGACCGCCACCGGCAGCGTGCGGCCGCGGGCGTAGACGCCGGCCCAGCGCGCGAGGTCGCGCACACCGTCCGCTCGCGCCGTGTTCGTGTTCCGTTCCATACGAACCGACCTCCTTGGCCGGAGCCGTCTCGCCTCCCCAGGGTTAGTTTGTATCACAAACTAGTCTGCAGTGCAAGGCCCTGCCCGACGGATCGGGGGAGGAGCCCTCCCGGCGCCCCGGAAGGGGGCCGTGCACGGCAGCGACCTCCTGAGGTGGTGTGGCAGCGATGCTGCTCGGAATGCTGACCTCCCTGCTTCTCCTCCAGCCCGCGGGTCCGGCGGGGCTGTCTCTCGTCGGGGCCGACTCCTCGGTGCGGTGCATCGAGGCGGCCGACGGGCGCGTCGTGGGCCTCGAGGTGCTCTCGGAGAGCGAGGTGGCGGCGACGGTGCTGTTCGCAGCCGACCGCGCCCTGACGGCCGAGGCGGTGTTGCTGAAGTCGGAGCCGCCGATCCTCCGCCTGACCGGGTTCGCGGGCCTGCCGGGGGTGGACCTCGGCGAGACGGCCCTCGACGTGGAACTCGGCCGTGAGGAGCCCTACCCTCACCTGCGCCTGAGCCTCGAGGTGCGGTCGTTCGAGGAGAGCGCGTGGCGGGCGGCCTACGGGGAGACGCCGTTCCACCTGCTCGCGCTGCCGCTGCCAGGGGCCGAGATCTTCCACCAGCGCGGCTGGCCGATCCCGACGCCCCGGATCGACCCGTACCCCATGCGGCTCGCCGAGGATGGCGGTCGGATGGTCGCCTCGGCCTACTCGCCCGACTGGACCTACGCGCCGCCCCTCGGCGCCTACCCGGTCCCGGTCGCGGGGCTGTGGCAGCCGAGCGCGGGGCGGTACGTGGCGTACGACTTCCACGTCGCGCGACTGCGGGACCGCGAGGGCGACGACGTCGCGACGGCCTACTGCAACACGGGGGAGTACCTGGCGCTGGTCGTGCCCTTCCCGAGCCCCTACGACGCGCTCGCCTACCCCAGCGCGGGCGGCCGCTGGCGCGTCTCGTTCGACCTGCTCCACACGCGAGAGATCCACTCGGACGATGACCCGAACCTCTTCGTGACGGAGAGAGCGTGGCAGCGGTTCCATGACGAGCTGCCGGCCGCGCCGGAGGTGATGGACCTCTCGTGGTACCCGGCCAAACTGCGGCTCGCCGGCTTCGCCGACGAACTCCCCGGCGGCCTCGTGGCCCGGGCCGGTCCGAACGCGGTCTGGGAGGAGCCGGGCGCCGTGAGTCCGAGCGGCGTGGGCCACACGAGCCAGCTCCGGTTCGCCTACGCCGACGCGCCGGCCGACGCGAAGCAGGCATTCGAGCGCGACCTCGCCTACCTGCTCGCGCACACAACTTGGCTGGGCGAGGGCGCCGACCGCGCCTGCTTCTGGGCCAAGCCGCTCGAGGGCGAGATGGCGCGCCGGTTCGGCCCGGGCGTCGGGACGCTGCACTCGGTCCAGGGGTGGGGGGTCGCCCAGGCGATCCTCGAGTACTACCTCGGGACGGGCGGCACGCGGGACGACCTGCTGCCGTACCTCGACGGGGCGCTCCGGTACACGCGCGAGATCCTGTACACCCGCAACGACTACCCCGACGTGCCGGCCGGCCAGTTCGCGTGGGGCGCCGCTCCGGCCGCGCACTACTGTCTCAGCTACTACCACAGCTTCCGCGATGATCCGGCCCGCGCCGACCTCGCCCGACTGGCGCGGAAGCTCGCGCGGTCGATGACCTATCGCTACCTGGCGATCTGGATGTCCGACAACGCGCCGTGGGACGCGCTCGACTCGACGTGGTTCATGGAGCCCAACAGCGGGATCCCGTGGCTCGGAGCGGCCTGCGCGAACGAGGTGTGGGTGGTGCCGCACGCGCTCGCCGAGGTCTATGTGGAGACCGGCGATCCGATCCTCAAGCAGTGCCTCTCCGGGATGCTCGAGCGGTGGCCGGTGCTCGCCCAGGAGCAGTACAAAGACAGCATCCAGGCCTACCAGGATGAGTGGGCCGAGCGCTACGGCCTCTACCCCGGCTCGGCCC
The DNA here is from genome assembly GCA_964598695.1 of uncultured Armatimonadia bacterium. Lineage (GTDB taxonomy): Bacteria > Armatimonadota > Zipacnadia > UBA1398 > UBA1398 > CAZRDB01. Next base: position 4,966 of record CAZRDB010000165.1, read on the forward strand.
AGTCGCCGGGCACGCGCGCCGAGTACGGCGGCGTGTGGGGCGGCTTCGAGGTGCTCTCCTGGCCCGTGGGCGGCGCCGATGTCCGAATCCTGCTCGGCGAGGGCGGCGCCCTGTGCTTCAACGCGAAGGGCGAGTCGGTCACCCTCACCGAGGTGCGCGCCGAGCGGGGCGGCTACACGTGCCGCCTCGCGGAGAACGAGGCCGCCAGCCGGCCCGCGCCTGCGGGCGACCTCGCCGTCGTGGTGACGGTCCCCTTCGCCGAGGTGGTTGGAGGGCCGGTCGCGGTCGAGCGTGACGGCCGGATGCTCGACCTCTCGGGCGGAGGTCTCGAGTGGCACCCGAGCCGGCCGGACACGGTCACTCTCCGGGGCCTGCGCGTAGGCGACCGGATCGTGATCGGCGCCCCGTCGGACGGCGCGGTCGCGCTTGCCTGCGCGATGGCCAAGCCGCGCGAGGCGGAGGCCGAGCCGTACGGCTACGCCTCCGACGGCCTCCTCTGCGTGGAGCTGACCAAGGCAGCCGACACGGCGCTGCCGGGTGACTGGGACGACCCCTCGAGCTACGCCGGCCTCCACGGCGGCGAGCAGTGGGTCTACGGGGTTCGGTTCCGGTTGATCGATCCGGCCCAGAACGGCGGGCGGTGCGCGGTCTCGCAAGGCCGCACACCGGCGCCGACCGGCGCCGTGCGGGTCTACGCGCTGGTGACGGCGGCCGAGGAGGGCGCGACCCTACTCGCGCGAGCCGTCTCGGGGGCCGAGAGGTCGCTGCCCGTCTCGGAGGCTCCCCTCGCGCTCCGTGGCTGGCCGCCGATCTTCGGCTGGCAGGCTCGGATGGTCACGGCGGAGATGGATGGACCGATCGCGAGCGTCGAGCCGCGCGGCTGTCTCCTGCTCGCGGTCACGGGCGACGTGGTCGAGGAGCGCGACCGCACCCGGGCCGAGGCCGAGATGGCGGTGGCGCTCGCGGCCGAGCGCGCCAAGTCGGAGCGGGATGCGCGGATCGCGGCGTTGGGCCCGCTCTTCGCGCGCCACAGCGGACGGGTCGGCGTGTTGCCGGTGCCGAACGGTCTCGGGCAGTCGCGCCTTCCGAAGCTGCTCTCCCCGGTCGGCCTCGACCGCCACATCCGGGTGCTCACGCCCCCCGAGGCCGCGAGCCGCGACGTGCTCCGCCCGGCGCGCACCGCCGTCCTCATCAGCACCGGGGGCGAGACCTACTACCGGACCGCGCGCGTGCCGGGGGATTGCTTCGCGGCGCTCCAGGGCTACCTCGCCGCGGGCGGGATGCTCGTCCTGCTGCCCGCTCAGCCACTCCCCTTCTGCTACAGCGAGCAGAACGTCGCCGTGGGCGATGGGGCCAGACTGGGGCTCCCGCTTGGCAACGCGTGGGAGACGCCGCCCGCGGACCTCGACCTCGAGTGGCGGGCCGCGCCCGGGCAGACGGTCTTTCCCGGCCTCCCGGAGACGTTCGCGTGGAGCTCGGAACCCGACCCGCGGTTCCGCCCGATGCGCGACCCCATGAGCGCCGACGTGCGCTACACGCCGCTTCTGACGCTCGTGGACCGCAAGAGCGGGACCTCCTACGGCGAGGGAGCGGCGCTCCTCGAGTTCGTCGGCGGTCCGCTCGAGGGCGGGCGCGTGCTCTACGTGTGGTCCTCACTCCAGCAGTACCCGGTCGTCGGGGAGCTGCTGTTCGAGCAGGCGCTCCGCTACGCGCTCGAGAGCACGGTTCCCGCACCGGCCGAGGTCGTGGCGCCCCGCGCGAGCCAGCCGCCCACGATCGACGGCATCCCCGATGAGCCGATCTGGCGGGCGACCAAGCTGCCGATCAACTACCGGGTGTTCACGCCCCTCCCCGCCGACACGGAGACGACAGCCCACGTCGCGTGGGATGCCGACTGCCTGTACCTCGCATTCGACGTGACCGATGCCGATATCTGGGCGACCAAGACCGAGCGGGACTCCGACCTGTTCACCGAGGAGGTCGTGGAGGCGTTCGTCGACCCGGACGGCGACGGCCTCGAGTACCGCGAGTTCGAGGTGAACCCGCTCGGGACGCTGATCGACCTGCTCATCCCCGCTCCCGCCCCCAACTGGCGGGGTGGCGACTGGACCCAGACGGTCGTGTGGAACGCGCGGGGCTGGCGCTCGGCGGTCCACGTGCGCGGCACCGTCGACAACCGCGACGACACCGACCAGGGCTGGACTGCGGAGTGGGCGATCCCCTGGAGCGACCTCGGCATCGACGACCCCGCCGTGGGGCGAGGGTTCCGCATGGGCCTCTTCCGCTGCGAGGCGCCGAAGGAGGGCGAGACGGAGTACCTCTCGTGGTCGCCCGCTCGCGCCTTCCATGCGCCGCTCGACTTCGGCTTCGTGACCCTCGGGCTCGATCCGTGGGCCGACGACTTCGCCTCGTACCCGGAGGGCGCCACCGAACTCCCCGGCTGGCAGCCCGCCCTCGGGGCCTGGCGGGTGAACGACGGGGCGTTGGTCGGCGAAGATAGCGGGGGAGACAGCTTCCGGGCGACCGGGATCGCGCGCGCCCTGCCTGAGGGCGACTGCACCGTGCGCTTCCGCTTCCGGCTCGACTCCGTGGCCTCGGACTGGCGCGACGGCCTGTGGCTCGGGCTCCGCGCGAGCGAGCAGGACGACTACACGCTGATGTTCACAGCCCGCAACGTGGCGCTCCACCGCACGGTCCGCGGCAGCTCGACGACCGACGGCACGACGCTCGCAACGGGGCCGTACCGGCGCGATGGCGACTGGCACACGCTGGCTGTCCGGCTGGAGGGCGCGCGGATCGTCGTGACACTCGACGGAGCGACGGTCCTCGACGCGGTCGATCCGGCGCGGCCCGAGGGCCGGCCCGCCGGGGCCAACCTGGTCCTCTCGGCGCGGAAGTGGACCCAATCCAGCGGCGCGACCCGCGTGCGGATCGACGACCTGCGGATCGACTGCGAGTGAGGGAAGGCCGTGGGCGCCGGCGTCAGAGCGCGAGCCCGGCGACGCACAGTGCGTAGGCGAGCGCGAGCGCGACGCCGGCCGCCGGCTGCCGGCTCCAGCGCGCGACGAAGAGGCCCTCGGCGGCGAACAGGCCCGTCAGCAGGGCCGAGGCGCCGATGCTCTCGCGAAGCGGCTGTGAGGCGGGTGCGAAGGTCGTCCGCACGAGGTACACCGTCCCGGCGAGGAGGGCGACGAGCAGCGCGTCGTGCAGGAGCACGGCGGCGCGCCCGGCGCGCGGGTCGGTCCACAGGAGGTACGCGGCCGCGAGGGCGGCGAGCCCGAGGGTGGCCGTTCCGGCTACGCCGAGCACGGGCAGAAGCTGCGGCGCCGCGATCGTGAAGGCGTTGCCGCGCAGCGCCTCGACAGTCACCTGCTTCTCCATCCACAGGTAGCCGAGCGAGGGGAAGCCGCACCACAGCGCGGCCACGATCGCGCGGTAGAGGGCGAAAGCGCGTTCAATGGACGTCCGCGCCGGAGCCACGGCCGCAGCACACCTCCCTGTCGGCCACGGGATTCGCGGGGAGGCCGGGTTGGCCTCCCGCCGCGCAATCTTTCGTCCCGGCCGTGTAATGCGCGCGGGATGGCCGGGCACTTCCCTGACGAACTCGACGATCGGCAACCGGGCCCGCGCTCTCTGGCTCCCCGCGCGGACCCCGCTCCTCCGCTCCGGCCGCGGGCCGGGCGCGAGCCCCGTGGTACGCACGAGGCATCGCCGCTCCCTCCCGCTCCCACCCCCGGTCCGCGGCCGGAACCGGCGGAGGAGACTCGGCGAAGGGAACGCGGTTCCCGAGCACGAAGACTCGCCGGGACATGAGCAGCACACCTCCTCCCCAGCCCACCGCCCCGGGGCGCGACCGCCAGCGCTGGTCTCGCTTCGTGATCGAGTACGCCGGCCCGCTCGCGGCGCTGCTGCTGATCGTCGCCGGCTTCCTGATCTGGGTGCCCTCGTTCCGCTCGGTCGAGAACTTCCAGAACATCGGCCGGCAGATCGCGGTCGTCGCGATCCTCGCGGTCGGCGAGACCCTGGTGATCGTCACGGCGGGGATCGACCTCTCCGTGGGCTCGCTGATCGCCCTGACGAGTGTGCTCGGCGCGCTGACCATGCGCGGCGTGGTGGGGGGAGGCGCGAGCGGCGTCGAGGTGATCCCGGGCACGGCCGTCCCTCTGGGGATCGTCGTGGGCCTCGCGAGCGGAGCGCTGGTGGGCGCGATCTCCGGCGCGATCATCGAGTATCTGTCGATCCCGGCGTTCATCGTGACCCTGGGGATGCTGGGGATCTGCGCCGGCTCGGCAAAGCTCGCGGCCGGGGGGATCTCGGTGGGCGACCTGCCGCCGGCGATCAACTGGCTCGGGGCCAACGACATCGGCGGGGTCTTCCCCATGGCGACGGCCATCACGCTGGTGGTGGTGGCGGCCGGCCAGCTCCTGCTCGCGAAGACCGCCTTCGGCCGCGCGCTGTACGCGATCGGCGGGAACCGCGAGGCGGCCCGCCTCTCGGGGATCCCGGTCCGACGGGTCTCGATGGCGTGCTTCGCGCTGTGCGGCCTGCTGGCCGGGCTGGCGGGGATCGTCTCGATGGCCCGAACCGGCTCGGCCCAGCCGACCGCGGGCGAGGGCTACGAGCTGCACGCGGTGGCCGCCTCGGTGATCGGCGGCACGAGCCTGATGGGAGGCGAGGGCTCGATCACGGGCGCCTTCATCGGCGCACTGATCATGGGCGTGCTCTCGACCGGGCTCGACCACCTCGGCCTCTCGAACTTCTGGCAGCAGGTCGTCATCGGCGGCATGATCGTCATCGCCGTGCTGGTCGACCGTGCCCGGCGGTCGCTGGTCAAGTAGCGTCCGCGGGCGCGGCCCGCGATGACCGCCTTCCCTGAACCCCGCCCTTGGGCGTACTGTTGGTTCCGAGTAGGACTCTCGCACCTCGACTCGGTCCGGCCGAGTGCCGAGACCGCGTGAGCACAGGAAGCAGTGAGGAGCCCTATGACAAGCGCAACACCTGCGCTGGTGCTTTCATGCGTGGCACTCGTCGCGGCGGGCGTCGCGGCGGCATTCGCCGTGCGGCTGTACGGCAAGGCCGCGCAGATGGCGGAGCCGCACCGCCGCTTCCTCGAGTCGCTCGGGAAGATGGACTTCCCCGAGGACCTGACCCAGTTCCTCGAGATGCTCGGAACGGTCCACAAGCGCGTCGAGGACAACCAGCGGCGGGTCGACGGCGTGATCGAGGCGATGAAGGGCAACATCAGCCGGGTCGGCCTGATCCGCTTCGATGCCTTCGAGAACATGGGCGGCATGATGAGCTTCGCGCTCGCGCTGCTCGACGACCGGGCCAACGGCGTGGTCCTGACCGGGATCCACAGCCGCAACTCGTTCGACACCTACTGCCGCCGGATCCAGGGCGGGACGCCGGAAGTCGAGGTCTCCACCGAGGAGCAGCAGGCTCTCGCCGAGGCGCTGCGCGGCTGGAGCCCGCGGTGAGTGGCGAGCGCGTCGCCCTCCGGATCCTCCGTCTGGCCCACAGCGAGGGCATCGACCTTCCCGCGTACGCGAGCGCGGCCGCGGCCGGCATGGACGTGCGCGCCGCGGTCGAGGCCGATCTGGTCATCGCGCCCGGCGCCGTGGGTCTGGTCCCGACCGGGCTGTGCCTCGAGGTGCCGCCCGGCTACGAGGTCCAGGTCCGGCCCCGGAGCGGGCTGGCCCTCCGCGAGCAGGTGACGGTGCTCAACACGCCGGGTACGATCGACGCCGACTACCGCGGCGAGGTCCGGATCATCCTGGCCAACTTCGGCCCCGCTCCCTTCCGCATCGGGCGGGGCGACCGCATCGCGCAGCTCGTGGTCGCCCGGGTTGCCCGGGCCGAGATCGAGGTCGCGGCGGAACTCAGCGAGACCGACCGCGGCGCGGGCGGTTTCGGCCACACCGGCCGTTCGTAGGCGCCCGCCGGCGGCGTCTTCGGCCGCCCGTCGCCCCCCCCGCACGCCGCGACAGCAGGACGCAGGCCCCGGCCCGCCGAATGGGAGGGACCGGTCGTGCTGTACGCCCTGGTTTCGCGAGCGGGGCGAGTATGGTATATACGATGCGCCGGAGGGATGGCCGAGCGGTTGAAGGCGGCGGTCTTGAAAACCGTTGGGCGCGCGAGCGTCTCGGGGGTTCGAATCCCCCTCCCTCCGCCAGTGAGCCGGAGGCGCCGGCGCCGGGCGTAGCGGTCGGCTACGCGGTCATCCGGGCTACTTGAGGAGTGTGAATGCATTGGCCGACGACGAGATCATTCTCACCCCTGAGGGGCGAGACCGCATCAAGAAGGAACTCCACCAGCTCACCGCGGTCGAGCGACCGGAGGTCCG
>CAZRDB010000166.1:0-11292 GCA_964598695.1 uncultured Armatimonadia bacterium
GGAGCGCGTGGGAATCGAACCCACCAGAGACGGGATTAGCCGCCCCTCACTGGTTTTGAAGACCAGGCCGTTCACCAGAACAGACTCGCCCCCGCGGGCGGCCGCGCCTCAGGCCCCCGCGTCAGCGGGCGGCTCGGCGCTAGGGAGCTGATTCCGTAGCACACGCGCCAGGTCCTCTTCCTCGCCGTCGAGGATCGTCCGAAGGTCGAGAACCAGCTCCTCGTCCCGGACCAGCGCGAAGACCGGCGGGTCGGCCGCGCGCAGGGCCCGCGCCAGCCGGTCGGGAGCGGCAACGCGGATCCGCACCCACCACGAGTCGAGATGGGTGTCGGGCAGCGAGCCGCTGCCGGGCGCGGACGCGCCCGGACCGGTCTCGATCGCCACGCCCGGCGCCGCCGCACGGACCGCCTCCGTCAGCCGCTCGGCGGCGACACGGACCTCATCGACGCTCCGGCGCAGCAGGGCAAGCGCGGGAACGCCGGCCTCGGGCGCCGGCGAGAGCCAGGCCGCGAGACAGCGCGTGAGCGCCGCGAGAGCGAGCTTGTCGATCCGCACGGCCCGTGCGAGCGGGTGCGTCGCCAGACGTCTCACCCAGGCGGAGCGCCCGACGATGATCCCGGCCTGGGGCCCACCGAGAAGCTTGTCGCCCGAGAAGCACACGAGGTCGGCGCCGGCGGCGACCGCGTCGGTCACCAGCGGCTCGGGGTCCTCGCGCGCCAGCCCCGGCAACGCGCGTGTGTCGAAGAAGCAGCCACTGCCGATGTCGAACACGAGCGGGAGGCCTTCCGCGTGCGCGACCTCGGCCAGGGCCGCGGTGGAGGGCTGCTCCGTGAAGCCGCGGATCCGGTAGTTGCTGGTGTGGACCTCGAGCAGCGCCCGCGTCTCGGGGCCGATCGCGGCCCGGTAGTCCTCCAGCCGCACCCGGTTCGTGGCGCCGACCTCCACCAGCCGCGCGCCCGAGACGGCGATCACCTCGGGCATGCGGAAGCTACCGCCGATCTCCACGAGCTGGCCCCGCGCCAGGATCGCCTCGCCCCCCGCCGCCGTCCCCGCGATCGCCAGCAGCGTGGCCGCGGCGTTGTTGTTCACGACGTGCGCATCCTCGGCCCCAGTGAGCCAGCACAGCAGCTCGCGCACGTGGGACTGGCGATCGCCGCGCTCCCCGGTCTCGCGGTCGATCTCGAGGTCGCGGTAGCCCCCGACCGAGACTCCGGATGGAAGCGGCGCGCGGCCCAGCCCCGTGTGCAGCACGACCCCCGTCGCGTTGAGCACGCGCCCGGGACCCGGGCGCACCAGGCGGTCGAGCCTCTCGCGGGCCGCGGCCGCCAGCGCATCGACACTCGTGTCGGGCTCTCGCCCGGCCTGCAGGGCCGCCCGCGCGTCCTCCACCGCGGCACGGGCCGCCCGCACGAGGAACTCGTGACGAAACCGCGTCACGCAGTCGCCGGCCTCGAGGACCGACAGCACCGCGTGCACCGCGGGAAGCCGCCGCCTGCCGGGATCGCTCACGCCGGATCACCCCTCCGCTTCCGCCGCCGGACATCGCCATCGCGCTCCGTGACCCCGATCGCGTCGAAGTACTCGAGCAGCGGCACGATCGCCTTCCGCGAGGAGCCCAGGAGGTCGCGAACCTCGCTGACCCGGACCGCGGTGTGCGCCTCGAGGTGGGCCTCGAGGGCGGCACGCGCGCGCGCCAGCTCGCTCGCGGCGACGAACCGATCCCCCACCTCGACGAGCGACCGCTCGGCCACCAGCCGGCGGAGCAGCTCGCCATCGGCGCCCGGCACGGACAGCAGCTCCGGCTGTGAGAGGCCCAGGATCCCCGTCTCCGCGGCGGCCGCGACGAGCCGCGACGCCGAGACCGCGGCCTGCTCGTCGAGCCGAGCCGCGAAGCCACGCAGGCGCACCGTCTCCGCCGTCACGTCCTCGATCCGGCCCTCTCGCAGCAGGCGCCCGAGCGCGGCCCGGAAGAGCGCGGTCGGCGTCTCGCGCAGGGCGGCCCGCAACTCGGAACGCCCCATCCCGGACCGCAGTGGCCAGGCACGGTGGTACGCCGACACGGCCCCCTCGATGCCGTCGATCGCCCGCTGCAGGTGCTCGGCGGCCACCACGGCCTGGCCGTCCACGGCGGCGGCGTCGCCCGAGGAGAGCATCCGGTCGATCGCGGAGGCGGTCTCCTCCGATTCGTGCAGGCCGGCCCGCTCGAGCAGCGCGGCGCGGGAGACCGGCGTCTCGCCCGAGGCGCGGAGCGCCTGCAGCAGGACCGCCCCGACGTCGCCGGTCCCACGCACGGCCAGTCCCTCGGCCGCCTCGCGGCGGTCGCGGCCCCGGTGCTTCCCCGGGTTCGCATCGAGGATCACCCCACCGGCGACGGTGTGACTCGGCGAGTAGGTGCGGATCACGCAGTGGTCGCCGGTGGCTGCGGCGAGGGGACTCTCGAGCCGGAGCTGGACGAAGTCGCAGGCGCCCGGCGCGACGCGGTCGCCCTCGCCCAGGACGACGACCCGCGCGAGCGTCTCCGCGGTCCCCGTGTGGACGCGGACGCGCTGCCAGTGCTCGATGGGGTGACCGGCGGTGGGCAGCACGCGCAACCGCACGTCCAGCATCGAGGTGGTCCGGAGCGAGCCCGGCTGTGCGACGACCTCACCGCGCGTCAGCGCGGAACGCTCCAGCCCCTGGAGGTTGAGCGCGGCGCGCTGGCCGGCACAGACACGGTCGGCCGCCGCGCCGTGTACCTCGGCCGAGCGGATCCGCGCCCGAACGCCGCTGGGCAGCACCTCGACCTCGCTCCCGACGCTCACGACGCCCCGGTCCACGCTGCCGGTGACAACCGTGCCGAAGCCCTGGACCGTGAAGACGCGGTCGATCGACATCTTGAAGGGCGCGGCGGTGTCGCGCTGCGGCGCCCGAGCGAGGAGCCGGTCGATCTCGTGCAGGAGAACCGGGAGCCCCATGCCGGTCACCCCGGAGCACGGGACGATGGGACCGCCGTCGAACGGGGTGCCGCGGAGGAGCGCCGCCAGCTCGTCGTGGACGAGCGCCAGCCAGTCGCCATCGACGAGGTCGGCCTTGGTCAGGGCCACCAGGCCCGCGCCGACCTCGAGCAGCGACAGGATCCCCAGGTGCTCGCGGGTCTGCGGCATGGCGCCCTCATCGGCGGCGACCACGAGCACGACGGCGTCCAGGCTGGTCACCCCGGCCACCATGTTCTTGATGAACCGCTCGTGGCCGGGGACGTCGACGACGCTCACCGTCCGGCCGCTCGGAAGCGACAGCGGCGCGAAGCCCAGGTCGATCGAGAGGGCTCGCTCCTTCTCCTCCTTGAGGCGGTCGGTGTCGACGCCGGTGAGCGCCTTGGTCAGGGTCGTCTTGCCGTGGTCTACGTGGCCGGCCGTGCCGATGATGTAGGCCCGCTCGGTGTGCGCCATCCTCGCCCCCTGCCGTTGCTCGGGCCTATGCCTCGGGAGCCGCCGCGAGGGCGGCCAACGCGGCCGCGTAGATCCGCGCGTTGCGGGTGAGCGAGGCGATCGTCACACGCTCGTCGCGCTCGTGCGCCCGGTCCTCTTCCTCCGGCAGGCTCGGGCCGAAGGCGACGGCGTTGTCGAAGGCCTTGGCGAAGGTCGTGCCGCCCATGGAGACACAGGGCGGGGCCTCCCCCATGACCTCCTCGTAGGCCGCGATGAGCCCGCGGACCAGCTCCGAGTCCTCCGCGACGTGGAAGGGCTCCCGGCTGGTCGGCTCCATCTCGACGCCGACCCGGATCCCGAGGTCCTTCGTGAAGCCCTCGGCGATCGCCTCGAACGCTCCGGTGACCTCGGCGGACGACTGGCCGACCACGGTGCGGATGTTGAAGCGCAGTCGGCAGCCGCCATCGGGCAGCATCCGCGCGGTCCCGGCGTTGACGGTACAGAAGCCCATGAACGGGTCCTCGCGGAACAGGCCGAGGCGTTCGCCGTTGAGGTCGTGGGCGATCGCGAGATCGAGGAAGCGGACGGCCGACTCGGCCGAGGAGGGACTCCACACCTCGGGGGCCAGCAGCCCGGCCAGGTCGAGGAGCGCGTTGCGGCCCTTCTCGGGCGTCGAACCGTGCACCGGGACGCCGTGCGCCCGGACCAATGTCGTCTCGTCCGCCTGCGCCTCGACGGCAATCGTCGCCCCGGGGTGGCTGAGGCAGTAGGCGCGCGCGCGCGCGCCGAGGTACTCGGCCTCGAGCCCCGAGACGACCGCGCGGGCTTCGGCCGGGACCACGTTCGCCCGGTCACCGGCCTCGAGCGAGACGATCCGCGGCGCCGCGTTCCGGTCGCGCCGCAGGAAGCCCCCGCCCGAGCGGGGCGCGAAGCTCACGTCGATGTTCACGAAGCCCTTCTCGGCGCTCACGATCGGGAAGCCGCCATCGGGCACGATCGCCATCGTGGGCATTGGCTCGTTGCGGTGGAAGGCCTCCAGGTCGCGCCAGTGGCCGGTCTCCTCGTCGGTGCCGAGGATGATCGTGATGCGCCGCCGGAGCGGCAGGCCCGCCGCGCGGATCGCGTCGATCGAGGCCAGCACCGAGGCGAGCGGGCCTTTGTCGTCCTCCGTGCCGCGGCCCCACACCTCGCCGTCCGCGACCACGCCCGCGAACGGGGGATGGGTCCAGTCATCGCCCGCCGGCACCACATCGAGGTGGATCACCACCGCGACGTTCTCGGCGCCCTCGCCTAGCTCGGCGACGCCGACCTGGCCCTCGTGCGTCCGGACCGACATCCCCCGGGCCGCACACAGCGCCAGGGCATGGTCGAGGCAGTCGCGGAGGGCCGGGCCCATCGGGTCCTCGGCGCCCAGCGGCGGCCGAATGCTCTCGTAGCGAACGAGGCCGGCCAGTGTCTCCGCGATCTCCCCGGCCCGCCCGTCGAGCCCCTCGAGTGCCGTGCGCAGTCGCTCATCCATCACGTCGTCGTCCTCACCGTGCGGCTAGACCGCGGCCGGGACGCGGATCCGCTCGATCGAGGTCGTCCGCCCCGTGGATTCATCGATCTCCAGAAGCGCTCCGCAGAGATCGGCCGGCCGGTCGGCCACGCTGAACTTCTGCGGCATCTTGCGCACGAAACGGTCGATGATCGCCTCGCGCTCCATCCCGATGATCGACTCGCGTGGGCCGGTCATCCCCAGATCGCACATCAGGGCGGTCCCCTGCGGCAGGATCTGCTCATCGGCAGTCTGCACGTGCGTGTGGGTGCCGACCACCGCGCTGCACTGGCCGTCGAGGTAGTAGGCCAGCGCGACCTTCTCCGCCGTCGCCTCGGCATGGAAGTCGACCACGATGACCTTCGTCGAGGCCTTGAGCCGCCGGACTTCCTCGGCGCCGCGCCGGAACGGGCAGTCGAGGGGCGAGAGGAAGACCAGGCCCTGCAGGTTGAGCACCCCCACGAGGCGGCCCCGCCGGTCCCGGGCTACGACCGAACCGCGGCCGACGGCCCCGGGCGGCCAGTTGGCCGGGCGGAGGACCCGGTCGCTGTCCTCGAGATACGCCTCGAACTCCTTCTTGGCGTAGATGTGGTTGCCGGATGTGATGACGTCGACCCCGAGGTGGAGGATCTCCTCGGCGATCGCGGCGGTCAGTCCGAACCCCCCCGCCGCGTTTTCCCCGTTCGCGATGACGAAATCGACGCCCCGCTTGTCGACGAGGGGCGGGAGGAGCGTGGAGCAGGCGACACGGCCCGGCTTGCCGACGATGTCGCCGATACAGAGAACCCTCACCTCGGGCTCCGTCCTAGCGGGAGGCCCGGGACCAGGGCCCCGAGCCTCCCGTCCGCATTCCGCGGGTGGCTACTTCGCATACTCCACGGCTCGCACTTCACGGATCACCGTCACCCGGATCTGGCCGGGGTACTGCAGCTCTTCCTCGATCCGCTTGGCCATGTCGCGCGCCAGCTTGGCGGCGATGGCGTCGTCGATCCGATCGGGAGCGACCATCACGCGGATCTCGCGGCCCGCCTGGATCGCGAAGGCCTTCTCGACGCCCTCGAAGCCGTCGGCGATCCGCTCCAGGCCCTCAAGCCTGCGGATGTAGTTCTCGAGGCTCTCCCGACGCGCGCCGGGCCGTGAGGCCGAGATCGCGTCGGCCGTCTGCACCAGCACGGCCTCCATGCACAGGAAGGGCGCATCGCCATGGTGCGCCTCGATGCAGTTGATGACCTCCTCCGACTCGCCGTAGCGGCGGGCGAGGTCGACGCCGATGGTGATGTGGTTGCCCTCGACCTCGAAGTCGACGGCCTTGCCCAGGTCGTGCAGCATCGCGCCCCGCTTGGCCAACGCCGCGTTCAGGCCGAGCTGATCGGCCATGATCCCCGAGAGGTGGGCCATCTCCACCGAATGGGCCAGCACGTTCTGCCCGTACGAGGTGCGGAACTTGAGCTTGCCAAGCAGCTTCACCAGTTCGGGATGGATCTTCGGCGCGCCGATCGAGAGCAGTGCCTCCTCGGCGGCCTCCTTCATCCGCTGCTCGACCTCCATCCGGGACTTCTCGATGACCTCCTCGATCCGCCCCGGGTGGATCCGCCCATCGGTGATGAGCGCCGTCAGCGCGATCCGCGCGACCTCGCGGCGGACCGGGTCGAACCCGGAGACCACGACGGCCTCCGGCGTGTCGTCGATGATCAAGTCGCAGCCCGTGAGGCCCTCGAACGCGCGGATGTTGCGGCCCTCGCGTCCGATGATCCGGCCCTTCACGTCATCGCTCGGCAGCGGAACCACCGAGACCGTGGTCTCGGCGACCTGGTCGACCGCGCAACGCTGGACAGCCAGCGCGATCAGATCGCGCGCCTTGCGCTCGGCCTCGCGCTCCGCCTCGTCGAGACGGTCGCGGATCAGACGGGCGGTCTCCAGCCGCATCTCGTCGTCGACCTGCTGCAGCAGCTGGGCACGGGCCTCCTCGGTCGTGAGGCCCGCGACGCGCTCGAGTTCGGCGCGCTGGGCGTTGATCAGCTCCTGCAACTCGCCGGCCCGCCGGTCGGTCTCGGCCTCCTTCGTCCGGAGGTCCTTCTCCTGCTCCTCCAGGCGCGACTGCCGCTTCTCGACGGCCTCTTCCTTCTGTTCGAGCCTGCGCTCGGCGCGCGTCAGATCGGCGCGCGCTTCCTTCAGCTCCTTCTCGACCTCGGCGCGGTACGTGAGCGCCGTCTCCTTCGCCTCGAGGTCCAGCTCCTTGCGGCGCGCCTCGGTCTCCTTGGCGAGCGCCGCGCGGTCGCGGTCGATCGCCGACTTCTCCGACTCCAGGACCTCCAGCCCCGCCGACGAGAGCGAGCGGGCCCGGCTCCACAGGTAGGCGCCCGCGGCGAGACCGGCCGCTCCGATCACTGCTCCAATGATGATGCCGATGTATGTAATCCTCGATCACCTCCAGGGCGGCTCCCCGCCCGAGTCTGACCCGTGGCCCCTCGTCCGCGGCCGGCCCCGAGGCCTGCCGCGGAGAGCCCGGGCTGCGTCGCGCCCACAGCTCGAGGGTCTGGCCGTTGGCGCGACTCCGTGCATGGCGCTTCCGCGCCGGTCTTCCCCCGCGGGCAGGTTGCCCCACCCGCGCTCACGACTCCCCTTCCGTCGCGCGTTCCGACCCCCGCGGGGCGGGTCGGTGCCCGCCCGGTTCGGGCGGGTGCGTGCTACTCGAGACCGCCGAGTTCCTCTCCGAGGTCGTCCGGCAGGTCCTCTTCGTCCTCCGAGGGCGGCACGACCGCGATCTGGCCGATCCCCGCCTCGGTCTTGATCCGCTCCGCGAGCTGCAGGGCGAGATCGGGGTTGCTCTTCAGGAACTCGCGCGCGTTCTCGCGGCCCTGGCCGAGGCGCTCGTCGCCGTAGCTGAACCAGGTGCCGCTCTTCTGCACGATCTTGCGCTCGACGCCCTGGTCGAGGAGGTCGCCCTCCCACGAGACGCCCTCGCCGAACACGATGTCGAACTCGGCCTTGCGGAACGGCGGGGCGACCTTGTTCTTCACGACGCGGACCTTGGTCCGCACCCCGATCGCCTCCTCGCCCCGCTTCAGTGTGTCGGCGCGTCGCACCTCGATCCGCACCGAGGAGTAGAACTTCAGCGCCCGCCCGCCCGGCGTCGTCTCGGGACTGCCGAACATCACGCCGATCTTCTGACGGATCTGGTTGATGAAGATCACGCACGTGCCGCTCCGCTTCACCGAGCCCGTGAGCTTGCGCAGCGCCTGCGACATCAGCCGGGCTTGGAGGCCCACATGCTGATCGCCCATCTCGCCCTCGATCTCGGCCCGCGGCACCAGCGCGGCGACCGAGTCGATCACCAGCGCCGAGAGCGCCCCGCTCTTCACGAGCGCGTCGGCGATCTCCAGCGCCTGCTCGGCGTAGTCGGGCTGCGAGATGATCAGGTCGTCGATGTCCATTCCGAGCGCCTTGGCGTAGACCGGGTCGACGGCATGCTCGGCGTCGATGATGGCGACCGCCCCGCCGGCCTTCTGGGCGTTGGCGAGCACGTGGAGCGCGATCGTCGTCTTGCCCGACGACTCCTGGCCGTAGATCTCGATGATCCGCCCGCGCGGCAGGCCGCCCACGCCCAGGGCGATATCAAGGCTCAGCGAGCCGGTCGAGATCACGCCCGATTCGACCACCTGCGGCGCCTCGCCCAGCCGCATGATCGTTCCGTTGCCGTAGCTCCGCTCGAGCCCGGCAATCGCGTCGTCCAGGGCCTTCTTCCGGTCCGCCGCCGGATCGGTCTCCTTGCGCATCTCGTCACTCTCCTCGTGAGTGGGATCCCCTCCCACTCGGTCGACACCCCACGCGAAGCCCCGGGTTACGGCGGACCCTCGTCCCCCGAATCCCCCACAAGCCCGTACTCGCACAACGCCGTGTAGGTCGCCCCACGCGGCGACAGCTCACTCTGGTACAGCACGAGGGAATCGGCCGGAATCGCGGGCACATCGCCGCAGCCGATCTCCCGCAGCGCGGGGCCCAAGTCGCCCATCCGCGCGCCGCGCTCGACCCGACCCAACGTCAGGTGGGGCTGGAAGGCCCGCGTCTCCCGCGCGAAGCCCAGCTCGGCGAAGCCGGCCTCCAGCGCCCGCACGAGCGCCGCGAGGCAGCCCGCGCGGTCGAGAAGGCGCAGCACGAGCACCCGGGGCCGGACGGGGTTGGGGAAGGCGTCGACGCACTCGGGGCGGAGGTCGGCGGGGCCCGCGGCCTCGGCCGCCCGCTCGACGACCTCGGTCACCCGCGGGAGCAGCCCCACCTCGACGTCGCCGAGGAACTTGAGGGTCAGGTGGAGGTTGGTCGCCCGCTCCCAGCGGACGCCGCGCGGCACGACGGTCCGCAGCTCGTCCTGCACCCGGACGAGCCCGTCTCGCGCCTGTGTTGCCACCGGCACTGCCACGAAGCACCGTAACGCCTGCATAGCGCTGTCCGCTCTCCACGGGATCGTCCGCGAGCGCGGGCTGGCGACAGACTATCGGCACACCACTCGGCGTCGCGCGGACGCCCACGGTCGGTGCGGCGGCCTCAGGGGGACAGGCCGGGCGGCACGGCCCGACGCACGAGATCCAGTGCGGCCTGCGAGGTCCGGAACTTGTTCGTCAGCCGGTCGTTGCCGAACCGGTGCTCCTCGACAGAGACCGTCTCCCCGAACGCTACCGCGATGTAGACCAGTCCCACGGGCTTCTCCGCTGTTGCTCCGCTGGGCCCGGCGATCCCCGTCGCCGAGACCCCGAGGTCGGTTCCGAAAAGCCGCCGCACGCCCACCGCCATCTCCCGAGCTACCGGCGCGCTGACCGCGCCGTGCTCCTCGAGAAGGCTCTCGCGAACGCCGAGCAGCCTTGCCTTAGCCTCATTGCTGTAGCTCACTACGCCCCCGGCATAGCACCCGGAGCTTCCGTTCACATCGGTGATCCGGCTTCCGATGAGGCCCCCGGTGCAGGACTCCGCCGTCGCGATCGTGAGGCCACGCCCCAGCAGTCGCGCGACAAGCGCCTGCTCCAGAGACTCGTCATCGACCCCGAAGATCCGGTCGCCGAGACGCTCTCGAACACGCTCTTCCAGTTCCGCGATCCGCTCGCTCGCTTCGTCCCAGGTCGGGCTCTTCGCGGTGATGCGAAGCTTGACCTCACCCGCCCCCGCGAGAGGAGCTATTGTAGGGTTCGATTGCGCCGTGAGCAAGTCCTGCACCCGCTCGGCCGCCGCCGACTCCCCGATCCCGGCCAACCGGAGCGTCCGGGAGCGGATCACCCAGCTCCCCGCCCGCCCTCGCCGCTGCAGCTCCGGGATCACCCAGCCCTCCACCATCGCGGCCATCTCGCGCGGGACGCCGGGCACCGCGAAGATCAGCTTGCCCTCGGTCTCGGCGAAGACCCCGGGCGCCGTCCCGCAGGCGTTCGGGATCGCCGCGCCGCCGGCCAGGACGTCGGCCTGCTTGAGGTTCGACTCGGCCATCGGCCACGACCGGCCGGCGAAGAGGGCCCGCAGCTCCGCCTCGAGGCCCGCGTCCCGCACCAGGGCCATGCCGAGCACCTCGGCGATCGCTTCCTTCGTCAGGTCGTCGGTCGTCGGGCCAAGCCCGCCCGAGAGGATCACGATGTCGGCGCGGGAGAGAGCGAGCCGGATCGCCTCGACGATCCGCGGCTGGTTGTCGCCCACCGTCGAGCGGTAGTAGACGTCGACGCCCCGCTCCGCGAGCCGCTCGCAGAGGAAGGTCGCGTTCGTGTCCGTGATGTGACCGAGCAACAGCTCGGTCCCGACGGAGATGATCTCGGCCGGCATGTGTGTCACCTCGCCACCGCCGTCCGCCCGAGTGGGCGTGCTTCGGGCCGGCCGCCCGCGAGTCCGGCCCGACGGCGCGAAGGTGGCGCCGCGGCCCCGCGGGAACCTGGGCCTCGGAGCCTACTCCGAGGTGAGGAGCGACCGCCATGCCGTACCGCGCGTGCGTCCCTGCACTTGCGCTCTGGCTGCTCTCCGGCGCCGCTTGGGCGAGCGGGATCCCCGGGCACATCTATGCCGCGACACGCATGTTGGAGACCTGCCCCGCGCTGGCGGCCGAGGTGGGGCCCGAGACCGCGGCCTACCTCGCGGGCGCGGCGGGGCCCGACATCGCGTTCGTCGCCGCCGACCCGGCCGACCGCGCGGCGCCGGGCGCCGAGGCACACTACGACCGCACCGGCGCGCTCTGCCTCGCGCTGCTGACCGAGGCGCGCAGCCCAGCCGAGCGCGCGTTCGCCCTCGGCTGGGTGACGCACTGGCTGACCGACGCGCACATCCACACGCTCGTGAACGCCTACGGCGGCCTCTGGGACGACCCGTCCTGCCGCCATCGCC
>CAZRDB010000167.1:0-11268 GCA_964598695.1 uncultured Armatimonadia bacterium
ACCCGTCGTCTTCCAGGCGGGTTTCCATGTTGAGGCCGCCCAGGCCGGCGGACCGTCACCTCGGAGGAGGGCCTGCGGGCGCCGCCCTACCCCTCGGGGAGGGCGCGGAGACGGATCCGCACGACGGTGGGTCCCCCGGGCCGTGAGCCGATCGTCAGTTCACCGCCGCAGCGGGCGATGAGCCCGAAGGCGCTTGAGAGCCCGAGGCCGGCACGCCGCGGGCCGCGCGTTGTGAAGAAGGGCTCCAGCACCCGGTCGAGGTTCTCCGGGGCGATCCCCTCGCCGGAATCCTCGACGGAGCAGACCAACCACTCGCCCTCATCGGCGATCCGCACAAGAACGCTCCCCCCCGCCGCGCATGCCTCCACCGCGTTGCGGAGGACGGCCTCGAGAGCCTGCTCCACCAGCGAGTGGCTCCCCCGCGCCGTGCGCGTCGAGTCGCGAACCACCTCGCCCGTGACCGGCCCGCCTGCCCCGGCGGTGTCGACGCCGAGCATCTCGAGCTGCCACAGCGCCTGCGCCGCCAGGCCGTCGGCCCGGGTCGCGCGGTCCGGATCGTCGAGCGTGAACGGCTCGCCCGCGTACTCCCGCAGGCGCCGAACGTGCTCGGCCGCCTGACGGACGCACCGCTGGATCTCCTGGAGTCGCGGCGGGATCGTCCTCGGCTCGGGCTTCAGCTCCGCAAGCTGCGCCTCGCCCTGGATGATGCTGAGCAGATTGCTGAAGTGATGGGCGACGCCGGCCGCGACAGAGCCCAGGGCGGCGTAGCGCTCCTGCTCGGCCAATCGCGCGGTCAGCTCGCGCCGCTCGGTGCAGTCGTGGAAGCTCCCGCGGACGCCGAGGGGGGCGCCGTCCTCGTCCGAGACGCCCTGGTACGAGAGCGACAGCCAGACCTCGCGCCCGTCCGGCCGCCGCCACGGCAGCTCGATGTCCGACTCCGACCGCCCCCCGATGCCGTCGCGCAGGTGGCGCCGAAGCGCGTCGGCCTGCTCCGGGGTCGCGGCACGGCACACGATGGACTCCAGGTCGGGCAGCTCATCCGGGCGGAACCCGCTCTCGGCAAGGCAGCTCGGGCTGTGGTAGCGAGCGCTCCCCCCGGGGTCGAGCCAGAACTCCCAGCTGTACGTGAAGTCGGCGACCGTCCGGTACCGCCGCTCGGCCAGCCGGAGCGCCTCCTCGCGCTCGAGCCGCTCGGTCTCGTCGAGCAGGAGCAGGATCATGCGCTCCGGCGTCTCGTCCGGAGCGAACACCGGGTGCGCCACGGCGGCGTAGGTGCGGCCATTGCAGGCCGTCAGCTCGAGGCTCACGGCGGTGCGGCCCTCCAGAACGCTCTCGAACGGGAGGTCGCCCTCGGGACCGAGAACGTACAGCCCGCACGACGCCCCCTCGCCGCCCGGGCCGAAGGCCGCGTGTGCCGCGTCGTTCACCCACTCCACGGTCCCGTCGGGCAGTACGCTGAGCAGGCAGGCGTCGACCGAGCCGACGACGGTGCGGAGCAGCTCCTCCTGCCGGCGCAGCCGGCGCTCGCCGAGCTTCGAGGCGCTGATGTCGCGATGCACCCCGGCGGCGCCCACCAGCTCGCCCCGGCCGTCGCGCACGGGGGCCCAGAACGTGCTGAACCAGACCATCCAGCCGTCGATGGTCCGCGCGCGCCACTCCACTCCCTGGGACTGCCGGCCCTGGCGCACCAGCTCTTGCAGCCGGCGGACCGTGGCCGCCTCGGCGGGTTCGACCACGCCCAGCACGGGGAAGCGTCCGATCCAGGTCTCCGGCGCGTAGCCGAGCACCCGGCCGAGCGCGGGACTCACGTATGTGTAGTTGCCGTCACGATCCATCTCCCAGAGGATGTCCGGCACCGCCTCGGCGATCGTCTCGAGGGCCGAACAGGGCGCCTCCTGCCCTTCGGGGTCTGCGCCACTCGCCCAGTCGAGCGCCAGCTCGAAGGCCGCGCGTCCGCGGTAGAGGGTCTCGCGGCCTTCCACCATCGCGGGCTGCGCCTCGCGTCCCGGCGCCGGCGCGATTCGGAACGCCCCCCGCGCCCGCCCCCGCGTCCGCACCTCGTGCAGGAACCGCCGGAAGGCCCCCAGCTCCTGGGGCGCCAGCAAGTTCAGCCGGCCGCGCGCGGGCAGCTCCTCCGCGGCGCAGCCGAGGAGGTCGAGGAGCGCCCGGTTCGCGTGCAGCGGCTCGAGGGTCAGGCTGTCGACGAGCACCACGGGGGTGTCTGTGTGCAGCAGGCGCTCCTCGACCGCGCGCTCGACGTGTTCGACCTCACGGAGCATCCGCGCGCCGCGGAGCACGAGCGACAGGGCGGGAGCCGCCCGCTCCAGCAGTGTCTGCTCCTCGCGGGTGAACGCACCCGCCTCGCGCCGGCCGACAACCAGGAGTCCCGCCGGGCGGCCGCCGAGGGGGAAGGGAATCCGCAGCGACGACCGCAGCTCGCCCGCGAGGAGCGACCGCTCGGTCGCCGAGCGAGCCCCGGAGAGGTCGGGGAGCAGGACGGAGCGGCCCGCCTCGATCTCGGCCACGCCCTCCATCGTCTCGACGGCGAATCCGGCCGCGGGGGGGTGGATCCGGTGCGTGCCCTCCTCGGCGAGCGCGATCACCTGGGCGCGCCGACCGCCGTCGAGCAGCTCGATCAGCGCGTGGCGCTCGCCCGGCACACGGGCCGCCAGGCACGCGATGCTGGCCCTGAGGAGGCCGGCCTCGTCGGTCTCGGCCACGCAGGCCTCGATCAGCTCCTCGGCCGGCCGGCAACCGCCGTCGGTCTGCTCGTCCGGTCCCACGACCGCACCTCCCAGCCGGAGGCCGCACGAAGCGCGCGCCTCTCACTGTATGTATGCCCCCGCTAGCGGGCAAGCGACGCGAGAAAGGCGCGGATCTCCTCGGAGACCGCTTCGACCTCGAGCAGGAACGAGTCGTGCCCGTAGGTGGAGGGCACGACGACCTCACGGACCTGACGCCCGGCCTCCTCGAGGGCCCGCGGCCAGGCGCCGCAGTCCTCCACCGGGTAGAGCCAGTCGCTGTGGAACGACATCACGAGCCAGCGGCACGAAGCGCGGCGGGCGGCCGCGGCGAGGTTGCCGTCGCCCCAGTCGGCCGCGCTGTAGTAGTCCATCGCCCGCGTGATGTACAGGTACGCGTTCGCGTCGAACCGCTCGGCGAACGCCCGAGCCTGGTGGCCGAGGTAGCTCTCGACCTGGAACTCGGCCTCGAAGCCGTAGCCGACCGAATCGCGCCCCTGGAGCGCCCGGCCGAACTTGCGTTCGAGGCTCGCGGCCGAGAGATACGAGATGTGGCCGAGCATTCGAGCGGCCCCGAGGCCGCGTGCCGGGCGCGCGCCGGCGTAGTAGTCGCCGTCGGCGAACGCCGGGTCGTTGCGGATCGCCTCGCGCGCCACGACGTTGAGCGCGAGCCCCATCGGGGGGAGGTACGGGGCCGCGGCGAGCACGGCCGCGCCGCGCACCCGCTCGGGGAAGCGGATCCCCCACTCGATCGCCTGCTGCCCGCCGAGCGACCCGCCGAGGACGGCCAGGAGCTGCTCGATGCCCAGGTGGTCGATCAGCCGCGCCTCCAGCGCGACCCAGTCGCCCACGGTGACCACCGGGAACCGCAGGCCGTAGGGCCGGCCGGTCGCCGGGTCGGTATCGCCGGGTCCCGTGGTGCCGTAGCACCCGCCGAGGAGGCTGGCGCAGATGACGAAGTAGCGCGTGGTGTCGATCGCCTTGCCGGGGCCGACGAACTCATCCCACCAGCCGGGCCGCGACTTCTCCCACGGGCGGCCGAGTTCGTCGGCATCGGCCATCCAGCCCGCGCAGTGCGCCCCGCCGGAGAGCGCGGGGCAGACCAGGACGGCGTTGTCGCGCGCGGGCGAGAGCGTTCCGTAGGTCTCGTACTCGACCTCCACGGGAGCCAGAGAGCGCCCGCAGGAGAGCCGGAGGGGGGTCTCGTCGGTGGCGAGACAGGCCCGCCGCGCGCGCGTCCAGCCGACCGATCCGGGCGAATCGGGGGGCTCGTAGCGGTGCGTGCTCTGTGGGCCGGTTCGCGCGTCGATGGGGTCGCTCATCTAGGAGTCTCTGCTCGCCTTCAGGGCCTGGTCGAGGTCGGCTTTGAGGTCGTCGAGATCCTCGAGGCCGACCGACATGCGTACGAAGTCATCGGTCACTCCGGCGGCCGCGCGGGCCTCCGGGCTGATCGTGCTGTGGGAGGTCGAAGCGGGGTGCATCACGAGGGTCCGGGCATCGCCCAGGTTGCCGACGTGGCTGAGCAGACGGACGGCGCCCATGAAGCGCCGGCCGCCCTCGAGGCCCCCGCGCACGCCGAAGCCGACGATCGCGCCGTACCCGCGCGGGAGGATCCGCCGGGCCAGCGCGTGGCACGGGTGGGAGGGCAGGCCGGGGTAGTTCACCCAGGCAACGTCCTCGTGGCCCTCGAGCCACCGGGCGAGGCCCAGAGCGTTCTCGCAGTGGCGCGGCATGCGCACATGGAGTGACTCGAGTCCCTGCAGCAGGAGCCAGGCGTCGTGTGCGCCCAGGCTGGGGCCGAGGTCGCGGAGGACGCTCATCCGCGCCCGCACCGTGAAGGCGGTCCCGCCCGGTTGCCCACCGTTGCCGAAGCGCTCCCACAGGCAGGCGCCGGCGTATGCGGGATCAGGCTCGGAGATCTCGGGGAAGCGGCCGTTGTCCCAGGGGAACCGGCCGCTCTCGACGAGCGCGCCCCCGATCGTCGAGCCGTGCCCGCCGACGAACTTGGTGAGCGAGTGGACGACAATGTCGGCCCCCAGCTCGATCGGACGTAGCAGGTACGGGGAGGTCACGGTGTTGTCGACCACCAGCGGGATCCCGGCCTCCCGGGCCACGGCGGCGAGGGCCTCGAGATCGGCGACCTCGTTGCACGGGTTGGCGATGGTCTCGGTGTACAGCAGGCGGGTCGAGCCGTCGATCGCCCGCCGCACGGCCTCGAGATCGGCGAAGTCGACCGACCGGGTCTCGATGCCGAGGCGGCCGAGGGTGTTGCGGAACAGGCCGATCGTGCCGCCGTACAGGGTGCGCGAGGCGATCAGGTTGTGGCCGGCCGAGGTGATCGACAGGACCGCTGCGGCCGTTGCCGCTTGTCCCGAGGCCAGCACGAGGGCGGCGCTGCCTCCTTCGAGTTCGGCCAGCCGTCGCTCGAGCACCTGGTTGGTGGGATTGCCCATGCGGGAATAGGTGAAGCCGCTCTCCTCGAGCGCGAACAGACGGGCGGCGTACTCGGCGCTCTCGAAGTGGTAGGCTGCGGTCTGGTAGATCGGGGGGATCACGGCGCCGCTGTGGCCCTCGGGCGCATAGCCCGCGTGCAGAGCGGTCGTGCCGAACCCTCGCTGTTGCGGCATGGTCTCCTCCGGTACGTCGTCAGGAGTGGCCTTCTTAGCTGGGCCGCCTTCTCGTGTCAAGGTTCTCGCGGAGCGCCCTGGGGGCCTTGTGGGAGTTGGCGCGCCCTCCGGTGGGGAGGGCCGGAGGGCGCGGCCGGAGCACGGGGTGCGTTCGCGGGGCTGTGCGAGGCCCCCTTGGGGGGGGATCGGGCGGGCAGAGCCGGAGCCCGTCGCAGACAACCCGCAACGGTGTATTGTAGGCGCGGCGTCCGATCCCGGCCCTCCCTCGTCACAGGTGGAGGAATCCGTGCCGCGATGGTGCCCGGAGGCCGGGATCAGGAGGTCGCCCGCTCGGGCCTCACCGCGGTACGCTCACGATCCCGTGGGCCGGGATCTCGACGGCGCCCGAGGGCAGCGCGACGCTCCGCGGCTCGTTGTTGCGGTTGTACAGCAGCAGATCGGCCGTGGTCACCGCGAGGAACACCCCGTCCGCGGCTCCGTCGGCCGCGGCCTCGGCCGAGAGCGGCGCGACGCGGTAGCGATCGGCCCCGCGCACCAGCGCCCCCACGGCACGGGCGACCGACTGCGGGTCCGCCCCACTCGTCACGACGACGGCGCCCTCCCCGATGGGATGCACCTCGAGCACCGGATCGGGACCCTTCGCGGTCGCGGCGATCGGCTCCTCGATGAGCAGGTCCCGCAAGGCGACGCTCAGGCGGCGTGTGTCATCGTTCTCGCCCGCCTCGGCCGGGACCCACGACCCCGCGACCAACTCGATCGTCAGGATGCGTCCCTCGGGGCCCTCGGGCCGCGCCAGGAGCAGCTCCGCCTTCGTGCCCGCCGGGGCGACGCTCACCTCGACCCCGTCGGCGAGGAAGCGCGCGGGCTCCGCGAGCCGGCCGACGTAGAACGGGAGGCGCACGCGGCACGGCGTGGCCGGCAGAGGCACATGGATTCGGATCCCGCCAGCCGTCCAGCACATACTGACCCCGGCGCCCCACAGGCTGTCGGACTCGGGGCCGTGGAACTCCCCCTCGCGCCAGGGCTCGACGGCGCTCCGCTCGGGCATGGAGGCGACGGGGAACTGGCCGTAGCCGGGCCGCGCCGGCGCGACGAGGCCGCTCGGGAAGAGCGCCTCCCCCTCGGGCGTCCGGGCGCTCCACCCCCGGGGCACCACGAGCGTCAGACCGCCCTCGACGGCCCGATGGATGCGGTCGGCCGCGGGACGCTCGGTCACGGCTCCCGCGCCCCAGACGAGCAGCCGGAGGCCCTCGAGCGCGCCGTCCTCGATCATGCCCTCGTCGATGTAGTCGATGTCGACCGCGTCACGGACCAGTCCGCCGAGCGGCCACAGGTTGCGCGCCGCCTTGAGGTCGACGCTGGTTCGGGGCCAGAACAGGCCGGCCTCCACCACGGGCTCGCGCACGCGCAGGAGGTCGAGGTAGCGGTCGTAGCGCTCACCGCGCTCGCCGTCGGGCGGGTTGTCATAGTGGAAGAACTCCCACGCGCCGGCGGCGACGGCGTTGTACACCCGCGCGACGATCCCGTCGGTCGAGACCTCCCCCGCCGGCTCGTAGCCGAAGTAGGTCCCGTAGAGGCGCGAGGCGCTCGAAATGTGCCGGGTGATGTGGAAGTTGGCGGCGTAGTCCGAGGCTTCGTTCGTGATCCGCATCCCCGCGCCGTGGCGGGCGACCATCTTCGTCTGGGCCGCCATGTCGGCTCCGAGTTCGGGGTCGGCGCCGCCGCCGGTGCACAGCAGGATCGGCACGGAGGGGGCCAGCTCGCGCGTGGTCGCCACCCACCACTCGGCGTACTCGGTCATCGAGCCCATGTACCAGCGGGTCATGTCGAGTCGCGCCCGGTCGGAGTGGCTCGCGTCCGGCACGAACGGCCTAAGGGCCTCGAACCCCTCGAGCTGGACGCCCCAGGCGCGGTTGAGCGCATCGATGGTCCCGTAGCGGTCGGCCATCGCCCGGCGGAAGCTCTCCTCGGCGAAGCGGTCCCCGCACCACCAGCCGAAGTGCTGGGGGTAGTCGCCGTCCCAGATGGTGGTCCACCCGTTGCCACCCGCAGTGTAGATCGACTCGCCGAAGACACCGCTGATGCCGAGCAGGACGGCCTGCATCTCCTCGGGCCGATAGTGGGCGAAGAAGCGCTGGAGCCAGGCCCGGACCCGCGGCCGGAGGTTCGGGTTCCAGATCGACTGGTCCCGGCTCACGTCGCCGGTGGCAAGGTCGACCGCGAAGACGGACTCGTCGGATTCCTTGAACCAGGCAGGCGTGGCATAGGCCGGGCCGGCGATGAGGAACGGAACCCACCGCAGGCCGTGGAGGGTGAACTGCTCGAGTTCCGCGTCGTAGAAGCTCGGATCCCACTCGCCCTCGCGCGGCTCCATCAGCATCCACTTCACGTACGGCTCGAAGGCCGTGACCCCGTGCGCGCGGTAGAGGGCCCCGCGCTGGGTCCAGTGCTCGATGACGGCGCCCGGGTCGCGCCGCAGCTCGCCGCGCTCGCGGAAGGCCACCGCGGCCTCCTCGATCGAGGTCACCTGCCAGCCGACGTCGTTGCCGGCGGTGACGACCATCGGATCGCCGGGCGCCGCGGGCTGGAAGCCGGGCGCGAGGAGCAGGGTCGCCGCAAGCGGCAGGGGGAGCGTGAGCAGCATGGTCGGGCACATCCTCTCGGATCCGTCCACTGGCCGTTCGGGGAGGCGTGCGCCATACCTGCCGCCGACCCGTCCCGCGATCGGCGGAGGTGGCGTGCCGGGCCCCTCGAAATGGGACCTCACCAACTCGTAGGAGGAGTCCCTCGTGAAGCCTTCGCTCAACGGAGCCATCCTCGGCCAGGCGCTGTCGTTCGAAGAGCAAGTGCTCCTTGCCGAGCGCGCCGGGTTCGCCGGCGTCGACACCGGCGCCCACGCACTGCGGGAGCTGATCGCCGCGCGCTCGCTGGGCGGCGCCAAGGAGTTCCTCGCCGGCCACGGCGTCGCGCCGGCCTGCTGGGGCCTCACCGTCGAGTGGCGCGGCTCGGCGGAGACATTCGCCGAGGGCCTCGCGGAGCTGCCCGCCCTTGCCGAGGCCGCACGCAGCCTCGACTGCCCCCGCTGCTGCACCTGGATCATCCCCAGCATCGACACCGATGTCGCGGAGTTCCGGAAGATGGCCGTGGCCCGGCTGGGCGAGTGCGCGAAGGTCCTGGGCGACCACGGCTGCCGGCTCGGGCTCGAGTGGGTCGGACCCAAGACCTCCCGGACGGCGCCCCACGACTTCGTCTACCGGATGGATCAGCTCCTCGAGCTGGAGGCCGAGATGGGGGAACCCAACCTCGGCCTTCTCGTCGACAGCTTCCACTGGCACACGGCCGGCCACACGGTCGCCGAGCTGGAGGCGCTCCGCGTCGAGCAGGTCGTGCACGTCCACCTCAACGATGCGCCCGACCGCCCCCGCGATGAGCAGATCGACTTCGAGCGCCTGCTGCCGGGCGAGGGGATCATCGACCTGGCCGGCTTCCTCGGCGCGCTGCGGGCGATCGGCTACACCGACTACCTGGGCGTCGAGACCTTCGGCAAGGAGCTGACGGCGCTGCCGGTCGAGGAGTCGGCCGGGCGCGCCGGAAAGGCCGCGGCCAGGGTCCTCGCGGCCCTGAGCTAGGCTCCCATGCTGCTCCTGCTCGCACAGATCGCGCTCGCGTTGGGCCTCCCCGGCGCGAGCGCGCCGGCGCGGCTCACGGATTCCCCCTTTGCGGCGAGCCGGCCCGTGTGGTCGCCCGACGCGACCCGCATCGCCTACCTGGAATCGGGCGACTTCGGCTGGTCGGTGGCCGTCGCGCGCGTCTCCGACGGCCTGCCCATCGCGGCCGGCCCGAGCTGCGTCGGCGTGGTGGGGCCGCCCTTGTGGCTCGACGAGGGAGTCCGGGTCGGCTGGCTCGACGACCGCGCCCGCTGGTGGGTGCTCTCCTGCGAGGGCGACCTCTCCGTCCGCCGGCTGCCCAGCCCCGACGGCCCGGTCGGCCACGCCCCGTGGCCCGCGCGGGCCAGCCTGCTCGTCTACGGTGAGCGCGAGGTCGTCACCTACGCAACGGACGGAGGCGGGGAGCCCCGTCCGCTGGCGCTCGCGACCGCCAACTCCACGCTGACGAGGGTGTCGGCGATGGGCGAGGAGTTGCTCGCGGTCGATGCCGGAGCGGTGCGTCTGTGGGCCGCCGACCGGCACGGCGCGCCGCTCCTCGAGCCGGCGGACGAAGTGGCGGAGTATGTCTCCGCCCTCCCGTGCCCGGGCGCGCGCCTCGCGCTCGTGACCGCCCGGAGCCTCACCGCCGGCCGGCCCGACCGCCTCTCGCTGCTCGAACTCGATACCGGCGCCGAGCGCCTCCTCCGCTTCGACGGCCCGATCGACGCGACCGTCCCCGCGCACGCGCGGGATCGAGCGGTCGTCGAGTCGGACGGGGCGCTGTGGTGGGTCGGCGTGGCGGTAGAGGCACGGCGTCTGACGCCCGAGGGCCGCACCCTCGCGTTCGCCGGCGAGCCCGCCGCCGCCGGCGGCGCGGAGCCGCTGCCGGCCGGGCTCTACCTCGTCGGCCTGCCGGCCGACTGAGCAGCCTCAGGCGCCGGGATCGTCCTCGGTCACGGGCGTGGCCGAGAGCCAGTCGCGCGCGATCCGCTCCGCCTCCTCGCGGCGGCTCGCGGGGACGAGGACCGCCCACGAGTCCCACGAGGCGCGGTCCATTCCGTCGCCCAGGCAGGCCGTTCCCGTGATCCCGGCCGATGGCCCGGCGTTGTACAGCGAGGCCGGTATGGTCTCATCCCGCAGCACCTGGACCAGCAGATCGGCCTCGGCGTAGGCCTCGAGACGGCACAGCTCAACCGGCTCGTCGGCCGACTCCTCCGACATCGGTGCACCCCTCTCTCATGGGTCGCCCGCGCGGGCCGGACGCGCGCCGCGCGCAGACGTCGTGCGGGTCAGCCGCGGGGGGAGGGCTCGCGCCGTGCGAGCCGCCGCCCGGACTCCACCCCAACGATGTAGGCCAGCGTCACGCCCGCGGCGGCGAGGAGCACTCCCGCCGTACGGCCGGCCGGCGGGATCGGGGCCTCGTCCTGCAGCACGAGCGCCAGCAGGTAGAACGCCCCGAGCGCGGTGTGGGCCATCAGACCGATCCCCGCGACGAACCGGCGCTTCAGCACGTAGCGTGCGAGAACC
The DNA here is from genome assembly GCA_964598695.1 of uncultured Armatimonadia bacterium. Classification (GTDB taxonomy): domain Bacteria; phylum Armatimonadota; class Zipacnadia; order UBA1398; family UBA1398; genus CAZRDB01. The sequence continues at coordinate 10,543 of CAZRDB010000167.1, forward strand.
GCGCCGCCGATCAGCCAGCAGAGCGTCACCGGCATGCACAGGAGCACGGCGGTGCCGAAGGAAGGCTGGTTGGCCGCCAGGGCGCCGAAGCGGTCCATCCGGCACGAGGCGCCGACCGACAAGGCGAGCGCCAGGACCGCGTTCAGCAGGCCGAGCCCCACCACGATCTGCCGGAAGGTCCGGGTCGCGACACGCGGCGGCCCGGGGACCCGCAGGTCGGCGCCGCACCGGGGGCATCGGCCGCGCACGCCGGCCTTGTCGAGTGGGGCCCGCAGCCGCGCATCGCAGCCGGGGCAGGCGAAGTCGATGGTGCCGGAGTCCAGCATGGGTGACGCCTCTCCGTGCTACCGGTCGGTGCCGACCGGGGTGTAGACGTAGGAACTCTCGGGGCCACCCGGCCCCACCGTGCCGTGGGTCGACTCCGGGTCGATCGCCTCCTGCACGGCCGATGATCCTCCCGGCGGGCCGTCGGAGCCCACCGGGTTCTTGGCCTGGGGCGCCGCCGCGCCGGCCGACGGAGGGGGGTTCGCCGGGCGCGAGCCGGCGCAGCCGAGCCACAGCAGAGCCAAGAGCACTCCCAGGCACAGTGCCAAGCCGGCGTTCGTGCGCATGTGGTTCCTCCCGTCCGAGTTGCTCTTTCGGCGCCGGCCCTCCGCGCCCCTCGTCCGGCCGTAACAGCTCAGACTCGGTGAGAGCAGAAAGATGCGGGTGCAGAAGAAGGTACAA
>CAZRDB010000168.1:0-11205 GCA_964598695.1 uncultured Armatimonadia bacterium
GCAAGTGGTGGCAGCACTTCCCGAACGGGATCGGCGACACCGACAAGGACGCCCAGCTCACCTACTTCGAGGGGTTGCGCTAGGGGCGGTTAGCTCGAGGGCGCCGGGGCGACCTCGGGCTGGTCATCGACGCACTCCCGCTGGCCGCCACAGTCCTTCGGGGCGATCTCGCCCGAGAGGTAGGCCTCCGGGCTCTTGCGGAACTTGTTCTTGGCGCCCATGCAGTCGAGGTAGAAGAGAATCCCGTCGTGGACGCAGGTCTGGGCGTTCTCGAGGTCGCGGATCGGGATTCCCTTGACCGGGCAGAGGTAGTAGCCGTCCGCGTCCTTGCGGTTGCCGATCGGCAGCCCCGCCGACTCCGTCGACTCCGCCGCGACCGGCGCGGCGGCAGGCTGTGCGGCGGCGGAGGCCACCGGCGCCGAGGGCGTCGGGCCGGCGGGCTTGCGGCCACAGCCGGCCGCGGCAAGCACGGAGGCAAGGGCGAGCAGGGGGAGGAGGACGCGCGGGTTCATCGGTGAGAGGCTCCTGTCGTGTGTACTGACAGGGGGTTCGCCGTTGCCGGCCGTTCTTCCTTGACTGCCGCCGGCCGAGCGGCGCGTCGCGCCTGTGGTATAGTTCCGCGTTCGCGCTCCCAGGCAGGCGGTCCCCCCGATGTCCCTCGCCCAGTTCCTCACCTTCGGCTTCCCCCTCGTCGTGATGGCGACGGCGCTGGTTGTCGGCTATCGGGTCAAGGCCCGGACCGGCGACTGCCTCCCGCTCTCCAAGGGCCTCACGCGGGTGGGGCTCGTCTGGCTCGACCCGCTGAACATCGTGCTGGCGCTGTGGGCGCAGAGCTTCGCCGACACCCGGGTGTTGCTGCTGCCGGCGGTCGGGACCGTCCTCACATGCATCCCGGCCGTCCTGATGGCGGCCATCGCGCGCGCCCGCTCGCTCCCCCGTCCCCGCGCCGGGGCGCTCGTGGCCGCGAGCATGTTCTCGAACCAGGGGACGACGTTCGGCACATTCCTGGCCTTCGTCCTGGCCGGCGAGGCGGGCTTCGCCGCGGCCTCGCTCTACACGCTCTACTTCTACCCCCTGTTCTTCACGCTCGGCCTGGTCGTCGGGCGGGCCTACGCGGCCGGCTCAGGCGTCTCGGGCTGGCGGATCCTGGTCGACAACCTCCGGGACCCCGCCGGCCGCAACTGCCTGCTCGCCGTCGCGGCCGGGATCCTGCTCAGCCTCTTCGGCCCGCCGCGTCCCGAGGTCCTGGGCCACCTCCCCGGCTTCACGGTCCCGGTCACGACGTTCGTCTACCTCTCGGCGATCGGCATGACCCTCGACTTCCGCCGGCTCCGCAGCTCGCTGCGCGGCGCCTACGCGATCGGCCTGCTCAAGTTCGCGTTCGGGCCGGCGCTGGCGCTGGCCGCGATCGCCCTGCTCGGCCGCGCCGGGCTCACCGAGCCGCTGTGGTCGCGGGTGATCCTCATCCAGAACTGCATGCCGGCCGCGATCTTCGCCCTCGTCCTCGTCAACCTGTTCGACCTCGACCGCGATCTGGCCAACACCGTCTGGCTGCTCACCAACGGAGTGGGGATCCTGCTCTCGCCCGCGATCCTCGTCGCCGCCCGGGCGCTCTGAGACCGCACGCCCGGGGCGGTCCCTTGGGCCGGCCCCCCCGCAGGTTGTATGATGCTGGTGCGCCACGGGCCCCGTTCGGGCCCGCGACGTGAGGAAGGGTAGTCACCGACGATGCAACGCCTCATGCTGCGATCGAAGATCCACAACGCAACGGTCACGCAGGCCGAGCTGTACTACGAAGGCAGCCTCACGCTCGACCGCGACCTGATGGAGGCCGCCGATCTCCTCCCGAACGAGTGGGTCCAGGTCGTCAACGTCAACACGGGCGACCGCTTCGAGACCTACATCATCGAGGGGGAGCGCGGCTCCGGCGTGGTCTGCCTCAACGGCGCCGCCGCACGGCTCGGAGCGCCCGGCGATCTCGTGATCGTCCTCTGCCGCGCCATGATGGACGAGGAAGAGGCCCGCAACCACCGGCCGAAGGGCGTCAAGGTCGACGGGGCCAACCGCGTCATCGGCGAGGCCCGGTAGGGCGGGCGCAGGCAGGCGGAGGGAGCACGTGATGAGACAGAGCGACTTGGTGCGGGAGATCGAGCGGCTGCGCGCGGAGCGCCACGCCGTCATCCTCGCGCACAACTACCAGGCGCCCGAGGTGCAGGATATCGCCGAGTACGTCGGCGACTCGCTCGGACTAAGCCGGCAGGCCGCCACGACGGAGGCCGAGGTCATCGTCTTCTGCGGCGTCCACTTCATGGCCGAGACGGCAGCCATCCTCTCGCCCAACAAGATGGTCCTCCTTCCCGACGCCTGCTCGGGATGTCCGATGGCCGACATGATCACCGTCGAGGAGTTGCGTCGCCTCAAGGGTGAGCACCCCGAGGCCACGGTCGTCACCTACGTCAACTCCTCGGCCGCGGTCAAGGCCGAGAGCGACTACTGCTGCACCTCCGCGAACGCCGTCGAGCTGTGCCGGGCCATCCCGGCCGAGGAGATCCTCTTCGTTCCCGACAAGTGGCTCGGCAGCTGGGTGGCGCGCCACGTCGCGAAGCGCTTCCACTTCGCCGCCGGCTACTGCCCCACCCACGTCGCGATCCGCCCCGAGGACGTCGAGCGCGCGCGCGCCGAGCACCCCGAGGCGCTGGTCATCGCCCATCCGGAGTGCCCGAGCAGCGTGGTCGACCTCGCCGACGAGGTCCACTCCACCTCCGGCATGCTCGACGCCGTCCGCCAGACGGGACGGCAGCAGGTGATCGTCTGCACCGAGGAGGGGATCCTCCACCGCATGCGCAAGGAGAACCCCGCGAAGGAGTTCTTCAGCGTGAGCCCGCGCGCCGTTTGCCCCAACATGAAGAAGACCACCCTCGAGAAGGTCCTCTGGGCGCTGCAGGACCTCCACCCCGTCATCACCGTCGAGCCCGACACCGCCGCGAAGGCCCTGCGCGCGATCCAGCGCATGATGGCGGTTGCGTGAGGGCCGCCGCGGCGTACGCGCCCACCACTCCGTCGCCGACCACCCCCACGTCCGCCGGCTGATCGAGCTGGCGCTCGAAGAGGACATGCCCCACGGGGATCTCACCACCGACTGCGCCCTGCGCGGCTCGGAGTATGAGGAGGGCGTCTTCCGGCTCAAGAGTGACGGCGTCGTCGCGGGCCTCCCCCTCGTCGAGGCCGTCCTCCACCGGATCGATCCAACCCTCGGCTGGGAGTGCCACGTCGACGACGGCGACCACGCGGGCGAGGGCGCCGCGCTCGCGACGGTGGCGGGCCGGGCCACCTCGATCCTCGCGGCCGAGCGCACCGCGCTCAACTTCCTCCAGCGCCTCTCCGGCATCGCGACCGCGACCTTCGAGCTGGTCCGGGTCGTCTCGCACACCAAGGCACGCGTCTGCGACACGCGCAAGACGCTCCCGGGCTGGCGGCTCCTCGACAAGTACGCCGTACGCATGGGCGGCGGCGCCAACCACCGCTTCAGCCTCTCCGACGGCATCCTGATCAAGGACAACCACGTCGAGGCCTGCGGCGGGATCAAGCCGGCCGTCGCCGCCGCCCGCGCCCGGGCGCCCCATCTGCTCCGGATCGAGGTCGAGTGCGGAAGCCTCGAGCAGGTTCAGGACGCACTGGACGCCGAGACGGACGTCATCCTCCTCGACAACATGGATCCGCCGATGCTCCGCCGCGCCGTCGAACTCGTCAACGGGCGCGCGCTGCTGGAAGCCTCGGGCGGTGTGACCCTGGCCACGGCGAAACAGGTGGCCGAGGCAGGTGTCGACCTGATATCGGTTGGGTCGCTGACCCACTCGGTCACGGCACTCGACATCTCGCTCGATTTCGTACCACCGGACGATCCGAGCAAGCGGAGGCTGCAGCGAACTCGATAGGGCGCTGACTGTCGACTCCGCCCGAATTCGGCACGAGGAGCGTGACTTCCCATCGCGGCCCAACAGACCGGACTGAGCGTGGCTGAGACCACGGCCGATGACTCTGCCCTGTTCGTCGCACGGCGAGGCGAGAGCACCGACCTCTACCTGACCTGCACGCCCGACCCCGCGCTTGGCAGCCCCGAGCGCCAGGCCCGGCGGATGGCCGAGGCAATCGAGCGGGCGGTCTCCGAGCACAGCGCCCGCATCGTGCAGGAGCGCGTCTTCGGCCGCCTCGACGGCCGCGACGCCTACCTCTCGGCACGGTCCGACGCACTCGGTGGCGCGCTCGCCGAGGCGCCCTGGCCGCTCCACTACATCGAGGGCGCCCCGATCCTGGGCGGCACCTATGCCGGGGTCCACGTCTACGCGGTGGCCGGCGCTCCCACACGAACCCTCCGTGCGGACGGCCAGCCGGTCGGTGTCGAGGTCGCCTCCGACGGCCTTGGCTACCACTACCTCGGCGGCATCGCGGGGACGCCGGCGGGCGCCGAACCAGCCGCGCAGTGCGAGGCGATGTTCCGGCGGGCCGAGTCGCTGCTGGGGGCCGAGAGCCTCCGGTTCGACCGCGTCGCCCGGACCTGGCTCTACCTCAACCGGATCCTCGAGTGGTACAGCCCGCTCAACGAGGTCCGCACCCGACTCTACGGTGAGTGGCGCCTCGGCGGACCCGGGATGCCCCCCCTGCCCGCGAGCACCGGGATCCTGGGCCGGGTCGAGCCCTCCGTCGCCTGCTCGATGGATCTCGTCGCACTCTCGGGCGACCGACGCGACGAGGCGATGGTCCAGCTCCACAACCCGGCCCAGAACGAGGCCTACAGCTACGGTTCCTCGTTCTCGCGCGGGATGGCGATCAGCGACGGCGGCCTGACGACCGCCTACATCTCCGGCACCGCCGCGATCGACGAGCACGGCCGGTCGATCCACGAGAACGACATCGCCGCGCAGACGGAGTGCACGCTGGACAAGATCGCGGCCCTGCTCGGCACCTGCGGCATGGACCTCGACGACGTGGTCAACGCCACCCTCTTCGTCAAGCGCCGGGGCGATGGCGAGACCGTGCGCGCGCTCTGTGCCGCCCGCTCGGCTCGCCTCGCGCATGGGAGCTACGTCCTGGCCGACGTCTGCCGCGACGAGCTGCTGTTCGAGGCCGAGGTCACGGCCCTCGAGCGAACCTAGCGCACGCCGGAGAGATAGGGGGCCGAGCGAAGTGACGCATCTCGCGGTGATCGGCGGCAGCGGGGCCTACGACCTGCTGCAGCATGGCGCCTTCACGCTCCGCGAGACCCTCGGCCCCCGCGAGACGCCCTTCGGCCCCAGCGCACCCGTCCACCGCCTCGCCGCCGGCGCCGCCGAGGTGCTGTTCCTCTCCCGCCATGGCGAGCGCGGCTACCACCGCACCGCCCGCTTCGTGAACTACCGCGCCAATCTCTACGCCCTCCGGGACCTCGGCGCCGAGCGCGTCGTCGGCTGGAGCGGGCCCGGCGCCCTCGACGCGACGCTCGCCCTGGGCCAGTACGTCGTCCCGGACGACGTGCTCGACGAGACCCGTGCCCGCGACGACACCTTCTTCACGGGAGGCGGCCTCGGCTTCATCCGCCAGAGCCCCGTCTTCTGCCCCACGCTGCGTGCCGGCGTGCTCGCCGCGCTTGCCGGCTCGGGCACGGCCGTGCGCGACGGCGCGGTGTACGCCTGCACCGAGGGCCCACGGCTCGAGACGCCGGCCGAGATCCGCAAGCTGCGAATCCTCGGCGCCGACCTGGTCGGGATGACCCTCTGCCCCGAGGTCTTCCTCGCGAAGGAACTCGCGATGTGCTACGCCGCCGCCTGCTACATCACCAACTACGCCGAGGGCATGGTCGACCGCGCCTTCCAGCCCGGAGTCCTGTTCGAGGGGCTGCTCACGGCGGAGGAGAAGCGCGCGGTCGATGCCGCGGTCGAGGGCTTCGCCGGCTTCGTCGAGCGGCTGGCGGCCGAGGAGCCGGCGCCGTGCCACTGCCGGCGGCTGCTGGAGCGCTACCAGAAGCGCGGGACCATCGGAGGGGACTGGCGCGAGTGGGTCGGACGGTAGCGGGATCGGGACTCCCGGCGGGCCCGGTCGCGCACCGCGCGGCTCGGGTGCATCCGGTCTGCGCCCCCCCGATCGACGATGGCTGCGTTCTCGAGCAGGGGGGAATCATCCGCCGCGTGGGACGCTGGCCCGAGCTGCGTGGCGAGGTCGGCGACGGCTGGCCGGTTGTGGACCACGGCGATGTCCACCTCGTCCCGGGCTTCGTCAACGCCCACGCCCACCTCGAGCTGACCGATCACGGCACGATCGTCTTCGACGGCTCCTTCCCCGCCTGGCTCGAGGCAGTCTCCTCGCGCAGCCGGGCAATGCGCGCGGAGGGCCTCGCGGCGTTCTCGCGCGCGGCCACCCACGGGGCGCGGATGCTCGCCGAGAGCGGCGCGGCCGCCATCGCCGACACGACTCTGTGGGGCGCCGAGGCCGACTCCGACGCGCTTGTGGTCCGCGTCCACGAGGTGATCGCGCTCGCGGCCGACGGCGCCGATCGGCCGTTCCTCGCGAGCGCGCTGCGGCTCCTCGCCGAGGACACCGCCGCCGGGCGACCCTCCGCGATCGAGCCGCACACGCCGTACACGGCCCACCCCGCAGTGATCCGACGGGCCTACGCCGCGGCTCTGGCCGCGCGGCGCACCTTCGCGATCCACCTGGCCGAGACGCTCGAGGAGGTCGAGTTCCTCCGCGACGGGACGGGCCGCGTGCGGGAGTACCTCCGCGAGATGGAGGCCGACCCGCGGGAGTTCCGCCACCCCGACGCCACGACTCCCGTGGCGCACCTCGACCGGCTCGACACCCTCACGCGCGCGGTGCTGTTCCACGGCAACTACATCGCGGAGGAGGAGTTCGCCCTCCTCGCGCGCAAGGGAGCCTCCGTCGTCTATTGCCCACGGAGCCACCGCCACTTCCGGCACGCGCCCCACCCCGCGGCCGCGATGCTGCGCGCCGGCGTCAACGTCTGCATCGGCACCGATGGACTGGTCTCGAACGAAGGGCTCGACATGCGGGAGGAGATCGGCTGCACGCTCGCGCACTGCACCGCCCTCTCCCCGGAAGACGCACTGCTCATGGCAACCCTGAGCGGGGCTCGTGCGTTCGGCCTTGATGGACAGCTCGGCTCACTGGCCCCCGGCCTGCTCGCGCGCTTCGCGGAGCTGCCGGCAGCGCTCTGGGCCTAACACGGATCGGGATGGAGAATGCGAACGTGGAGCACATTCAGCAATGGACCCGTCGTCGTTTCTTAGGCACCGCGGCGGGAGTCGCCCTCGCGGCCGGGGTTGTCCCGCGCTGTATCGCGCAGCCGGCGAACGGCCTGACGGGGCGCGTCGTGCGGGCGCGCGATCCGCGGGCGACCGTCGACTTCGAGCCCCAGCCCGCAGTCGTCCGCGCGATGCTCGAGGACGCCATCGCCTCGCTCACCGGCAAGCCGACGGCCGTCGAGGCGCTCCAGAGCCTCTTCCCCCCGATCGCGCCCGACCACCGGATCGTGATCAAGGTCAACTCGATGGCCGGCCCTCCTTCGATCGGCACCACCGCCGCCTCCATCCTCGCGATGGTCCAGCTCGTGCGGTCGCTCGCCACCACGGCGGGCGCCCCCGTGAGCGCCGACCAGGTCACGGTCTGGGACAACGCCCCGCTTCGCTACCTGCGCGAGCCGCTCGACGGCCTGTGCACGGTCAAGGAGACCTACACGCCCGAGCAGTGGGAGATCGACCCCGGGTCGCGCGTGCATCTCGCCCACCCCTCGGACGAGTCCGGCTTCCCGGTCCAGCGCGTACTGAGCGAGGCCGACCACCTGATCAGCATGGGGCAGCTCAAGGCCCATCCGCTGACGGGCTCCTGCGGCGTGATGAAGAACTTCTACGGCGCGGTCGAGGTCGCGCTCGACCTGCACTCGCACGGGCCCTGGGCGCGCTCGCAGAAGAGCGGACCGTGGACCATCGACGGCGAGTGCAGCCTGGGCTTCGCCGATGACAAGGGCCTCTCGACCTCCCTGAAGCTCGCGCCGGGAACCTACACCTCGAAGCAGGTCGTCGAGGCCGCCCAGGCGCAGTGCCAGGGCCTTCAGGCGATGGACATCGGCATCGGGGGCGGCCAGGTGCTGTTCGCCTCGGGCAACGACCAGGCCACCGAGCTGCGGCTCGAGGGCTCGTTGCTCGCGCCGCTCTCGCTGCCGGCCGGCCGCTGCCTCCCGACGCGTGTCGACCAGATCGTGCCCGAGCTGTGGGCCGACCCGCTCATCGGCCCGAAGGTCCGCCTGTGCGTGATCGACGGCCTGCTCGCGATCTACGACCAAGGGCCGTACCACGAGCCGCACGAGTTCCTGACCTTCCCCGAGCGCACCCCCAACCTGCTGCTCGCCAGCACCGACCCCGTCGCCATCGACGCGCTCGCCGCGCAGATGGTCGAGGCCGAGCGCACGCTGCACGACGACCTCAAGGACGCCTTCGACACGACCTACCTCGCGACTTCCGAGAGCATGGGCCTCGGCCTCGCGACCGGATACAGCGTGGTGGAACGCTCCGCGGCCAACTGAGGCGACCCGGCGCGCCGTGCGTGACGGATTCGGGAGCACCATGACGCGCGTCTTGTTCGTCATCAACAACCTGGGGGTCGGCGGCGCGGAGAAGGTCCTTCTGAGCCTCGCCGCCGGCCTCGACCCCTCCCGCTATGAGTGCCTCGTCGCCTCGATCGGTCGCGACCGCGCGATGCTGCCCCGCTTCCGAGAGGCCGGCGTACCGGTCGAGACCCTCGGCGCCGCCTGCCAGATCGACCCGCGCGGCCCCCTGCGCTTGGCCGCGCTTGCGCGCCGGTTCCGGCCCGAGGTCATCCACGGCTTCCTCTGGCGATCGAACATGCTGGCCCGCTGGGTCGGCCGCCACTGCCGCGTGCCGGCCGTCGTCACCTCCGAACACAGCGTCCTCTTCGACGGCCCGCTCCGCGAGTGGGTCAACCGCCGGACGGCGCGGTCGTCCGATGCCGTCGTCTGCGTCAGTGAGGCGGCACGGCGCTACGTCCGCGACCACGTCGGGCTTCCCCCCGAGCTGCTGCGCGTCATCCAGAACGGCGTCGACGTCAGCGCCTACCCCCCGCCGGCCGACCGCTCAGTGGCCAAGCGCGCCCTCGGGCTCCCGGCCGAGCGACCGATCGTGGGGACCGTCGCCCGCCACTCGGCCGAGAAGCGTCTCGACCGGTTCATCGAGATCGCCCAACGCGTGCAGAGCGAGTGGCCCGAGGCGCTGTTCGTCACGGCCGGCGGCGGCGCAACCCTCGGCCAGATCCGCGAGCGGGCCCGGCAGCTCGGCGCTGAGGTCCACTTCCTCGGCCATCGCGACGACGTGCCGACGGTGATGGGCGCGTTCGACGTCTTCGTGCTCACCTCCGAAAAGGAAGGCTTCCCCCTCACCGTCATCGAGGCCATGGCCACCGAGTGCCCCGTCGTGGCTATGCTCGCGGGAGGCGTCGGCGACACGCTCCGCAACGGGGTCGACGGCCTCGTCGTCGAGCAGGGAGACCTCGACGGCGCCGCCCGGGCGGTGCTCCACCTGCTGCGCCAGCCCGAGCTGCGGGCCCGGATGGGGGCCTCCGCGCGCGGGAGGGCCACCGACAACCTCAGCATCGAGGCGATGGTGCACGCCTATGGTTTGCTATATGATGACCTTCTGCGGGGTAGCCCGAGACGATGAGCATCCGTGTCGTTCACCTGATCAACTCCCTGGCCCCGGGTGGTGCGGAGCGCCTGCTGTTCGATATGGCGCCGTACTGGGACACCACCCGTTTCGAGGTACGCCTCCTCTACCTCCTCGCCGACGACGCCCAGCACGACGAGATCGCGGCCTGCCCCATCCCCACCGAGACCGTCGGCCTCCGCTGCTCTGCCGACCTCCTCGGGATGCGGCGCCTCTGGAAGCGACTGGCGGAACTCAGGCCCCACGTCCTCCACACCCACCTGACCCTGGCCGACTGCCTCGGGCGCACCTGGGCCGAGCGCAACCGCGTGCCTGCCGTGCTCACGACCCTCCACAGCTCTGCCGCCTACTTCGTCGACCGCACCGACCCCGGCGGCCGGCTGCTCGCCTGGATCTACCACGAGATGCTCAAGCGAACGCGCCGCGTCAAGACGGTCGCCTGCAGCAACCAAGTCGCCGAGTCGTTCCGCACCAGCGGGATGGCGGTCGGCGACCTTGCCGTCGTCGAGAACGGGATCGACCTCGAGCGAATCCGCAAGGTCGACCCGGCCGCGCGCGACGAAGCCCGCCGCGCGCTGGGGCTGACCGACGAGTTCGTCTGCCTCACCGTCGCCCGCCTCACCGCCCCCAAGGGCCACATGAACCTGCTCGCCGCCGCCGAGCGCTTCCGCCCCGAGGACCGCGTCGTCTTCCTCCTCGCGGGAGGCGGCAACCTCCGCCGGTCGATCGAGGAACGCATCGCCCGCTCCGGGCTCGGCGAGCGCGTCCGCCTCCTCGGCCACCGCAACGACATCCCCGCCCTGCTCCAGGCGGCCGACCTCTTCGTGCTGCCCTCCCGCTGGGAGGGGCGGCCGATCTCCGTCATGGAGGCCTACGCCGCCGGCCTGCCCGTCGTCGCGACCGGCGTGGGCGGCGTCGCCGAGATGGTCGACGACACCGTGGGCGTCTCCGTCCCCCCCGGCGACGCCGATGCCCTCCACGACGCGATCCTCCGCGTCGCGCGCGATCGCCCCGTCCGGCGGACCGCCGCCGCGCCCCAGGGGGCGGCCGATCGGCGCTTCGACGTCCGCTCCTGCGTGGAGCGCTACGAGGCGCTCTATGAGGCGACCCTCGCGCAGAGCGGCGTCGCGCTTCCGTAGCCCCCCGCGCTAACCCCGTGCGAGTTCGAGGTACAACTCCTCGTAGGCATGCGCCGTCCGCTCGATCGACCACGGCGAGAGATCCTTCGCGCGCGCCCCCGCCGCCAGCCGCGCCCGCAGGGCCGGGTCCAGCGCGAGCCTGCGCAGCGCCGCGCCCAGCACCTCGGGCTCCTCGGCCGGCACGAGCAGCCCCTCCTCCCCGTCGCGGATCAGGCCCGGCACCGCATCGACCGCCGTCGCAACCACCGGGAGCCCCTCGGACAGCGCCTCGAGGAGCACCAGCCCGAAGCCCTCGCGCCGCGAGGGAAGGGCGAGCACGTCGGCCGCGCGCATCAGCGGTG
>CAZRDB010000169.1:0-11182 GCA_964598695.1 uncultured Armatimonadia bacterium
GGCGTACGGGCTTCGGCCCCGATGGCGATCGCCTCGGGTGGTGCGGAGGGGGAACCCTCCGCAGGTCGTCGCTCTTTGCTCTAGCCGGCGGGGCCGGACCCGAGGGCCCGACCCCGCCTACTCGCTGAGTGGTACCGCTTCTACCGCGCGCCGCACGCCTGGAGACACGCCTGCATGTGGCCGCGGGACTCCGCCGCGATCACCGCGCACTGGACGAGACTCAGTTCCTTCGCGCCGATGATCTCCAGATCCACCGGGCCGCCGTAGCCGTGCTCATGCAGCACGCGGAGGTAGCCCAGCAGGTCGATGTCCCCCCGGCCGTTGGCCTGGTCGGGCGGGAGCCCCGGGTTCTGCTGACGGCCCTTGCAGTCGCGGATATGCACGTGCTTCACGCGCGAGACGACGGCCGCGATGGCCTCGACCGGGTTCTCGCCCGAGCGGTGGATGTGCGAGGGGTCCATGTCGATCCCGAACGCGGGCGACGCGATCTCCTTCATCGCCTGCAGTGTGGTCGGCGTGTTGTAGATGCTCGCGGCCACATGGGCCTTCACGCACAGCGTGACGCCGTAGCTCTGCGCCCGGTCGGCGAGCCTGCCAAGGGAGTCGATGACCTGCGTCCAGGCCTCGCGGTCCTCCGACTTGCCGCCGGGGCCGCAGTTGACGATCGGGATCCCGATCTCGGTCGCGGCCTGGAAGGCCAACTCCATCGTCGCGGGATCCTGCGAGGGCTGTTCCATGGCGTGGAGCGCGAGTCCGAACTCCGCCGAGAGCGATCTGATCGCCGGCGCGAGTTCCTTCCAGCGCGAGAGCACGAGGTGCTCGCTCATGCCGTCGATCGCCGAAAGCTCGATGCCGTCGTAGCCGGCCATGGCGGTGTGCTCGAACGCCGCGCGCATGTCGTGGCCTCCGAAGAGGACCGAGTTCACTCCGAGCTTCATCGTCGAGGCCTCCTCTACGCGATTGTGGTCGGGTCGCCGTGCAGGTTCGGCAGCGGATGCGGCCGGACCATCTCCCCGCCCTGCTCGTACGACTCCATGACCGCCCAGGTGTACTCGAGCGCCGCGAGCGCGTCGCGGCCCGAGGCGCGGACGTTCTCGAGGTGGACGCCGTTGCTGATGTCCTCGAGGAAGGCATGGAGGCGGCGCGGGAAGGTCTGGCCGAAGTCGGTGATGCCCGAGTTGAACTCGACCATGTCGCCGGTTCCGCCGGTCTGGAGCGCGGCCGGGTCAGCGGTGCCGGCCGGGGCCTTCCAGTAGGTGAACTTCTCGATGCAGTTCTCGATGCAGAAGGTCCCCTGCGTGCCGGCCAGCTCGAAGCTCCACCAGCCACCGAGGCCGAAGGCGGCATCGCCGCGCTGGCTCAACAGGCAGCCGACCGCCCCGCTCGCGAAGCGGACGTTGATGCTGCAGTTGGTGAGCATGAACTCGCCGACGCGCCGGCGGAAGCCCGGCCGGTCGACGAAGGCCTGCACGTGGGTGATGTCGCCGCAGAAGTGGCGCATCACGCTGAACGGGTGGGTGAGAAACGCCTTCAGGTGGAAGTACGGAAGCTGGTAGCTCCGGGGATCGCGCGGACACTGGTACCCGGCCGGCTCGCCGCCCTGGAAGCCCATCTTGTGGAGGCAGTAGATCTGCTCGCCGACGAGGCCCGCGGCGATCGCCTCGTCGGCCTTCTCGGCCGGCGGGGTGAAGTAGTGGTTCAGGTTGCAGCCGAGGTAGACCCTCTTCTTGGCGGCGGCCGCGACCATCTCCCGCGCTTCCAGGATGTTGTTCGACAGCGGCTTCTCGACGTGGACGTGCTTGCCCGCCTCGATCGCCTCCATCGCCGGCTCGTAGTGCCAGCTTCCGTTCTCGAAGCCGCCGGTCGTGACGTCGACGATGTCGAGTTCCTCATTGGCGAGCATGTCGCTCAGCTTGTAGTAGGCCCGCACGCCATGCTTCGCGGCGGTCTCGTCGGCCCGCTCCTTGACGACGTCGCAGACCGCGACCAGGTCCGCAAGCGGGTCGGCGATGTGGCAGTCGGCGTGCTGGTTGCCGATCCCCCGCAGTCCGACGATGCCGATCTTCAGTGCCATGTTGGTCTCCTCCTGGAGGCTGCGCCGGCCACAGCCGGCGGCTCGGTACGCGCGACACCCGCGCGGGCGGGCAAGGCCTCCCCGCGCGCGGCGATGGACATCCGGTAGGTTGTCACGGGCAGGTTTGCGCCTCGGCCGAGGAGATTCCTCCCTCGACGGCCAAAGCGACCTCGGCCGCCCCCTGGGCGGCGCGCCGGGGAGGGGGCCGAGCGAGGTTCCCGGAGCCGCGCCGGCGAAGACGCCGTGCGGGCCGTTTGGGTGGGTCCGTGCGCGACGCGAGAGGGCGGGCACGATGCTCCGACGACTGCGTGCAGACTGGACGACGGCCCTGGGACTCCTGGTTGCGTGCCTTGCCACCGGCTGTGGAGGCGGCGGAGCGCCCGTCGATCCCGGTGATGTCACCCCGGAGGCCCGTCTGGAGGCAATGGACGCCGTGGCCGCCGCCCTCGGGTCCCTGCCTCCGGGGGCATCGACGGCCGACAAGCTCGCTGCGGCCACGACGGCCATGGACGCTCGACCCGAGTTCGAGCGGACCGGATCCTCGCTCGAGTGGGGCTCCGCCTGGGGGCTGTTCCACGGCGGGACGCTCTACATCGTCGACGCCGTGGGCCGTCCGGCCACCCAGCCGCTTCCGGAGGCTGAGGCCTCCGCGCGGCAGGGCGTGCCGGCGCGTCACGGCGTGCCCGCTGGCCCGGCCGTGCTGTGCCAGGTGCTCCCGACGAGCCACTACGCGAACCTCTCGGCCCGGATCAGTCCATGGCTCACCGCGGCGGGCTACTCCGTGACCGCGGACCCGACGCGCGGCGGCGGGGTCGACAGCCTGCGCTACGTTCAGGCCGCCGGGCTGTTCTACATGGGGGCCCACGGCGTTGTCGCCTGGTTGGGGGAGGGCAATGGAGACGTCTGGGCGGCCGCGACCGCCACGACACCCAGCCTGAGCCTCGACAGACTGTATGCCGAGGACCTGGCCGACCGGTCCCTCGTCATCGTGGAGGGCTACCCCGTCGAAGGGCCGATCCGGCGCTACGGGATCACGGCCGGCTTCGTCCGCAAGTACATGGGCTTCGCCCCGAACAGCCTCGTGTACATGGACGCCTGCAGCAGTGACAGCACCGCTGCGGCGCCCTTCAAACAGGCGTGCTTCGACAAGGGGGCCTCGCTCTACGCCGGCTGGTCGCGGGTCGTCACGGACGCGGCCTGTGCCGAGTCGACGCCCTTCCTCCTCGCCCGGATGCTGTCGATGCCCGCACCCGACGGTGAGGACCAGGGGCCGCCGCGCCGGCCGTTCGACCATGCCGGCGCCTACAGCGAACTCAAGCTGCGCGGGTGGGACGTCGACGACCGCTACACCGCCTCCCAGGGCTCGGTCCTCGCCGTGACGGAGGGACCCGGCAGCGGGGCGTTCCTCCGGCCGAGCATCGAGTGCCTCCGGGTCGACGAGCACCCGGACGGGGCGTCGGCCGGGCAGAGCGAGCTGGTCGTACGCGGCAGCTTCGGGAGCGACCCCGGAGAGGGGCCGTTCCACGCCGCGCGCAACGTCCGCTGCGGGGGCGAGGAACTGAGCATCGTCACCTGGGCGCCGGAGGAGATCCACGCCACCCTGCCAGTGAACGGTCCCGGCTCGGCCGGCGATGTCGTGGTCACCGTGCAGGGGCTCACGAGCAACGTTGTCCCCCTGACGGAGTGGTGGGTCACCGTTACCTACAGCACCCAGGCCGCGCCCGGCTCAGGCGAAACGGTGTACACGGAGATCGCGACCAACTGCCATCTTCGGTACGACATACACGGCTGGCGCGAGACCCCCACCGGCGCGCCAGCGTTCGCGCTGCCGGAGCACCTGGACCCGCCCACGGGCTTCGCCGTAGACAGCTACGGCTCGTTCGAGTGCGGAGGCGAGCGCCCCGTCCACAACCCCGAGACCGGCGCGTTCTCCTACAAGGTCGTCTACAGCGGCTCCGGAAGCCTGCCGTATCTGGCCTCCAGTCTCGGGAACGGATGCTGGGGCAGCAGCCGGCTGCACTACGAGTACACCGGGGGCGAGTCGGACGCTGGCGGCCCGGCTCCAGCCCTGTTCCTCCGCTGCGCGGTCGCCGCTGAGGGCTACCCATTCCGGTCCCATATCCTCTGGGCGGACGGGACCATGTCGAACGAGGAGACCCACCGTGGCTCGACGGGTCCTCTCGAGTTCGACCTCGTGATCGGTGACGGCGGGGCCATCGAGGCCGGCGAGTCGGGACGCCTCAGTTGGCAGCGCACGCTCCCGCTTCATCAGCCCACCGAGGCGACGCCCCGCGCCCACGTACCGGGGGTCTGACGGGCCGGACCCGGCCCCGATTCGGCAGATGCCGCGAAGGGGGATCGGCCCGAGGCCCGAAGTACCACCGCCGTGTGCCGCCCGCCCCTCGCGACGGCGGCCTCCACGGACCGACACCACAACGCCGGGCTCGTACGCGGCCCGATGGGGAAGCAGGGAATCGCTTGTATGCGAATGGGTACGTCTGCGCCTTATGTGCTCTCACACTGGCCGCGGGAGCGGCCCTCGGAATGGACGGTGGCTCGGTGACGCACGTTCCCGGAACGGTCTACGACACGGTCGCGGCCTCAGCCGATGAGGTCCTCGAGGTGGGCGAGTGGGCCGCATCCGCGTTCTTGTTCTCGCCCCCGCACGGCGCTCGCGCCCGGGGGCCGCGTGCGGGGCTCGCGGTCCGGCGGCAGGATCACAGTGTCCTGCAGTTCGGCCGATCGGCCATCGACACGCCGCTCGCGATCGGCAGCCGCGGGTACAGGCACGGCCTCGGCACCCACGCCGAGAGCGAGATCGCCGTGGCTCTGCCCACGGGCGCGACGCGCTTCCGTGCCGAGGTCGGGGTCGACAACAACGAGGACACCGGCGGCAGGCGCGGCAGCGTCGTCTTCGTGGTGGAGGCCGGGGGGGCCGTGCTGTTCCGCTCGCCCGTCTGCAAGGGCGGCGAGGAGCCGGTGGCCGTCGATGTGCAGATCCCGGCCGGCTCGGGCGAGCTGATCCTGCGCGCGCTGCCGACCGAGGACGGCGCGGGCTGGGACCAGGCCGACTGGGCCGATGCGCGTCTGGCGCTCGAGGGAGGCCGCGAGCTGTACCTCGATGAGAACCAGATCGACACCCTCCCGAACTGCGACGCACTGCCGTTCTCCTTCACGCTCGACGGCACGTCCTCGCGCTCGCTGCTCGCGAGCTGGGCGAGGACCGAGACCGTGCGCGAGGAGGAGGGGCTCACCGTCCGCACGTTCCGCTGGACTCAGCCGGAGGGCGGGCTGGTGGTCGAGGCCGAGCTGCGCACCTACGAGAGCCATCCGGCCGTGGAGTGGGTGCTCCACTTCGAGAACACGGGCACGGCGGACAGCCCGATCATCTCCGATGTGCAGCCGCTGGACGTAGGCCTCCGTTCCGGCTACGGGCGCCGTCCGTTGCGCCTCCATGAGCTGGAGGGCGACGGTTGCAGCGAGTCGACGTTCACGGTGCTCCGCACCGATCTCGGAGCCGGCCAGGAGCGCGCGATGGCGCCGACCGGCGGACGGCCGTCGTCGATCAGCGCGTTCCCGTTCTTCGATCTCGAGTACGCGGACCGCGGAGTCATCGTCGGGATCGGCTGGACCGGGCAGTGGGCCGCGAGGATCTCCCGCGCGGCCACAGGACCCGCCCGGCTCACGGCCGGCATGGAACGGACCCACCTGCTCCTCCATCCGGGAGAGCGGATCCGCACGCCCCGCGTGCTTCTGCTACCGTGGCGGGGCGAGCGCGAGGTCGCGCTCAACCGGTTCCGCCGGGTGATGCTGGCCCACTACGCACCGAGGGTCGACGGCCGGATCGCCCCGGCCCCGCTCGCGGCCCAGAACTTCGATCGCTACGTCGGCACCCGGCCGGAGTGGGCCACCGAGGCCGGTCAGCTCGCGTATGTCGATGCCGCCGAGAGGATCGGCGTCGACAGCGTGTGGTTGGACGCGGCCTGGTTCCCGGGCGGCTTCCCGAACGGCGTCGGGAGCTGGGTCGCGCGGCCCGAGCACTTCCCCAACGGCCTCAAGCCGGTCTCGGATCGCGCCCACGCCAAGGGCATGCGGTTCGTCCTGTGGTTCGAGCCGGAGCGAGTCGCGCCGGGCTCCGAGATCGCCCGTGACCACCCCGAGTTCGTGCATGGCGGGGCGGGTGGCGGGCTGTTCCGCCTCGACATGCCCGAAGCCCGGGCGTGGCTCACCGAGTTGCTCTCGCGCCGTATCGCGGAGTACGGGATCGACGTCTACCGCAACGACTTCAACATCGACCCACTGGGATACTGGCAGGCCAACGACACCCCGGACCGCGTCGGGATGACCGAGATCCGCTACGTCGAAGGCCTCTACACCATGTGGGATGAGCTGGTGGCGCGCCACCCTGGCCTCGTGATCGACAACTGCGCCAGCGGCGGCCGCCGACTCGACCTCGAGATGGCCCGGCGGGCGATCCCCCTGTGGCGCAGCGACACCAACTGCTCCCCCGGCCATCCGGAGTTCAACCAGGCGCAGGTCTGCGCCCTGGGCCGGTACCTGCCGCTGTCGGGCGGTTCCGTGTGGACCCCACGCCCGTACGAGGTGCGGAGCAACCTGGGTTGGGGTCTCGCCTGCCAGTTCGACTACATGGCAGAGGACTTCGACTTCGCCCTGGCGCGCCGCATGACCCAAGAGATCGACGAGGCCCGCCCGTTCGTCCTCGGCGACCTCTACCCGCTTGCCCCCATCAACACCTCCCCCATGGACTGGGGCGCCTACCAGCTCCATCGGCCGGACCTCAACGCCGGCATCGTGCTCGCGTTCCGGCGCGAGGAATCGCCCTACCCCACCGTGGAGGCGCGCCTCCACGGACTCGACCCCTCCCGCCCCTACGCGCTCGAGTACGTCGCGGAGGATGGATCGATCACCCGTGAGCAGGCCTCCGGGAGCGCTCTGCTCGAGTCGTGCGACCTGCATCTGCCGCGCGGCGAGAGCGTCTTGCTGCGCTACCGCGTCGCGGGAGGCGGTCAGTGAGGCTAGGATGGCTGGCGCTCGCGGCGTCCGTGCTCCTCGCGGCTGCCGCGAGCGCCCAGTCCTACCGGATCGTGGAGGACGCCGGCCGGAGGGTGATCGAGCGCCCCGATGGCACGCGGTACTGGGCGCACGGGTTCTCGGTCGATCCCTCGCAGGGGGATCTCCTCCGCGTCGCCGGCGCGTTCGGCTGCCAGCCGGTCCACATCTGGTCGGACGACAACCGGGAGATCGCCCGACTGGTGACCGAGACGCGGGAGCGGGGTCTCGATGCGGCGGTCTTCGTGCCCCTGAACGGACCGTACGCCCGGTTCGTCGACGGTAGCCGCAGCGGCGACAACATCCCGTTCCAGGGAGCGCCCTGGAGCCGGGTGCCGGACTTTTACGATCCCGCGTGGCAGGAGGGCTTTGTCGCGCGCCTGCTCGACCTCGAGCAGCGGCTGGGTGGCAGCCTCGACGGCGTCGCCGTACTGTGGATCGCGAACGAGCCGGAGGTCACCAGGGGCTACGGCGACTGGAACCGCGGCGACCACTGCCTCGACACCCCCTCATGCCGGCGCAAGTTCCGCTTCTTCGTGCAGCAGGTCTACCCGACGATCGATGCGCTGAACGCGCGCTGGAATGAGGGCGGCGACCACCGCTACGCCTTCGCCGACTTCCAGGCATTCGCGGCCACGTGCCTCGAGGAACTCGCGCGCGACCGCTCCGTTCGGGGCCTCTCGCCCGCCGCCCGCGCCGACTACGACGGCTTCGTGCGGCAGTGGCTCGGGGACTGGACACGCACGGTGCGTGACCTGGTGCGGGTCAACGCCGGCATCGCGGAGCCGCTCCTCGGGATCCGCCTCTTCCCGGGGTGCATCGGCCCATGGTCGAACACCCCGACCGACGGGCTCGACCTCCTCGGAGTGAACTGGTACGACACGGCCTACGGCACCGGCTATCTGGACCTCCAGCAAGCCGCGTTCGCCGAGACCGGTCTGCCGACGATCCTCTCGGAGTGGTTCACCCAGCACACCGACCCCGGCGATCTCGGGTACGTGTGCGGCGATGAGGCCACGCAGGCCGAGCAGGTCGCCTTCGCCTGTGACCTCATGCGCCGCTGTCCGACCTCGGTGGGCGAGATCTGGCAGAACTACGGACCGAACCCCGGCTCGCTCGCCGAGCAGTCGCTCGGCCACATCCGCCCGTTCCTGTACCACCGGACGCTTCTTGCGGCGCAGCCCCTGCCGAGCCCCCAGCCCGGCGACTGCACGATCGACGGCCTCGGCTACCGTTCCGACACCCTCGAGGCGCGCCCGAGTTGGGGCCCGCCGGGGCGCGATCCCGCGATCCGCTGGAAGGCCCCGTTCGCCCCGAGCCCCATGCCGCTGGCCCTGCCCGTGGAGCCCGGCCCCTTCGCGTGCCTGCGCGGCTCGCTCGAGGGACGGGGCCTCGTCGCGGGCGGGCCGAACGCGCTGGGACGCGTCGCGGCCGCCTGCACCCCCCTGGCTCCCCCATACGCCGGGCGGTACCGGGCCGAGGTGGAGGCGACCGCCTCGGGCGACGCGCACGGCGCCAGCCTCGTGCTGGAGCTGAACGGCATGCCGAGGCTGGAGTGGCCCGTGGCCCCGGGCGCGCAGACACTCGTGGGCGAGTTCGCGGCTCCGGCGCAGCCGTGCTACCTGACGATTCGGGCCGACGCGGGCGCGTCGCTCAGCGGCGAGCTGGTCGTCACACGGGTCCGCCTCGAGGCGGCTGATGTCGACGCGGCCCCGCCTCCACCCCTGTTGCCCGATGAGCCGGTGCAGCCCGATCTCTCGGCGCTGCCGGTCGCGTTCGAGGATCCACTGTCGCCGCCCGACCCGGCGCGCTGGCTCCGGCACTCGCCAGAGGGGGACGGCGGCGCCTGGGCCACGGACGACGTGTCGAGCGCCACGCTCCTCACCGGCGCCCCCCTCACGCGTTCGGGCATCGTCACGCGGGAGGCGTTCGGCGGGAGCGTCGCCGAGGTGTCGGTCACCGGGGAACTGGCGCGGGAGAGCCTGGCCGACGGCAACCTGATCCTGAACCTCGTGTTCGACCGGGCCTATCCCCCCGTCCCCTCGTGGGAGTGGGCCCTGCGGCTCGGGCCCTCACCCACCAAGCGGGCCTGGTCGGGCGGAGCGGGCGAGTCGAGGCTCGAGTTCGGTTGGTCGCCCGGGAAGGCCTGGCATTGGCGGGTGAGCAACGGGGTGGCCTGCCCCGGCCCGGTCCGTCCGGTCGAGCCGCGGGAGGGCCCCGTGCGGCTGACCGTCTCCCGGGTTGGCTGCCGCTACGTGTTCTCGGTGGACGACCGACCGGTGCTGGCCGTCTACGAGCCCGCGCTCTCCGGCCCCTTCCGCGTCTTCCTGTACGGATTCGGCCCCTCGCGCGGCGCTTGGCGCGATGTCCGCGTTCGCGCGATCCCGTAGCCGGATTGCGGCGAAGTGGTCGCCGGCGGAGGAAATCGGTCTTCGCGTCGGAATGACCCAGGGATGCGCGTTCTGGCTCCGTGGTGGGTCGCGCGAGGGGTTGCGCGTTCATGCGTGTGAAGACCAAGCTGCTGCTGCTCATGGCCGGCCTGGCCGTGTGCTACGCGCTCGTGCTCGGGGCCGTGATCGCGCAACAGGCCTGGGCCGCGCGAGTCCTCGCGGGCGGACGCAACACCGAGCTGCGCGCCGTGGTCCACACCTACTTCGAGCAGGTTGCCGCCGCGCTTCCCATGGCTTTGGCCGCCGACTACTCGCGCTGGGATGAGATGGTCGAGTACGCCCGCGGCCGGGGCAGCGACAAGGCCTGGGCCGACGAGGAACTGCCCGGCGCTCTCGAGACCTTCGACACCGACTTCATCTGGGTCTACGACGTCGACTTCAACCTCCTGTGGTCGGCGCACCGCGGCGCCGAGCCCGAGGCCGGAGTGCCTGCCGCGCCGGAGCAACTCGCGCGCGCCTACCAGGAGCGGCAGGCGCCGACGTTCTACACGCGTTTGGGGAGCGAACTGGTCCTCGTGCTCGGCCAGCCGATCGTGCCGAGCGCCGACCTCGACCGCACGAGCCCGCCGGCCGGATACTTCCTCGTGGGGCGGGCCCAGGATGCGGTGACCTACCAGCGGGTGGGACGGACCCTCGGCGGAACGGTGGGGATCCGGGAGCCGGAAGGGCTGGACGCGGCGACGAGCGCCGAGTCGCGCGATGCCGGCGTCTTCGAGTACCACGAGCCGCTCCACGGCATCGAGGGCCCCCCCATCGCGACGCGTGTGGTCCGTATCCCCTCCGCGCAGGTCCGCCAGGCGTTCGCGACCACGCGCGTGTTCCTGGCCGTCGCCACGGCAGCGGGCATCCTCCTCGTGGTGCTGACCTCCTGGCATCTCACGCGGCTCGTCGGCTCGCCGCTCTCGGCGCTGTCCGACAGCCTTGCGCTTGGCGATTCGGAGGCCATCGAGCCCTACCTGGACGACCGCGCCGAGATCGGCGACATCGCGCGGCTCGTGCAGGCCTCCTTCGAGCACACGGCCGCCCTGAACGAGGAGATCGAGGAGCGGCGCAGGGTCGAACTGGCCCTGGCCGCCTCCCGCGAGCGCCTGAGCCTCAAGGCGCAGATCTCCGAGGTTCTCCTTACCGCGGGCTCCGACTCCGCGATGTGCGCCGGCGTGATCACGATCCTGGCGCGCGCCCTCGACTCGGGAGCCGGTATGATCGGCTACGTCGACCACGACGGCTATCTCGTGTGGCCGGCCCCGGAGGGCGACGATGGCGCGCCGCCCGATGGCCGGATCCCGCCTGATGACTGGTGGGGGCCGTGGGGCGAGGCGCTCCGCGGGCGGGAGTGCGTCTGCCGCAACGAGCCATCGCCGGCGCCCCAGCACCACATCGCGATCGACAACGCCCTGTGTTGCCCGATCGTCAACGGCCCGCGCCTCGTCGGCGTCGTCATGCTTGCGAATCGCCCGGGCGGCTACGGCGAGGAGCACTGCCGCCTGCTCGAGGAGGTCGCGGGCGAGATCTCGCCGATCTTCCAGGTGCGGATCGAGCGGGAGTGGGCCGAGCGGCGCCGGGGCGAGGCCCAGCTCGAGCTGGAACT
>CAZRDB010000170.1:0-11101 GCA_964598695.1 uncultured Armatimonadia bacterium
CGCCCATCGGGCGGCTCCCGCTCTTCGTGTACCGCGATCGGCTGCGGCCGGCTACGGCCTGAGCAGCGGCGAGGTCTCCTCGGTGACGGCCTTCAGGTAGCAGTTGGCGTACACGCTCGCATCGCTGCGCCCCGCCCCGCCGTCGAGGAACTTCACCGCGTGGGCGCCGGCCTGGGCGAACCGGACGGGGATCCAGACGACCCGGACCCCGGGGCATGCGTAGACCGGCACCTCGGCGACGAGCCCGCCGAGCGGGTCGGTGATCTGGATCCGGCCTTCGCCGAACGGGTAGCGCATCAGCACACCGACCGCGTACTGCCGATCGACATCGGAGAGGCCGGCCTCGACCGAGAACTGGACGCCGAAGTCGCGGACCGCGGTCCCCTCGGTCTTCCACTGGATCACGTTGCCGGCCGAGGCGCCCGGGATCTCGGGGAACTCGGGATCGAGCCCGGGGCGCGCGACGGCGCCGCGTGCCTGCATCGCGCCGAAGGCGCGGTCGGCGGCCTCATCGACCAGCCGTGCCGCGAACCAGCTCTCGCGCGTGAGCGGCCCGCTCGGCTGCGGCCCGAGGGTGATCGTGCGGCTGATCTGCCCGGCGAAGTACGAGGCCCCACCGACGCGGACCGAGACGCGGAAGACCCCGGGGCCCGCGGGCGGGAGGGGGATCTGCCAGGTCTCGAGGTTGCCGTCGGGGAGGTGCTCCACGCGCGGCCGGTAGGTCGGGGCGCCGTTGCGGCTGACGTTCGCGATCGCCGAGACCGGCTCCCAGCCCTCGCGGCGGACGCAGCGGATCTGGAGCGAGGCGACGAGCGGGACATCGGCGGGAACACCGGCGGGGACCTCGACCTCGTACTCGACCTCGACGCGGCGGTTCTGCGGGGTGCCGACGAACCCGAGGATGTTGCCCCGGATGTTGGCGGGGTTCACGGCCTCGGTATCGAGGCTCTCGAAGCAGCCCGTCCAGGTCGTCGCCCGACCGAGGTAGCGCAGGTCGGTGAGAGGGAGAAGGTCGTCGGCACGCGCCGGCCCCGAGGCCAGGGCGAAGAGCGCGCAGAGGAGACCCAGCGCGGCGGCCGAGCGGGCCGCGGAGCCGAGCACGCACGAGGGCACGGCCCGAGCCGTGCCGGCCAACTTGCTCACCGGTTCCTACTCCTTCGGGTACCACGTCGCGCTGAGAACCTCGCGGGCGATCTCGATCGTCGCGGGGTCGGGCGGCGCGGTGGGGTTGGGATCGAGATGGTACAGCGTGCCCGCATCGGTGCTGGTCGGGATGATCAGCATCAGCGACGAGGCGTCGGGCGCCCAGTCGATGGCGCCCTGCTTGAAGGCGTTGGAGATCGGCTTGCCCTTGCCCGCGGCCACGTCGACGACCCACGGCGCGATCCCGCGGTCGGCGGCCTCCGGGTTGGTCGCGCCGGGGGTGATGTAGGGCGTGAGCAGCAGGAGCGAGTCCGACTTCGGCGACCAGGTGACATCGCGCACCGGCAGGCCGTGTACGAGCAGGCGGGTGCGGAGCTGCTCCGGCTCGAAGACGAAGAGGTCGCCCTCGTTGAGGAACAGCAGGCGGCTCGAGTCGGGGGCCCACATCTCGAAGCGCGCCCCGAGGCTGTCGCGGACGAGCACCGGCATCCGGAGCGGACCCTCGAGGCTGCCGACGCGGAGCGTCGTGACCGACTCGCCGTCGCTGTGCGCCTGGTCGCTGACGCAGAAGTACGTCCCGTCCGGCGACCAGCGGAAGCGGACGGCGTCGGCGATCTCGCTCAGCCGGTGGGGCTTGGCGTCCGGGGCGACGGTGGTGAGGTAGCCCCAGGTCCGGAGCGCCGGCACGCGCTGGGGCTTGCCGTTGCGCATGATCTCCTCGACGCCCTTGATCGCGACCATGTAGGCGATCGTGCCGCCGCGCGGCTGCCAGAGGTAGCCGCGGACGAACTGCTCCGGCGCCGAGAGCAGACGGGGCTCGCCGCCCGGCTCCACCGCGTAGAGGCCCGGCAGGGCCTCGTTGTCCTCGCTGGTGCGCGCGATGAAGGTGAGGTGGGCGCCGGTCGGGCTCCACTGATGGCTCTGCACGAGGAGGGAGCCCGAGGCGATCCGGGCCTCGCCGGTCGTGAGATCGGCGATCGCGATCTGGCGCGGCTTGTCCTTGTCGGCGACGGGGAACGCGACCCACCGGCCGTCGGCGGAGCAGATCGGGGTGACGGCGAAGGTCTTGAGGGCGCCGCCGACCGCGAGCGGCTTGGCATCCGGCGTCAGCGCGCGCGTATACAGGTCGTACGAGTGGTCGGTCGGTTCGCCGCAGTAGTAGAAGATGCGGCTCGACTGCTCCGCCCACCCGAAGCCGAGCAGACGGTGGGAGGCGTCGTTGGCCCGGATCGCCTCGCCGGTCGTGCAGTCGACCACGAAGAGGTAGTCCTGGCCCGTGCCCTCGGTGAACCGCTGGACGAAGGCGAGGTAGCGGCCGTTGGGCGACCACTGGGCTCCGCTGGCTGTCGTCAGCTCACGGATCACGCGCTGCTCGCCGCCATGCGGACCGCTGGCCACGATGGCCACGGCGTCGGGGTTCTGTTGCGTGGGGGCCTTCTTCAGGTAGAAGAGCTGAGGGGTCGGACTCTGGGCGAACGCGGCGCCGCACAGGCCGAGCATCGCGCCGACCACCACTAGCCGTCTCATGGACACTCCGTCCTCCAACAGCGACACTGCCCCGCACCGGTTCCGCCGGGCCGGGGGATCCGCACAGGCCTAGGACGTCGGGGGGCCGATCGGGGGTTCCCCTGCGGTCGAAAGCGTCCGCCGGACGGCGTGCCGCCGCCTCGCGTCTCGGCCCAACTATACCACATCGGCCCGCGACAGCCCCGGGCGCGCGGGCGGGGCGGCCCCGTCGGCGGAGGTCCGGCCAGGGGCCGCTCCGAAGCCTGGGAGCGGACAGAGGAGTGACTCGGACGGACGCCCATCGTCGTATGGTGCTGATCGCCAACCCCGGCGCCCGCAACAGCCTCCGGCACGCGGAGATCGCGCACCGAACCCTCCGCGCCGCCGGCCGCGCGGTGGAGATCGTCGTGTCCGAGGCCCCGGGCCACGCCGTCGAGCTGGCCGCCGAGGCCTGGGCCGGAGACGCGATCGCGGTCGCGGTGGGCGGCGACGGCACCATCGGCGAGGTGGTTCGCGGTTTGCTGCGGGCGGGGACCGGGGCGCCGCTGGGCATCGTTCCCGCCGGCACGGGCAACGACTCGGCCAAGTGCCTCGGGGTCCCCCTCGATCCGGTCGCGTCGTCCACGGCCCTCCTCGATCCGCTCGAGAGCCCTCTCGACCTCGCGGAGGTCAACGACCGGGCCTTCATGGGCATTGCGGTCCTCGGCTTCGCGGCCGATGTCGGCCGAACCGTGAACCGCTGGAAGTCGGCGCGTCGCTGGGCCCCCCTCCGGCCGCTCGGGCCGAGGCTGTACCCCCTCGCCTCGCTGTACCACCTCGGCCGTCGGCCGCGGCCGCTCCGCGCCGTCATCCGGGTCGACGAGGACGAGCCGCTGGAGGCCGAGCTGTTCACGGCCTTCTTCGCGAACCAGCCGGGGGTGGGAGGGGTGTTCCTGCCGTGTCCGGCGGCCTCACCCCGCGACGGCCTGCTCGACGTGGGGGTGATCGCCGCGCGCCACGAGGGGCGGCGCCTGTCGCTCTCGCAGCAGGTGCAGACCCTCCGCGGCGCAATGACCGGGGCCCATGTCGCGCTTCCGTGGGTGCGCGCGTCGCGCGCGGCGCACGGCGTGGCGCTGGAGGTCGACCGGGAAGTGGTCCTCCTCGCCGACGGCGATGAGCTGCCGCCCGCGCGCCATTTCCGTCTACGGCCTCTGCCTGGGGCAGTGCGCCTCCTCGTTCCGCGGCGGGAGGAGGATCGCGCTCCCGGAGGAACGGGGTATAGCCGTGAGTGTCCGAACTGCGGGGACTGCTAGGGAGCACCGGATGCGCAAGAGCAGCAGGCCCTTCTTACTCGTGCTGGCCGCTGTCGTGGCCGGCTGGGGCTGCCACGGCCTGCTCGCCGGCACAGAGGACGGGCAGCAGGATCCTCTGTCGCCCCTGTGCTGGTTCTGCCATCCGTGGACCGCTCGGCAGTGGAAGGCCTCGGCCCACGCCTCGGCCACGACGAGCCCCGCGTTCCGCGCGCAGGTCGCCGAGGCGGCGGAGCCGGACGGCTGCTACGCTTGCCATGCCCCGGGGCCGCTGCTCGCGGCCGGCCTCGCCACCGGCCCCTCGGCGCGCCTCGACGGGCGCGAACTGGGGGTCACCTGCCAGTCGTGCCACGAGGACGGTGTCGGGGCCCAGGTGGGTCCCCTCGCCTCCGACGGGTCACCCTTCCACGCCTGCGTGGAGGACCCGGCGCTCCGCAACGAGCCGGGCCTGTGCGCCGCCTGCCACGGCGATCGCAACCCGCTCTACGACCAGGCGAGCTACTACCTCGCCTCGGACTGCCCCGATCAGGGGCTGAGCTGCCAGACCTGCCACATGCGCACCGAGAAGGGGCCCATCGCCTACAGCACGCGGCGCGTCGCCCGCGAACGGGCCAACCACGATGTGCTGGGACCTGCCGATGCGCCGTTGCTTGCCCGCGCGGCTCGCTTGGCGGTCTCTGTGGCGGGCGGGCAGGCCGAAGCCTCGCTCACGAGCACCGGGGTGGGACACCTCCTCCCGGGCAGCGCCGGGCCGCGGGTGGAGCTGGAGATCCTCGCTCTCTCGAAGACTGAGGCGGAACTCGATAGCGAGGCAACGACGGTCGGGTGGGACGGCGTCGGGCCCGACACGCGCCTCGCCCCGAGCGAGAGCCTCTCGGTGACGCTCACCGTGCCGGCCGGTACGGGCAAGATCCGCGCGGTGGCGCGGTATCTCGATGACGCGCGAGGGCTCTCCCTGCCCCTCGCGCAGGCGGAGGCGGCCCCCTAGTGCGTGTGCGCGTTCTCTGTGTTGCGATCCTGCTTCCGCTCGCCCAAGGAGCCGTCCACGCGCAGCCGGCCTCCCCGCTCGACGGGGCAGGCAACGCCTACGACCTCCAGAGCCCGCTCCCGGCCCCGGGACGGCTGCTCGGCTGGCCCGCGCCGCCGAGTAACCAGGAGATCGCCGACCTCCTGGCCGCCCAGCGCGAGTTCGCGATCGCTTTCGTCGGCGCGCATTCGCGCTACGACGAGGAGCAGCGCGCCGCGCTGGAGACGCTGCGCGCCGAGGCGGCCGACCTCCTGGCTCTGGTAACCGTCGACCTGGCCGATCCCGTGGCCGAGGCGGTCTGCCGCGACTACTACGTGCAGGCCGTGCCCACGCTCGTGCTCGTTGCGCGCCAGGGCATCGTCTCCCGGGTGTGGGAGACCGCCGTGACGGCGGCCGAGGTCCTCCGTGGCGCCGAGGAGGCACGCAACGGTCCGCCGCCCTCGCGGGCCGCGCTCCCGTTCCGTACCGGCGAGACCGGTACGCGGCACGAGCCGGCGGGTGGAGCGGCAGCCGTCAGCCCCACCGTGCCCAGCCCGTCCGAGGGCGTGACGGCGACCGCTGCCAGCTCGGCAGGGGGCGACTACGGACCCGAGCGGTTGGTCGACGGGCTCCTGCCCGGCGATCCCGGCTTCCGGCCGTGGGTCAGTTCGCCCGCGAGGATCCCGCCCATCACGATCACCGTGACGCTGCCCGGGGCACAGAGCCTCCACGGCCTCGAGCTGTTCGCAAGCACCGGGCCGGCAGCGCTCTTCGCCAAGCGGTGGCCGGCCGAGGTGGAGGTCCTGCTCAAGCGGGCCGGCGCGGCGGAGCCCGAGCCGTTGACCACGCTGAAGGTCGGCCCCGACGGCGCGCCGGTGCGGATCGATCTCTCCGAGGTCGATGTCGAGGCGGTGGTCCTGCGCGTGCTGGCCATCCAGGGCGACGGGCCGGTCTGCGAGATGGCCGAGGTCCACGTCTGGTAGGCCGCTCCGACCCGGGGCCCTCCCGAAAACGGAGGATCCCCCGTCCGGGGGGACGGGGGATCCAACCCTCACAGGCGCTTCTGCCGTTCGGAGCGTCAGCCCGCGGACGGTGTGCTGTCATCGCCCGTGGCATTCTGGCTGAGGTTGATGGGCGCCCACGTGCCGACCGGCGTGGCCCAGATCTCCGTATTGCCGGAGATGTTGGAGCGCCAGGTGACGAAGGCGCCGTCGGGGCTGAGCGACGGCTGGACGGTCGCGTAGGTGCTCGGCTGCGGGTTCCACGGACCCGCGTCGGTGCCCGAGGTGGCCGCGACGAAGACCTGGGATACCCCCTTGCGGTTGCTGGAGAAGGCGACCAGCGAGCCATCGGCGCTCAGCGAGGGCTCGAGGTTGGAGGTGCCTTGCGCGGTGAGGCGCGTGACCCCGCTCTCGGTGCCCGCGGTCGAAGCGAGCGCCAAGTGGTAGCCGCCCCAGCGCGAGGTGACGAAAGCGACGAGGCTGCCGTCGGCGCTGAGCGAAGGATCGAGGTCCTGCCCGGTCGAGCTGGTGACACGGACCATCGAGACCTCGGTGCCGGTCGTGCTGGCGATGTAGATGTCGGCGGCGCCATTGCGCCGCGAGACCCAGGCGACCTTGCTGCCGTCGGCGTTGAGGCAGGGCGCCAGGTCGTCGGTGGGCGCGTTGGAGATCCGGACGACGCCGGATTCCGTCCCGCTCGTCGAGGCGACGTAGATCTCGTTGTTGCCGCTGCGCTTGCTGACCCAGGCGACCTTGGCGCCGTCGCCGCTCAGGGCGGGCGCGGTGTCAGCCAGGGCGCTGTTCGAGATGCGGATGGGCGTGCCGCCGCTCGCCGAGCCGACGTAGACGTCGCCCAGCGGGTCCTTCGAGCTGACCCAGGCGACGGTGGAGCCGTCGGCGCTGATCGATGGGGCGGTGTCCCGGTACGTGGTCCCCGTTGTCAGGAGCACGGTTCCCCCGGTGCCGTCGTAGCGCTTCACCGCGATGTTGCGGTCGGTGCCGGCCTGCGTGCACCACGCCACGTAGGGGCCGGCCGTGTCGCTCACGCTGCCGACGTCGAAGGTGACGTCCAGCTCGGCCGTGCCGCAGCTCGAGGCGACGGTTACCACGCCGGTGTACTGGCCTGGCGCGAGGCCCGTCCGGTCGGCCACGACCTCGATCGTCGCGTTGCCCGAGCCGGAGGCCTGGCTGACCTTCAGCCAACTGTGGCTGGGTGTCGCGGTCCACTGCATGGTGCCGGCGCCGGTGTTGGTGATCGTCAGACTGCGCGCGAACGCGCCGTTCTGGAGCATCGCGCTGGTCGGGGAGATCGAGAGCGCGCCAACGCCGACGGTTGCGCGCGCGACCTTGAGCGACTCTGTCTCCTTGGCGGTGATCGACGCCGTGCCCGTGCCGTTCGCCGTCACGACCCCGCCCGAGGTCACGGGGAACAGGGCCGCGTTGCTCGAGGTGAACTGCCACGTGGCCGCTGAGGTGAGGACCACGGCGCCGGTCCTGTCGTACGCGGTCGGGACCAGCGTGACCGAGGCTCCCGCCGAGACGGCCGTCGCCGCGGGCGTGAGGGTCACGCGGGTGATGGTGGACTTCAGTGTGATGGTCACGTTGGCGTTGACCCCGTTGCGGATCGCGGTCGAGGTCTGGCCGCTCGCCAGGGCCGTGCCGGTTCCGTCTGTCGAGGCGTGCGCCGTGACGGTGTTGACGACGGTCCATCCCGCAGTGATCCCGGTGATCGTCGTCGTCGGGCTCGCCTTGGTGAGGATCCGCTCGGCAAGCACGGTCGTGCCGCGCTTGACGACCACCTTGATGCTCTGGGTCGCGGCCGGGATCAGCTCGGCCGAAGCCTCGGGGAACCGCACGGTGAACGTCAGGCCGCCGTCGCCGACGCCATCGGGGCCGACGGCGCCGCCCTCGGGCGCGGTCGGAAGCCCGCCCAGGTCGGAGCCGCAGCCGACGAGGGCGGCCAGCGACAGGATCGAGAAGCCCACGGCCAACCAGAGCCCGAGGGGGCTCCGATGGAGGTTGCGGGTCATGCTGCACCTCCCTGGATCACGATGACCTCGCCGCCGGTCGGACTGGTCACGACGACGTTGACCGACCGCGTGGCGGTCAGGCCGGCCGGATCGCGGACCGTGCAGGAGACGGTGTAGGTGCCGTTCTGGGCGGGGGCGGTCCACGAGACGCTCTGGGAACCCGTGCCGAGAGTGCCGCCGCTGCACGACCAGACGTAGCTCAGCGCGTCGCCGTTGGGGTCGCTGGCGACGAGGGAGACGGTCGCTCGGACGAGCGGGGCGACCGTCGCGGGAGCGGCCGTCATTGCGGTGATGACCGGCGCCTCGTTCTGCGGGGGCGGCGTGTCGCTCCGCGCCGCGACGAAGGCCGTGTTGGTGGTCGATTCGAAGGCCGAGTAGCCCATCCAGATGTAGCCGGCGTCGCCCCAGCCCGTTCCCCAGCTGTTCTGGACACGGTAGGCCGACTTGGCGTTGTCGTAGCCCACGACGACCATCGCGTGGCCACCGAGCGAACTGCCCGAGGGCGCCGAGTAAACGTTCGAGCCGGTCCACGACATGAAGTTGCTGTAGACGGTGGCGCCGAAGACGACGGGGTTGCCGGCCGCGAGCTGGCTCTGGACCGACGTCCGGGTTCCATAGGCGACGGCCGAGAACGAGTCGATCTTGAACGTCGCCGCGTCGGTCGTGGGGTTGTTCTCGTTGCAGCCGCCGGAGGAGCCGGTCACGTCGTAGGGCACGACGGCCAGGCTCGAGCATCCGACCTCCTGGAGCACCTGCAGCGCGTGGTAGATGGAGGTGCCGTCGCCGCAAGTCCAGCTCCCCGCATAGGCCCGCCACTTCGCGCCAGCCCGCGGGTAGAGGAACGAGGGGCTCGCCTGGTGGTTGGTGGTCGAGAGGCTCGACCACTCGAGCGACCGGGCGGCCATGTACGAGGCGAGGCAGTACCCGGTGGCCCATGCCGTGCAGGAGCCCTGGCTGCCCTGGTTGCCGATCGGGGGGAAGATGCCCATCGCCCGGGCCGTGACGTCGACCAGGCCCTTGCTGTCGACGGGGGCCATGGAGGCGGTCAGGTCCACGGAACTCGGGAGCTGGTCGGGCGGGATCGGGTCGCCCGCCATCCCGACATCGGCGGTATCCTCCGGCGGCATCTCGCGCGTACCGACGACCACCGCACTGGGGTCGAACTGCTCGGTGACCGGTGCGCCTGCCCCTCCGCCGCAGCCCATGGCCAGCATGGCGGCGAGGAGCACTCCCGCCAGCAGCCACGACCAAGCGACGTGCGGGGAGGCCGCTCGGACACCCTTGCGGGGGGTGTCGGGCCTCTCCAAGTCGATCACGGTCCTTCCCGCGGTCCACCGCCATCGGGTGGGCGCCAGGGCGCCTCACTCTGGGGTTATGCCATGCCGCGCAGTCTCGCCACTTCGCGAATCGCCCAAACGACCGCCCCAGGAGGCCGATTCGTGACACGGCCCCGCCACCCTCCAGGGGAAGCGGGGCCGCGACGGCTTGTGCTGCGGTCGGAGCCGCTACGAGGGGATCTCGTCGCCGAAGTGCTGGCGCGCGAGGGCGTACAGCTCATCCTCGCTGATCGCCGCCACGCGGCCGGCCTCGTACTCTGCCTCGATCCAGCGGAAGATCTCCTTCACGCGGGGATCGTCCTTGGTCGGGGGCGTCTCCAGTTCGATGTTCTCCTGGAGCCAGCGGACCACGCCGGCGATCCCGCTCTTGTCGGTGATGATCACGCCGGGCGGGCGGCCGAAGATCCGCTCCGTGTCGAAGGGGTTGTAGATCTCCTCGTTCTTGAGCAGGCCGTCGGCGTGGATCCCCGCGCTGGTGACGTTGAAGGCCCGTCCGACCAGCGGGTAGCGCTGGGGGATCCGGTAGCCGATCTCCTTCTCGATATAGCGGGCCATCTCGGTGATGACGGAGTAGTCGACTCCCTCGGTCTCGCCCCACAGCATCGCGTGCTCGACGACGAGGCCCTCGAGCGGCGGGTTGCCCGTGCGCTCGCCGATCGACAGCAGCGTGCCGTTCGCGGCGCAGCAGCCGTGGAGCCAGGCCGTCGTCGCGTTGACGAGCACCTTGTGGAAGTCGTTGTGGCCGTGCCACTCGAGCCACTCCGAGGGCACGTGGGCGCGGCGGTGGAGGCAGTAGACGATCTTCGCGACGGAGCGGGGCAGCTCCGCGCCGACGTAGGGCACGCCGAAGCCCATCGTGTCGCACATCCGGATCTTCACCGGTCGGCCGTACTCCTCGGCCAGCGCCATCAGGGCGACCGAGAAGGGGACGACGAAGCCGTCGACGTCGGCCCGGGTGATGTCCTCGAAGTGGCAGCGCGGAGTGATCCCGACCTCGAGTGCGGCCCGGACGATGTCCAGGTAGGCCTCCATCGCCTCGCGCCGGGTCTTCCGCAGCTTGAGGAAGATGTGGTAGTCGGAGCAGGAGGTGAGGATCCCCGTCTCCCGGAGGCCGATCTGCTTCACCAGCTCGAAGTCGCTCTTGACGGCGCGGATCCAGCCCGTGATCTGCGGGTACTCGTGGCCCAGCTCGAGGCACTTCTCCACCGCCTCGCGGTCCTTCTTCGAGTACAGGAAGAACTCGCTCTGCCGGATCAGGCCCTTGTGGCCGGAGAGCCGGTGGAGGAAGTGGTAGAGGTCGACAATCTGCTTCACGGAGAACGGCGGCATCGACTGCTGGCCGTCGCGGAAGGTCGTGTCGGTGATCCACGTCTCCTCGGGAATCTGGGTGGGAACGCGCTCGTGGCTGAAGGGGACCTTGGGGAACTGGCTGTACGGGAAGATGTCCCGAAACAGGTTCGGCTCCTCGACGTCCTCGAGCTTGTTGGGGCGGAGGTCCTTGTAGAAGGAGCGAGTGGACTTGTCGAAATGGAGCATGTTCGGCCACCTTCCCGCGTGACGCAGTGCCGGGACCGTCCCGGATGCCGCATTATACCGGTTCCGGCCGAACCGCAGCGCGACGGGGCCGTCGCAGCGCCCCCGGGCGCGCCCCCGCAACCGCCGCCGAGTTCCCGCGTCTTGCGGAAGGTGCATGGCGGGCGCCGCGTCTCCGGACGCGCAGGACCTTGCCGCCGCGGCGCGAACGTAGGCTCCACAAGGTTGCCAACGGGATGGAACACCGACAGCAGCG
>CAZRDB010000171.1:0-5671 GCA_964598695.1 uncultured Armatimonadia bacterium
GCCGGACCGAAGCCGAGCGCGCCGCCGGGCTTGCCGAGGCCCGCGCCGCCGAGCTGGTCGCCGCGGAGCGGGACTATGCCGACCGTCTCGTGCGGCTCAACGAGGCCGTGCTCGAGCTCTCGCGCGCGCAGAGCATCGACGAGTTGTGCCGGCGCGCGGTGGAACTGGGCTTCGGCTCGCTGGATGTCGGGCGGCTGGGCGTCTGGCTGCTCGCACCGGACGGTCGGCACCTCACGGGCACCTACGGGGTGGATGAGGAAGGCGCCGTCCGCGACGAGCACGGCAGCGTCGTCGTCCTGACCGAGTGGAGCAGCCTGCGCGAGATGGCGGCGGCCCAGAGGCGGTACATGGTGCGCCGCGGCAAGCTCCTGTACGACCATGCCCACCGCGCTGTCGGCGAGGGAAGCCAGGTCGCGACGCCCCTCTGCGGCATCGACGGCGCCGTGGGGATGATCTACGCCGACGACCTGCTGCTCGGCCGCTCGCTCACCGAGCAGGACTGCGAGCTGATCTCGCTGTTCGCGGCACTGGTGGGGCACCTGGTTGTGCGCATCCGGCTCGACGAGCGCGGTCGGCAGCTCGAAGCGGCCCACCACCAGAGCCGCAAGCTGGAGAGCCTGCGGATCGTGGCGGCCGGCGTCGCCCACGACCTGAGCAACGCCCTGCAGGCCGTCCTCGGCAACGCCGAGCTGGCCCTGCGTGGCCTGCCAGCCGACTCCCCCCTGACGGCGGCGATCCTCGAGATCCGCAGCTCGGCAGAGCGGAGCGCCCTGCTCGCGCGACGCATGCGGCTGTATGCCGGCGGAGCGCCGGCCTCGCTCCGCCCCTGCTCGCTCGAGGGGATCCTCGTCCCCTTGGCTCGGAGAGTGCGCGACGAGTCGGGCGAGCGGCTGCGGATCGACGAGGAGTACGACGATCTCCTGCCCCTGGTCTCGGCCGATCCCGCCCTGCTCGAGCAGGCGTTGTTCGAGCTGGTGACCAACGCGACCGAGGCGCTCGGAGGCCGCGATGGCGGGCGGATCACCCTCGCGACGGGGCTCGTCCGGCTGGCCGAGGGGCCGCCCTCGACCCACGGCCCCGACCTCCCCGCCGGCGAGTGGGCGTATGTCGAGATCCGCGACAACGGCCCGGGGATCGACGCGGCGTCGATCGCCGAGGCGTTCGATCCGTTCTACTCGACCCGCTCGTTCGGGCGCGGCCTCGGCCTCCCCACCGTACAGGGCGTCGCCCGGGCCCACGGCGGCGCCGCGACGCTGGAGCGGGCCGAGGGAGGCGGCATCGCCGCCCGCATCTACCTCTCCGTCGCGCGAGGCGCCGAGGCGGCGTCGGCCCACTGACGGACCGACCCCGGGTCGCTCAGAACGAGATCTCGACCATCGCATGGCCCTCGAGCCTCGGGAGGCGGAACGCGACGCGGCCATCGGCGCACTCGAAGGGCACGCCGCCCCCCTCCGGCACGAGCCGCACCGCGCGCGGCCGCCGGGCCACCCGCAGCGAGAGGTCGATGTCGCAAAGCGGGATCACATCCTCGATCGTGTCGATGGTCGTCGCGCGTCGCTCCGGGACGTAGTGCAGCAGGTGCGCCACCCAGCGGTCCTCGGCGGCTTGCTCGTTCACGGTCACCTCGAGCGTCGACGGGCCGTTGTGCCGCACCAGCGGGTCGGGCAGCAGCAGGTCGATCGCGTTGCCGAGCAACGTCTTGCACCACCGCGAGCCATAGTGGCCGTACTGGGTGCAGAGCGGGTGGGCGAAGTACACGACGCCGCCCGCGCGCACGGCGGCGGGGCCGGCGACCCGGCCGCTCGAGGGGGTCTGGTTGTGCGAGCAGAAGTGGGCGCCGGTCCGGTCGAAGTAGGAGGAGACGGTCGCGAGGAGTGTCTCGGACGCGGGCAGGGCGTCCACCTCGGCTCCCTTGAGGTACATCGCGTGCTCGGTGGGGGGGAGACCCGCCCCCAGCGGCCCCTCGGCAAGCACGTACTCCGCGTAGGCGTGCCCGCCGAAGGCCCGGCCGCGCGCGAGCGCGCCATCGAGGGCGCGGGTGGCCTCCGGCCGGAGCGCGACGCCCCACTCATCGAGAGCGAAGCGGTCTCCCTCGGGCGTGAGGCCGGACTCGAAGGTGGCCAGGACCCTTCCGCCCGCGGCGAGATACTCGGCCAGGCGGCCGGCGAGAGCGGCATCGAGGCGGATCGAGTCCGGCAGCACGAGCAGCGGGTAGGCGGAGAGGTCGCCGCGGCTGTCGAGGATGTCGAACTGGCGGCCCAGCTCCGTGAGCATTCGCAGGACGCCGATGGCGCTCTCGGAGGCCCTCTCGCCGCTGAACTCCTCGGGCGTGAGCACACCGATCTCGGTCACGGCACGGGCGTCCCGGCACCACGGCTCCTTGCGCTCGACCTCGCGGTAGACGGAGCCGATGAGGTCGTAGACGTGCGGGCAGAGGCGGCCCGTGGGGTGGAGCTGGTCGCCCACACCGCACTTGGTGTTGGCCGCGAGCATCCGGAAGCACTCGTACTCGAGCGCGGCTCGGTTCTTGAAGGAGTGGAAGTCGCCCCAGGTCGTGTGGAACTTGCCCGTCATCCCCAGCACGTCGAGCCCGAGGCCGCGCGCGTACCGTGCCGAGAGGGGGAAGTGGGCATACCCCCAGCCGCCGCTCGGGAGCGACTCGATCTCGAGGTGCGTGTAGGCCTCGATGCCTGCGCGGTCGGCCGGCCCGATGTGGCCGCCGTTGTAGAAGAGGGTGAAGTCGTCCTCCGGCCGGTACCGGCGGCAGAAGGCCGTCATGTCGGCACGGAAGGCGTCGAGGGTGCGCTGGCCCCAGGCGAGCCGGTCGGCGTGGCGTGTGGCGTCGAGCCCGGCCTCGGCCATCCCCTCCCTGCAGTGGGGGCAGACGCACTCCTGGAGCCCCACGATGTCGAAGAAGATGCCGTCCACCGGGACGCTCTCGAGGACCTCGCGCGTCTGCGCCTTGAGGAACGCGCGGTAGGGCGAGTTCACACACAGGGCCCGGTAGAAGCCGGCCTCGAGGGGCGGGGTGCCTGCGAGACGGCCGTCGGGGGTCAGCACGGCCCACTCGGGGTGTCGCTGCGAGGTGTAGTGGTCCCACTGGACGGTGATGTAGGCGGGCACGCGGATCCCGCACGCGTGGCAGGCGCCGACCTGCGCGGCGAGGAGATCGCGTCGGGCGAGGTGAGGATGGACGCGCTCCGGGAACGCGGCGCTCTCGTAGTACAGCCAGCCGTGGTGGCACCGGGCGAACGCGGTGACCGAGTTGACGCGCGCTCGGTCGAGCGTCGCGGCGAACTCCTCGGGATCGAACGCGGAGCCAATCCCCTCGATCGCCTCGCTGGTGTGGAAGTCCAGGTGGATCTGGCGGTAGCGCAGCTCGTAGGCCATCGGTTCGGTCACCTCTCGGCGGGCTTCGCGGAGACGCGTGTCGCTCGTGTCCGGCA
This sequence comes from uncultured Armatimonadia bacterium, assembly GCA_964598695.1. Taxonomy (GTDB): domain Bacteria; phylum Armatimonadota; class Zipacnadia; order UBA1398; family UBA1398; genus CAZRDB01. Next base: position 3,447 of record CAZRDB010000171.1, read on the forward strand.
GTGCTTCGGCAGGTGTGGGCGAAGCCCTGCACGAACGCACAGCCCGTGCGCCGGGCGACCGCCGCACGGAGAGGTGGCACTCGATGGTCCCCCCCTGCCCCGCCGGTCTCGCCGCCGGCGCTCTCGCGCTTCTGCTCGCCTCCGTCGCGCTCGCCGAACGCGCGCCCGTCGAGGCCGTCCGGCGCGACGCCCTGCCTGCGCTTGCGGGCAAGCTCCGCCCGGGCGCGGAGGTGACGGTCGCCTATCTCGGCGGCTCGATCACGGCCGGGGCGGGCGCCTCCTCCGAGGCGCACAACTGGCGGCGCGCCGTTCACACCTGGCTCGAGACCACCTACCCGGCGACCCGCTTCGCCCACGTCAACGCGGCGAAGGGCGGCACGGGCTCCTCCCTCGGCGTCTGCCGGCTGGGCCGAGAGGTCCTCGCGTTCCACCCGGACCTCATCTTCGTCGAGTTCTCCGTGAACGACGGCGGCGCCCCGCGCGAGGAGGCGATCCGGACGATGGAGGGGATCGTCCGCCAGATCCGCCGGCAGAGCCCGCAGACCGAGGTCGTGCTGCTCCACACTCTCCACCAGGGCGCCGTCGCGCAGTACCAGGCGGGCGTCGTCCCGCCCGTCGTCGACGGCTTCGAGGCGGTGGCCGACCACTACGGCCTGCCGAGCATCGACCTCGCGGCAACGGTGGCGGCGCGACTGGCCGACGGCTCGCTCGTGTGGGAGGCGTTCTCGAAGGACTCGTGCCACCCCACCGACGCGGGCTACGCCCTGTACACCGAGCGCATCACGGCCTGCCTCACGGAGTGGCTCGCAGCCACCGGGGCGCACGCCGAGGAGCTGCCGGCCCCGCTCGACCCGGGCAACTGGGAGGATGCGGGGATGTTCCCCCTGGCCGAGGCGGCCTCACTCTCCGGCGGACGCACGGAGACGGATCCGCGGTTTGCGGGCTTCGCCGAGTACCCCTCGCTCCTCCTGCTCGACCGGCCCGGCGAGGAACTGCGTTTCCGGTTCCGTGGCACCGCCGTCGGCTTCTACCACATCATCGGGCCCGATAGCGGGACGATCGGCGTGGCCGTCGACGGCGAGGACCGCGGGACACGGCAGCTCTGGGACCCCTGGTGCGAGTACTACCGCTCCCACGCGCTGTTCGTCGCCGCCGGCCTTCCGCCGGAGGAGCATGAGGTCGTGATCCGCGTGCAGGACGAGAAGGCCGAGAAGAGCACCGGCCACGCCCTCCGACTGGGCTTCGTGCTATACCGAGGAGAGGGCAACATCCAATGAACGCGATCCGGGAGCCGGCGCGCGACGTGCCCGTCGTCGCGGAGGCCGATGTGTGCGTCGTGGGCGGGGGGCCGGGCGGGCTGCCGGCCGCGCTCGCCGCGGCACGGGCGGGCGCGCGCACGCTGCTTGTCGAGCGCTACGGCTACCTCGGCGGCATGGCGACCGCGGGACTCGTGGGGCCGATCCTCGGCCACCGCTGCCTCCCGGAGGGCGAAGCGGCCGTCGCGGGCCTCGTGCAGGAGTTCTGCGAGCGGATGGCCGGGCTCGGCGAGGCCCAGAGCTGGGAGGAGGGGCTCCGGCGGTGGGGCATCGGCTTCAATGCCGAGGGGTTCAAGATCGTCGCCGACCGGATGGTGGCCGAGGCCGGCGCCGAGCTGCTGCTGCACACCTGGTGCGTGGGGGCCGTCGTCGAGGAGGGCCGGCTGACGCACGCGCTCGTCGAGAGCAAGGCCGGCCGCGGGGCGATCCGCGCCTCGGTCTTCGTCGATGCCACGGCCGATGCCGACCTCGCCGCCCGGGCCGGTGTGCCCTGCACGCTGGGCCGGCCCGCCGACGGCCTTCCCATGGCGCTCGGGAGCACCTACCATCTCGGGGGACTCGAGGCGGTCACGTCGGAGCAGCGCGAGGCCTTCGGCCGTCGCCTGGCGCAGGCCGTGGCCGAGGAGGGGCTCCCGCTCTACTCGCCGCACCTGGGTAACCCCGGCTCGATCACCCGCCCGGGGTTCCACTCCGTCAACCACACGCGCGCCGGGGGAGACTGCACCGATCCCCGCGTGCTCACGCGCGCCGAGACGGCCACACGGGCCGCGGCGTGGGAGGCGCTCCGCCTGCTGCGCGAGCTGCCCGGCGGCGAGGCGCTGTACATCGCGCAGACCCCCCCGCACGTCGGGATCCGCGAGTCGCGCCAGATCGAGGGTGAACACGTGATGACCGGAGACGACATCGTGC
>CAZRDB010000171.1:5681-11051 GCA_964598695.1 uncultured Armatimonadia bacterium
GGAGGACAGCATCGCGCGCGCGGCCTACTGGATCGATATCCACTGCCCGCGAGGCATCGTCGAGAAGGGCGCCGTCCACCTGTGCTCGACCGCGTGCAAGAGGGCCGACTGCTACATGCTCACCGAGCATCGCGACCAGCTCCCGACCGAGCTGTACCCGCCGCACAACGACTACGCGGGGATCCCCTACCGCAGCCTCGTGCCCAGGCGGGTCGAGGGCCTTCTCGTGAGCGGACGCTGCATCGGAGCCGACTACCAGGCGATGTCGGCAACCCGCGTGATGGCCACCTGCATGGCGATTGGCGAGGCGGCCGGGACCGCCGCGGCGCTGGCAGCGGAGGCCGGGGTCGCGCCGCGCGCCGTGGACCCGGCGGCGCTGCGAGATCGCCTGACGCGAAGCGGGGCGCTGGTGTAGGAGGGGACCCGGGATGGGCCGCACCGAACGAAACCGCGCGTTCCTCGCCCAGCTGTTCGGTGGGGGCAGCCCCGGCCACGCGATCTGGGTGGACCCGCCTCCGGTGGAAGGCGCGGGACTGCCGGGCGACGTGGCCTGCTCCAACGCGCCGCTCACCGTGTGGCTCGATGCCGAGCTGCGCCGGTACGAGGCGATGGTCGAGAGCCTCGAGGCCCTCGACGACGACTCCGTGCCCTACGCGCGCGTGGCCACCGGCACGCACCTCTTCGCAGCCGCATTCGGCTGCGCGGTGCACGTGTTCGAGGACTCCCCGGCTGCGGCGATGCCGCTCGTCTCGAGCCCCGCCGAGGCCGACGCACTCGAGACGCCGGCCGTCGACGCCGCACCGCTCGACCGCGCTCTCGAGTTGGCCCGGCTGCTGCGCGCGCGTCTCGGACCCGCGACACCGATCGGTGTGCCGGACATCCAGAGCCCCTTCGACATCGCGGCCCTCGTCTGGCGCAAGGAGTCGCTCTACACCGCGATGGTCGATCAACCCGAGGCCGTTCACCGGCTCGTGGGCCGCTGCCACGACCTCCTGGCCGGATTCCTGCGCCGATACCGTGCCGAGGTGGGAGAGGTGAACTACGCCCACTGCCCGATGGCCTGGGCGCCGCCCGAGCTGGGGCTCTGGCTCTCGGAGGACGAGGCCGGCTGTATGGGCACGGACATGTTCGAGGAGTTCTGTCTCCCGAGCCTCACGCGGCTCTCCGAGGAGTTCGGCGGGATCTTCCTCCACTGCTGCGCCGATGCCGACCACCAGCACGCGAGCTTCCGCAAGCTGCCGGGCTTTCGGGCGATCAACCGGGTGTTCACCACCGGCCCTGCCTCGTCGATCCGCGACTTCACACCCGAGCAGGTCCTGATGGTCGCCTGGAGCGACGAAGCCGCCCTCGACGCCCTCCTCGACCAGGCGCTCCCGGACACTCGGTTCCTCCTGAACGTCGCCGCCCGAGAGAGCCGCGACGAGACGCGCCGGATGCACGAGCGCCTCCGGGCGCGCTGCGGCAGGGGTTAGCCGTCGGTCTCCCGGGGCGCCGGCTCGTCGAGCCGCGTCCCGAGGGGCACGAGGCCCCGGTCGGTGAGCCGGAAGCCGCAGTAGGGCTGATCGGCGGCGGGCGCCTTCCCCATCGAGACCCAGATCTCCCGGTCGCCGGGGAACAGCAGCGCGCTGTGGAGGTTCATGCTGCGGATCGGCACACCGGGGGCGGCCGCGAAGTTCATCGAGCGGTCGATCACGCCGTAGTGGTCGACGATCAGGCCGGCGAGGATGCCGGATCGGGAGTAGGCGCTCGGGGTGTAGGGCTCGCCCTCGGCATAGCCGAGCGCCTGGAAGCTGTTGTCGGCCGCGACCCAGCCGTCGCGCGCCCAGCGGGGGACCACGCGCAGATGGTCGTACTCGACGATCGCGGCCGCGCGGCCGTCGCCGTCGGCGATCATCAGGCTCGTGCCGCAGGCCTTGGGGGTCTGCCGGACGATCCGGATGCCCTCCTCGACACTCCCGGCATACTGGGCCACCTTGCGAACCATGAAGCAGGTCGGGAGGCCCTCGAGCGAGTCCTGCCCGCCGTAGGCCGAGTTGTTCGAGGTGACGATCCCGCGGGCGCTGAGGGTCGTCCAGCCGTTGATGATCCCGGCCCAGGAGCAGGTGACGAACTCGCTGCCGCGCGCCGGCCGCTCGTGGAGGAGGATCGCGCCGTAGGGGCTCACGCCGTAGTCGCTGTAGTCCATGTTGCGTCCGACGATCATCTCGCCCGTCGCCGTCGCGGGGCCGAAGACGGCGTAGGAGGTGCAGAGGCTGCCACGCTGGACGTCGCCGAAGAGCTGGAGCGCGACCAGCCGGGGGTAGTCGACGCCCGTGGCCTCGGAGAGGCCACGCAGCTCCTCGCGGTACTCGAGGGGCAGGTAGCGCTCCATGACCATCGCGTCGCGCAGCAACCCGGGGAGGTCCCACCGGCCCGTGCCCTTGTCGATCACGGCGGAGACGACCTGGCGGACCTCCTCGCGGAGGAGGATCCCGTGTTGGATCCCTCGCTCGCGCGCCGTCCCCTCGACGGTGAGCACGCGGCAGCCGTTCAGGATGCGGTACTCGCCGCCCCCACCGAGAGCGGGACCGAGCGCCGACAGCGAGAGCGTCACGACGCAGAGCGCCCGTATGAGCCGTCCCATGGATCGCCCCACCTCTCCGGAGGTTACGGCCGGAACGCCCAGGTCTGGCCCGGCTCCAGCCGCACCGGCTCGCTCTGCCAGAGGAGCGTGGCGCCATCCTCGGCGTAGACGCGGACGATGCCGTGGGCGGCCTCCGAGAGCGGCAGGACCGCGGTATCGGGGCCGAGCCCGCGCGTGGCCGCGAGCACGGTTCCATCCTCCTCGACCAGCTCGACGCGCTTCTGCAGCCACTTCGCGAAGAGGCGGTTGTGGTCGAGCGAGGGCACGGCCCCGGCGCCGTAGAGGACGCCGTAGACGGTGTCGGCGTCGGAGACGAGGCCGGCGGCGACCATATACCGGTCGGCCTCCGAGTCGTTGGCGGTGAGGCGGTGCGCCGGCCCGAAGGCCATCCCATCGCGCGAGAGGGCGTAGAGAAGCTCGTCGCCGTTGCGGTGAAGGGCCATCAGGTACCACGTCTCGCCGTCCCGGTCGAACCGCTTCACATCGTTGACCATGTAGGGCAGCTCGCCGCAGACGCCGTCGTAGCGAAAGGTCCGGAGATCGGTGCTCGTCGCGCGGTACACCTTGCCCCACTGCCGGAAGTCGCCGAAGTACAGGTGGGTGACGCCGTCCTCGTGGAGCAGAACGTTCATCCCGTTGATGTCGGCCTCCCCGATCCCCTCGTAGCCCTCGATCACGATCGCGTCGCCGAGCTGCGCGGTGTAGGGGGAGGCGCCGTTCCAGGTGAGACCGTCGGGGCTCGTAAAGACGGCGGGGCGGTTGAGGCCCTCCGCCCCCCGGTGGGGGTAGACCGTGGTGGCCATCCGCCACCCGTCCGGCGTGCGGATCACGTGGCAGTTGCAGACGTGGGTGAAGGGTCCGTGGTCGATCAACATCCGGCGGTCCTCGAACGTCAGGAAGTCGCGCGTCCGCGCGCCCCAGATCCGGTCGTTCGGCGTGGGCGCACCGTCCCAGGCGCCGTAGAACACGCGCCACTCGTCGTCCTCCCGGATCGCGACCGGGGCGTAGATGTTGCGGAACTGCCCCTCGCGCGGCTCGAGCATCGGGGCCCGCAGGTCGAACACCCAGTGGAGGCGGTCCGACTCCCACAGCGCGGGGCGGAACGCCCCCGCGGCCATCCCCCGGAAGGCCACGGTCCCCGCGGGCGCATCGCCCGCCACGAGGGCCAAGCGCTCGCCCGGCGCGGTAGGGCCACCGTCGAGGAGGGTCAGAAGCAGGGCAAGGCAGCGAACGGCGGGTGTCACGGGCTCACTCCTCTCGCCGAGAGCGTTCCCCGTCGCGGCCCCGACAGCCTCCCCCGGGGCACTCGCCGGCCGCCGGCCCTCGGAAAGCACGTGCGTTCGCCCGCCTCGAACCGGCATACTAGCGGGTGCGAGGAGGTGCAGGGCATGGAGCCCATTCGAGGCAGGAACCTGATCAACGGCGAGTGGCGCGACAGTGAGCGCACGTTCGAGTCCGAGAACCCTTCCGACACCCGCGAGGTTGTCGGCGTCTTCCCCCAATCGTCGGCCGGCGATGTCGATGAGGCCGTGCGCGCGGCCCGCGGCGCCCAGACCGCCTGGCGGCGGCTCTCGCGGATCCAGCGCGGCGAGTACGTCGACCAGCTCGCGCAGCTCATGAAGCGCGACATCGACGAGATGACCGAGCTGTGCGCGCGCGACGTGGGCAAGCAGTGGAACGAGGCCCGGGCCGACGTCGTCGAGTCGATCCACATGGCGCAGTTCGTCGCCGGGTACAGCCGCCAGCCGAACGGCTGGGTCGTGCCCTCGGAGATCCCCACCAAGGACGCGTACATGATCCGCAAGCCGAAGGGGGTCACGGCGTGCATCCCGCCGTGGAACTTCCCCTTCGCAATCCCGCTGTGGCAGGTGCTGCCCTCGGTCGTCGAGGGCAACACGGCCGTCCTGAAGCCCTCGAGCTACGGCGCTGCCTGCGGCGACAAGCTCGCTCGGCTATTCCACGAGGCAGGCTTCCCCGCAGGCGTCGTGAACGTCGTCCAGGGCCTGGGCAGTGCCGTCGGCAAGCCGCTGGTCGAGCACGACGACGTGAACGTGATCCTCTTCACGGGCTCGTGGGAGGTTGGCAAGTGGGTCAAGCAGGTCTGCGCCTCGGCGACCGACAAGTTCGCGGCCTGCGAGCTGGGCGGCAAGAACCAGCTCCTGGTGCTCGACGACGCGAACATTGATCTCGCGGTCTGGTCGGCGATCATGAGCTGCTACAAGACCAGCAACCAGCGCTGCGTCTCGGTCGGCCGCATCCTGGTCGACCGCAAGGTCGAGGCCGAGTTCGTCGACAAGTTCATCGCCATGTCCCGTCGGATCCGCGTCGGCAACGCGCTGCGCCGCGATGTCTTCGCCGGTCCGCTCATCAACCGGGCGGGCGTCGAGAAGTTCGTCCTCCACAACGAGAAGGCCAAGGAGGAGGGCGCAGAGGTGCTCCTCGAGGGCGGCCCGCTCACCGAGGGCGAGCATGCCCACGGCTACTTCGTCTCCCCGTTCGTCTACCGCATGGAGTACAACCGCGACTCCTGGGTCCTCAACGAGGAGGCATTCGCGCCGAACATCGGCATCGTCCCCATCGACGGGCTCGAGCAGGCGGTCCAGTACCACAACGAGACCCCGTACGGCCTCGCCGCGGCGGTCATCACCGAATCGTTCCGCAACTGGCGCTACTGCCGGGACGAGATGGAGGTCGGCCTGCTGTACTTCAACCTCCCCTCGATCGGCGCCGAGGTACACATGCCGTAC
>CAZRDB010000172.1:0-10883 GCA_964598695.1 uncultured Armatimonadia bacterium
CGCGAGATGGTCGCGCCCGAGCATGAGGAGGAGCCGGACCCCGCTCCGAGCAGCCGCTAGTCGAGGTTCTTGAAGCTGTCGTCGGCGGCGGGCATCGAGGGGCCGTCGCCGGCGATCTTCTTCAGCCCTCCGGAGGTCCGCTCGTAGGCGGTGAAGCCGGCGTCGGCCGCTCGGTCGTAGCTGAACTTGGGCCCCGGGGTGAAGTGGCTCACCCGGCTGATCAAGCGCTTCACCGCGGCGCCGCACTCGGGGCAGGCGCGGAGCGGCCGCGAGCGGATCGTCTGGCGCACCTCGAACACCTCGCGGCAGTGGTCGCATCCGCCCTCGACGGCGCGGTACTCGTACGTCGGCATCGTCTCACGCTACCCATCCATCGCGGGCGCTCCCGGCGTCCCGCGTTCGTTCCGGCCTACTGCTCGGTACGGATCGCCACCGACCGGGCGTGCGCGGCCAGGCCTTCGGCCTCGGCGAGCGCAATCGCGTTGGCGGCCTCGCGCGCGAGCGCCTCGCGGCTGAAGTGGAGCAGCGAGGTGCGCTTGAGGAAGCTCTCGACCCCGAGGGGGGAGAGGAACCGGGCCGTTCCCTCGGTCGGCAGCACGTGCGAGGGGCCGGCCACGTAGTCGCCGATCGGCTCGGGCGTGTGGCGGCCGAGGAAGATCGCGCCCGCGTTGGCGATCCGCTCGGAGAGCTGCTCGGCCCCCTCCTCGACCAGGATCTCGAGGTGCTCCGGCGCGATCGCGTCGGCCACGGCGGCGCACTCCTCGAGGTCGTGGCACAGGATCAGGGCCCCACGGTCGGCCAGCGTGCGCCGCGCGGTCTCCGCGGTCGGCAACAGCTCGATCTGGCGCGCGAGCGCGGTCCGGACCTCGTGGAGGTGCTTCTCCGAGGGGGTGCAGAGCACCGCCGAGGAGTTGTCGCCGTGCTCGGCCTGGCTGAGGAGGTCGGCGGCCACCCACGAGGCCGGCGCCGAGCCGTCGCTCACCACGAGCACGTCACTCGGCCCGGGGAGCGAGTCGATCCCGACCTGGCCGAAGACCTCCCGCATCGCGAGCATCACGTAGATGCCGCCCGGCCCCACGATCTTGTCGACGCGCGGAACCGTCGGGGTGCCGTAGGCCAGCGCGGCGATCGCCCACGCGCTGCCGATCCGGAGGACGCGGTCGACTCCCGATTCGCGCGCCGCAAAGAGCACCAGAGGCTCGACCGTGCCGTCCGGCCGCGAGGGAGTGACCATCACGACCTGCTCGACGCCCGCGACCTTCGCGGGGACGGCGCACATGTAGACCGAGCTGGCGAGCGGGATCCCGCCCGGGACGTACATGCCGACACGCCGGAGCGGCAGCACGCGCTGGCCGAGCGAGCGATCGCCGCCATGCACCACCCAGGTGCGCGGGACCGAGCGATGGTGGAACTCGCGGACCGCCTGCACCGCGTGGCGCACCGCCCGGACCTGCTGCTCCGGGATCCCGTCGCACGCGCGGTCGATCTCCTCCTCGCTCACCGCGAGACCCTCCGCCGTCGCCTCGGGCCAATCGAACCGGCGGACGTACGCGAGCAGGGCCTCGTCGCCGTCTCGCGCGACCGCCCGGACGATCTCCGCGACCTCGGCGGCCTGGCGCGCGTACCGCTCGCCGAGGGGCGGCCGGAGCGTCGCGACGATCCGCTCGATCGGCGTCTCGCCCATCCGGAACTCGTGGATGCGCAGATCTCCCATCAGGGCCTCCATCCGGGCTCGCTGAGCGCCGGCGGCCTCGGGGCGTGAGACAGCAGCTCGGAGCCGGTCTCCGTCACGACCAGCAGGTCCTCGATCCGCACCCCGCCCAGGCCCTCGATGTAGATCCCGGGCTCGATCGAGACCACGTTGCCGGCGGCGAGATCGTACCCCGGCCGGACGTGGGGCGGGTCCTTCGCCAGACCCAACCCGTGGCCCAGCCCGTGGCCGAACTGCTCGCCGTAGCCTCCATCCTCGATGATACGCCGGGCGGCGCGGTCGACCTCGGCGCCCGTCTTGCCGGGGCCGAGCGCGGCGCAGCCCGCACGCTGAGCCTCGAGCACCAGCTCGTAGATCCGCCGCTGCCGCTCGGTCGCGGGGCCGAGCACGACCGTTCGGGTGAGGTCGGACTGGTAGCCCTCGACCACACAACCGAAGTCGACCTTCACGAGGTCGCCCTCGGCGAGAGGGCGACGGCCCGAGGCGTGGTGCGGGAAGGCGGAGTTTGGCCCGCCCGCGACGATCGGGGGGAAGGCCGAGGCATCGGCGCCCAGCTCGATCTGAAGCGTGATGAGTCGCTGGGCGAGCACGATCTCGAGGGCGCCGGGCCGCAGCTCGGGCTGGATCTCCTCCCACGCGCGGTCGGTGATCTCGCAGGCGCGGCCGATCAGCGCCAGCTCGTCGGGATCCTTGAGCGCGCGCAGCGGGTCGAGCAGCCCCTCGACCGGGCGGAGATCGGCGGCCGGCGCCTGCCGCCGCCACTGCTCGTGGCGGCTGACCGCCACTCCCTCCGCATCAAAGAGCACCGCGCCCGTCGGCAGGAGCGCCGCGAGCGCGTCGGGGACCAGCTCGGCCCCCTGCGTGCCGATCCGGACCGAGAGGCCCTCGAACGCGCCCTCACGCGCCTGGAGTGCGTAGCGGCCGTCGGTGACGAGGCAGGCCACGTCCTCGGTGACGAGCAGGTCGCCGAACGAGCCGGCGAAGCCCGTCAAGTAGCGGATGCTGTCGCGGCGTGTGACGATGGCGCCGGCCGCGCCGCGCGCGGCGATCGCGGCGCGCAGGCGGCTGAGTCGACCCGGGTAGTCCATGGTGGTGGTCCGTTCCGTCGCGCGGCGCCTCAGGCGCCCGGCTGCTGGAGGGTCTCCGGCTTGCTGCAGACCGTCAGGATCTCGTGGCCGACCTCGGTGACCAGCACGGTGTCCTCGATCCGCACGCCGCCCAGGCCCTCGATGTAGACTCCGGGCTCGATGGTGACGACATGGCCCGGGGCCAGCGTGGTGCCCTTGCCGACGCCCGGGGCGTCGTGGACCCGCAGGCCCACGCCGTGTCCGAGACCGTGGGGGATCTTGGGGAACCCGGCTTCCTCGATGACCTTGTTCGCGAGATCGGCGACCGCGCCGCCGTCGACGCCCGGGCCGAGCATCGCCACCGCCCGCGTCTGGGCCTCGTAGACGGCCGCGTAGATCGCGCGCTGCTTGTCGGTCGGCTCGCCCACGACGACGGTCCGGGTGATGTCGGCATGGTAGCCGCGGTACGTGGCGCCGAAGTCGCACTTCAGCAAATCGCCCTCCCGGAGCACACGATCGGTCGGCGCGTGGTGGGGGATCGCCGAGTTCGGCCCGCCGGCGACGATGGAGTCGAACGCGAGGCCGGAGCCCCCGGCCTCACGGAGGATCACCTCGAGGCGCGACGCCAGCTCCTCCTCGGTCCGACCGGGCTCGACCTCGCGCCGGAACCGCTCCCATCCCTCGGCGGTGATCCGGCAGGCCTCGCGGAGCAGGGCGACCTCGTCCTTGTCCTTGACCGCCCGCAGTGGCTCGACCAGGTTCTGCTCCGGAGCGAGGCTCGCGCGCTTGGCGCCGTGGGTGATCGCCTTGAGCGTCGAGGCGGTGATCGCGCCCTCCTCGTAGACGACCATCGGCCGGCCGGGCAGGTCGTTGATCGCCTCGGTGGCCGACTTGCCCTCGACCGGGCAGACCCCGCGGGCGACCTGCTTGGCCTTGATGATGTAGCGGTTGTCGGTCAGGAGGTAGGCGTAGCCCTGCCCCAACACCAGGGTGCCGTTGCTTCCGTCGAAGCCGGTCAGGTAGCGCACGTTCTCGCGCGTGGTGATGAGCGCCCCGTCGGCGCCCAGCTCTGCCAGACGGCTCCGCAGCCGCGCGATTCTCAGCATGGTGTTCACGGTGTCGATCCCGCCTCCCGGTTGGGCCCGTTCCCTCGCTTCCGCTGTTGCGAACGGCCGCGTCAGCCTACTCGGTCACGCGGATCAGCGGGAAGGTGGCGTGGAACTGCCCGGTGCCCTCGGGCGCGTCGCGCGGCGTGAGCACCACGGCCACATAGTACCATCCCGCGCCCTTGAACCAGGGGATCTTCACGCGAAAGACCGACTTGTCGGCATCCATCTCGACCTCGCCCTGCCCCCGGTCGGGCAGGTAGTAGTGGCCGTCGGGGAGGATCGGCCGGAGGATCTTCCGCTCCTTGGGGGGGCCGTAGACGTGGCGCGAGGCACACTCCTCGGCGGAGATCGGCTGGGGCTCCGGCTCGTAGTACACCAGGACGAACTCGGCACGGTACTTCTCGGGATCGAGCACGCCGCCCGTGACGGTGACGCTCTCGGTACGGTGGACCTCGGTCGGCAGCTCGGGCGCGATCTCCACGTAGCGGCAGAGGAACTCCTGGGCGTAGCGCAGCCGCGTGCCCTCCTCCGAGATCGCGAGCCCGATGCCGAGGTGCGTGTTGTGCGGATCAAGGATGGTGCGACGATGGCCGTCGGCCGGCGGCTTCTCGGCCAGCATCTGGTCCTGGAAGCTGTGGAGCTGCTCGAGCACCAGCTCCTCGGTCCATCGGTAGGTGGGGCCCGTCCAGTACCAGGCGCACGAGTTCTCGGCGACCCAGTCGACGCCACCGGCGAGGCCCCAGCGGCCGAAGGGGGAGATCCCGTCCAGCGTGTAGTGGTTGATCGTGTTGTTCTCGAGCGCCTCGGCGGTGAAGAGATCGGCCACCAGCTCGGCCCGCTCATCGAACTCCACGGGCCCCAGCCCCTCGTGGGCACGGTCCTCGTTCACGCGCTCGAGCATGGTCTGCTTGATGGCGTCGATCCGCTCCTCCGAGAACGGCCCGCGCGGGATCGCGGGGCGGTCCGTCGGGGCTGCGGGCTGGCTCTGGACGGCGGACCAAGCGACCGCGGCCAGCGCGACCGGCAGGAGCAGCAGCAGGGGGAGTGCGCTTCTCACGGGAGCACGGTTCCTCTCTGTCCCAAGGGGGTTGTTCCCGATTTCGCCCTGGCCTACCCGTTCCCTCCCGCGGCGCCGCGAGACCCTTTCCCATGAATCGAAAACATCCTTGACAGTAAGGGACTCATGGTTTATGCTTCGGACCAGTAACCATAGGCACGGCCCGCAAGGGCAACGGCCGTCCGATCGAAAGGGAAGGTGGAGAACATGAGTCAGCTCATCAGGATCAACCGCAAGGACCCCTTCTCGCTCCTTCGGCGGGAGGTCGACTCGCTGCTGGACGGGATGACGCACTGGGGGAGCGAGGGGCATCTCATGTCGGGAACCTGGTTCCCTCTCGACCTCGTGGAGACGCCCGAGGGCTACGAGGTCAGCGCCGAAGTCGCGGGGGTCGAGCGGGATGCCGTGGAGATCTCGCTCGACAGCAACGTGTTGAGCATCCGCGTGGTCAAGTCGCCGCCCCCACCCGTCGAGGGCCAGTCGGTGCATCTGCGCGAGCGCGTCTACGGCGAGTTCAGCCGCTCCGTCTCGCTGCCTCGGGATGTCGACACGAGCGAGGTTAAGGCCGGCTACAGCGACGGTCTGCTCGTCGTTCGGATCCCGAAGTCGCAGGACAGCAAGCCCAAGCGGATCGCGATCGAGTAGCCTCGAACGCCGAACGGGGTAACATGGTGAGGGAGGGCCGGGCGACGCTCGGCCCTCCCTTTCTGGTGTGGCACAATGCCGGCGGAGGATTCCCGCGCGAAACGGGGTAACAACGCGCAGTTGCGGGGAGCGTCCGGGCACGGCGCCCGCACGAACGAGAGGCAGATCGGCATGCTGTTCGCCGTCATCACATCCGGGGGAGATCTCGACGAGGCGTCGGTCCGCGCCGCGGCGCGCGCCGCCGGCGTCTCCGACCACATCCGGGTGGAGATGGTCGTGAACCTGCGGTGGTTCGAACCGATCGAGGCCGACGTGAGCTACTACGCCGACCCCTACGTCCCCGAGCCGGCCACGACCGCGACCGACGCCTTCCTCGCCGACCTCGATGAGCGCCTCGAAGCCTATGCCCGGATCTGCGCCGAGGGATCGGCCACGTACAGCGCGCGGAGGGCCGTGGGCATCCCGAAGCGGATCCTGGCCCGAGCCGCGCGCGAGTCCGACGTGTTGGTGCTCCCCCACCCCGCGGTCGCCAGCGCCGACATCCGCCAGGCGGTCTGGGAGGCGATCGGCTCGCCTCCGTGTCCGCTCCTGGTGGTGGGAACCTCGGGGCGGATCCGCACCGCGACCGTCCGCGCCGCCCGCTCCGATCTCCCGCTCGAGGGGAGCGCCCGCGACGTGCTGCGCCGCCTCCTGCGGGGCCGCGTCGAGCGCATCAGCATCCCCGCGTCGTTCCGTACCGAGGACTTCGCCGGCTGGGCCCCGGTCATCACGGCCGACCGGCCGCCCACGGACCCGCGCCGGCCGGGCGAGCCCGGCCGGGAGTCCGAGAGCGACTTCCTCGCGATCGTCGGCGCTCCTCGCGCGCGCACCGGTCTCGCTCTCGGACGCGGGCGACGCTGGCAGCCGCCGACCGACGGCAACACCCTCCTCCTGCCCGCCTAGGCCTGCCGGACCCGAAGGAACCTCCTCCCGCCCCGACGAAGGGGCTCTCCGCCGCCCTACAGGCCGGGTGGCGTGGCGCCAAGACGGTCGGCGGCCCGGAGGCGAGGGGCCACCGTCGCGCGGGCGGAGAACCCGCGGTGGAGCAGCCTTGGACGCAGTGCGGACGACGACCGAAGCGGTCCGGGCACTGCCTCACGCGCGCACCTGCGCGTGCCCGCCGAGCCACAGCAACTGCCTCACCGCCGGCGAGTGGATGCGCGCGCAGGTCGGGGTCTGGCGGTTTGGCTACGAGCGGCGGGACGTGCGCAAGAAGTCGCTCCACCCCGCCACGTTCCCCATCGGGCTCGCGCGGCGGTGCATCGAGGTCTTCTCCCACTGCGGCGAGCTGGTGCTCGACCCGTTCGTCGGGAGCGGAACAACGCTACTCGCGGCCCGCGACACCGCGCGCAACGCGGTCGGCGTGGACCTGAACGCCTCGTACGTGGCGCTCGCGGAGCAGCGGCTCGACCGTGAGCCGGAGGGTACGACGCGCCAGATCGCCCTGTGCGCCGACGCCCGCGGCCTCGGGGGCATCCTCGCGCCCCGGACGGTACGCCTCGTGCTCACCTCGCCGCCCTACGCCAACTGCCTCGATCGCCCGCGCCGGAACAAGTCGCGGAGATCGGAGGACCGCACCAACGCGCAGTACGGCCTCGTCGAGCAGTACTCGCACGACCCGGCCGACCTGGGTACGCTGGACTACCCATCGTACGTCCACGCCCTATCGGCGATCTTCGCCTCTCTCTCCCCCACCCTTGCCCCGAACGCGGACTGCGTCGTGAACGTCCCCGATATCTGGTGGTCCGGTCGACGGATCCCGCTGCACATCGGAGTGGTGGAGGCCCTCACGGCCGCCGGCTACGAGTTCCGGAACACCATCGTGTGGGATAAGACTAATCTCGTGAACCGGATGGGCATCTTCGGCTGGCCTTCCACCTACATCACGATGGGTGTCACATTCGAGTACCTGCTGCACTTTCGCAAGCCGGCCACTCGTACCGAGGAGGAGTGAACGATCGTGGACGTCTCGGCTTCCGCCCCCCCGCGGCCGGCCGTGCGCATCCGGCTGGCCGGGGCCGCGGCGGAGTGTCTCGTGTACGTGCTGCTCGTTCTGTGTCTCATCTCGCGGGGTCGAGTCCCCGAGATGGCCCTGCGTCCACTGACGCTGGTGCTGGCCCTGGTCGCCGCCGTGCCGCTGTGGGCGTTCCCCTCGCGGCGCGAAGCGGGGCTCGTGGCCCGGATCGCGATGGGCATGGGCCTCCTGCTCCTGCTGCAGCTCCGCTCCCCGATCTGGCTCCCCGCCCTCGGCGCCGTGTCCCCCCGGAACGAGGAGCTGACGCTCTCGGTCGAGGCCCTCGTGGTGCTCGGGCTGGCGGTGGCGCTCCTGCTCTCCTCCGGGTTCCGCGAGGGGGACGACTCGGGTGAGAAGCGTCCCCTCGCCCACGCGGTGCTCCTCTGCTGCGGCGCGGCCGCTCTGTTCTGCGCGGCCCTGTGGCCCGTCCTCGACAACGCCCTGAAGCAGGGCCGCAGCGACGGTCTGTTCTACGCCGACACTGCGGCCTCGCTCAGCGTCCTCGCCGAGGGGGGCGTGCTGTTCGCCTGCTGTCTGCTCGCGGAGCCGCTGTGGAGAGCCCGTCGGATGGCCCTGGCGATCGGCCTGGCGCTGATCGCACGCGGGATGCTCCCGCCTTCGGTGGTGAGCTGAGATGACGGAGACTCCCCAGACCCGATCCGGGCTCGACCGGCTGATCGAGTACGGCGCGCTGCTCGCGGTTCTCGTCTCGCCCACCCAGGTCGGCATCCCCCTGCTCAAGCTCGGCCGCGCGACCGTCGCGCTCACGGCGGCCGACATCGTGCTGTGGCTGCTCGCGGCCCTGCTCGTGGCGCGCTGGCTCGCCTCGGGCCGAAGGGCGCGGCTTGCGTGGCCGCCGGTCCACGTCTGGCTTCTCGTCGCGGTAGCGGGCCTCTCGGCCAGCGCCTGGCTCTCGCCGGGGCTCGCGAAGGACCAGGTCCTCGCCACGGCCAAGGAGGTCTTCCAGTTCGTCGGGACCTTCGTCGCGGCGCCGCTGGTCTTCCTGAGCGCGTTCACCGAGGAGCGCTCCCGCAGGCGCGCCGTCTGGCTCGTCGTCGCGGTCGCCGTGCCCGTCTGCCTCCTGGGGCTCGCGCAGGCACTCGCCGAGCAGGCGGGCCTCGCGGGGCGGGAGGCGCTGTTCGTGACCCGCGTGCAGGAGCTGAAGCCTCGCCCCAACGACCCCGGCAATGTGGTCGGCCTGTTCGGCTCGCGGACCGTCTACGGCCTGTTCCTGGTGATGGTCCTGCCCGTCGTCCTCACGCTCGCGTGGGTCAGCCGCCCGAAGGCCGGGATCCCCTTGCTGCTGCTGTTCACGGTCGGCGCGGCGACCGTCTGCGCGCCCGGGATCCTGCCCGGGCTGGTGGTCGCCGTGCTCGTGGCCGCCGCGGCCCTCGGCGTCGGCGAACGGGCCGCGCTACGGGCGCTCGGGCTGGCGGCGGCGCTCCTGGCGCTCGCGATCGGGCTCGGTCCGTTTCGAGCGGAGAAGAGCGACCTCTCGATCCTCTACGAGCGCCCCGTGAAGCCCGCGGCCGCGTCGGTCGCGCCTGCGGAGGCCGCCGACCCGGTCGAGACCCGGCTGACCGTCGACAACCGGTACACCGAGTGGGGCTCGACGATGCAGATGGTGGGCACCAACCAGTGGCCGGTGGCCGCGATCGGCTATGGGCCGGGCCACTACCAGGACCAGATCGGGGGATACGCCGGACCGCTGCCGAAGTTCGGCAAGCTGGAGCCGGACTTCCAGGGCCAGTACTTCGTGGTGCTGGTCGAGCTGGGGTTGGCCGGCCTCGCGGCGCTCGCGTGGTTCTTCGGCCGGACGGCCACGCTCTCGTGGCGCGTGCTGCGGGCCGCGCGGGAGCCGTTCGATCGCGCCCTCGCGGCCGGGGCGCTTGGCGGGTTCTGCGGCCTGTCGGTTGCGAACCTCTACGGCTGTCCCCTCGTCAAAGGCCTGTGTGTAACACTGATGCTGCTCGCGAGTCTGATTGTGACGAGCGCCAACACCGTGCATCGAGAGGATTGAACGGAATGCTGCGTCGCTATGCGCGTCTCCTGGTCTGTGCCGCGGGTCTCGGCACTCTCGTCGCGCTCCCGCTGGCCCTCAACGCCGCCGGGCGCCGGATCGACATCGAGCCCGAGGGCGGCACCCTCAACAAGTCGGATGAGGGCCCGATGCAGGTCTACCGCTCCACGGCCTGCAGCGGCGAGAAGTGCGTCGGCACCAACGATGAGATCGTCGCCTCCGGCGAGGAGTGCGGCGGCTTCGTGAAGTGCACCGTCAACGTCGACGACGCGGGCACCTACTACTTCTGGGGCCGCGCGCTGTGGAAAGACAAGTGCGGAGACAGCTTCTACGTCCAGCTCGACGACAAGGACCCGAGCGTCTTCGGCAACAAGGCCGAGAACGTGGGCAAGTGGGGCTGGTTCAAGGGCGAGCCCCTCGAGCTGACCGCGGGCAGCCACACCCTCTGGATCAAGGGTCGCGAGGATGGCGCGCTGCTCGACAAGATCGTGCTTCACACCAGCTCCCGGTACAACCCGCAGGGCAAGGGCGGCTAACCTTCGGAGCATTCAGTCCGGAGAGGGGTCGGCGCTGACGAGCGCCGGCCCCTCTTGCTGTACGAGGGGCCGGCTACTCCTCGACGATCAGGAGCGCCCCCTTCGCCCAGCCGATGGGGATCGCGTCACCGGGGCCGAAGGACCCGAGGCCCTGGAAGCGCTCGATCGCGGGCATGGTGAGCCGCGCGCGTGCCGGGTCCAAGCCGAGGGCGGCCCAGTCGATCGAGAGACGGACCGGCGCCTCCGCCTCGGTGTCCGCCCCGGCGGCAGGCCAGTGGGCAAGCGCGATCAGCGAGCGGCCCGGCTTCCGGTAGACCGTCGCGAGCACGTCGGGACGGTCGGTGCGGACGGGGCACTCCGACGCCCAGTAGCCGAGCATCTCGGCATCCTGGATCGCGAAGTCGTCCCAGAAGCGCCACAACGCCTCGGCGCACGGGAGCTGCCGCCCCCCCATCCCGAAGACCATGCCCCGGTACGGGTTGCCCCCGTTCTCGTAGTTCAGCATCTCGCTGCCCAGGCCGAACGGGATCCCCGAAACCTCCACCAGCCAGTAGTCCGGGGCGGAGTCGTAGTCGTACATCTCGCCGAGCCACAGGTTGCTCAGGTAGGGGAAGTGCTCCATGTACTCGTTCGTCGGGCTCTGCCGACGGTTGAGGTAGTCGTAGTCGTTGCCACAATGGAAGTT
>CAZRDB010000173.1:0-10836 GCA_964598695.1 uncultured Armatimonadia bacterium
GCTGCCGCGCGAACGACGCCTTCGGCGCCGGCTGCGGAGCCCCGAAACGGCCCTGGATCTCCGCGATGCGGTTCTGCACGGCCGCGATGCGGGCCTGGACTCCCTCGATCCCGCTCATGCCTCGACTCCCTGTCCCGCAGTCCCCGCGACCCGCCTCCGGTGGAAACCGGTCGTCCCCATCTCATCGAGCAGCTTCTGCTCCGAGCGCAGCACCTCGAGCCAGTACTCCGCCTCCTGCTTCTCGCGGAGCCGCTCCATCGCGCGGCGCTCCTGGCTCGCCTGGATCAACTCGCGGCGTTTGGCCACGATCCGCTCGTCGACGGCCGCGATCTCCTGCGCCTTGCGGTCGATATCGCGGTCGAGGCGCTCGACGTACAGCCGCGTGAGCTGCAGATCGACCAGATCGAACTCCGACGAGACCATGCGCTCCAGCGCGCGGGCCTGCTCGGCCTCGAGCCGCCTACGCTCGCCGAGGAGGATCGCGCGGCGCGCCTCCAACTCCGCCAGCTCCGCCTTGCGTTGGTCCTCGATCCGGACCCGGTAGTCGAGCACCTTCCGGAGCCGGAACTGGAACGGCCTATGCGCCACCCACGGCTCCTCTCACGTTGGCGAGGCCCAGGACCTCGTCGGGGTCGGTCGCCTGGGCGCCGTAGCCGCCGTCTCCGAGCAGGCCGACCAACCCGTCGATCGCCTCCCCGAGCGAACTCCGCTCGTCGATCCCTTGCACCAGGTAGGCGCGGATCCGGTCGATCATCGACCGCGCGTAGTCGATCGAGGGGTTCGAGCCGGGCACGTAGGCCCCGATGTTGATCAGGTCCTCGGCCTCGCGGTAGGTGGCCAGCACGTCGCGCGCCCGGCCGGCGCACTCGCGGTGCTCGCGGGCCACGATGTCCGGCATCGCGCGCGAGACCGACCGCAGGACGTCGACCGCCGGGAAGTGGTTGCGGTCGGCCAGCTCGCGGGTGAGCACCACGTGGCCGTCCAGGATCGACCGCACCTGGTCGGCGATCGGCTCGGTCATGTCGTCGCCGTCGACGAGGACCGTGTAGATCCCCGTCACCGCTCCGCGGGCGCTGCAACCCGAGCGTTCGAGGAGCTGCGGGAGCATCGAGAAGACGGAGGGCGGGTAGCCGCGGGTCGCCGGCGGCTCGCCGACCGCCAGCCCGATCTCACGCTGGGCCATCGCGACGCGGGTGACCGAGTCCATCATCAGAATGACGTCGATCCCCTGGTCGCGGAAGTACTCGGCGACGCTCGTCGCGGCCATCGCGGCCTTGAGGCGCATGACGGCGGGGGTGTCGCTGGTGGCGCAGATGACCACGGAGCGGCTGAGGCCCTCTTCGCCCAGGTCGCGCTCGATGAACTCGCGCACCTCGCGGCCGCGCTCGCCGACCAGTCCGATCACGTTGACCTGCGCCGAGGTGTTGCGGGCGATCATGCCGAGCAGGGTCGACTTGCCGACTCCCGAGCCGGCGAAGATCCCGATTCTCTGCCCCTTGCCGACGGTCAGCGTGCCGTCGAGCACCCGCACACCCAACTCGAGCGGGTCCTCGATCCGCTTGCGGCTGAGCGGGGGAGGCGGCTCGGCGGCCACCGGGTAGAACTGGTCGCACTCGGGCGGCTCACGGCCGTCGAGGGGGTTGCCCAGCGCGTCGAGCACCCGCCCGAGCAGCGCGGGGCCGACGGGGACCTGCACGGTCCGGCCCGTCGAGACCACGTCGCACCCGGCCTCGACGCCCCGGGTGTGCGACAGCGGCATCAGCACAACGCGCGCATCGCGGAAGCCGACCACCTCGGCCGGGATCTCCCGGCCGTGCCGGGTCACGATGTGACACAGGTCGCCGACCTGACACGAGGGCCCCTGCGATTCGATCGTGACGCCGACGACCTGCTGCACCTTGCCGTTGTACCGCAGGGCGTCACAGGTGCGGACGGCCCGCACGTGGGTCGAGAGGTCGATCCGGGGGAAGGGCACGAAGCTGCGTAGCGCGTTGGGGTCGTCGGGGATCGGACGGGCGACGCTCACGCCTCATCCCCCCTGCCCCCCTGCTCGGCAGCCTCCGCCTCCGCCTGGAGCGCGCGCTCCACCGAGAGGAGGATCTCCCGCATCTGCCCCGCGACGGTCGCGTCCACGGTGCCGTGCCGGGTCTCGACGAGCAGACCGTGGTCCACCCGCGGGTCCTCGACGATCTCGACGTGGTCCAGGCCGCTGACCGCGGCGCGCATCCGCTCCTCGAGCCCCTGCACGCGCTCCAGGTCGTCGCGGGAGACGCGGAGACGCACCCAATCCTTGTCGAGCATCCGGGCCAGGGCCGAGCGGAGGAGCGCCACATAGGCCGCGTCGTCCCGCAGGGCGTCGGCCGCGATCTTCCGGGCGGCCTCGAGCGCGAGGGCGACCACCTGCTCCTCCGCGTTGCGGATCAAGTTGACGCGCTGGTAGTGGGTCTCGTCGACGACGGCGTCGACCGACTCCCGCAGCTCGGACAGCAGCGAGGCGGTCTGCTCCTCGGCCTGCTTCATCCCGGTGTTGAAGCCCTCGGTCTCGGCACGGGCGCGGATCGCGACGCCCTCCTCGGTCGCCGCGGCGACGAGCGCCGCGGCTTGGGCCTCGCCCTCGGCGATGATCCGAGCCCGCTCGGCCTCGCCTCGCGCCTTGCCCTCGGCAATCGCCTGGGCCAGCGCGAGGGCCGCCGCCGACTGCGCGGCCTCCCGCTCGCTCTGCAGCTCATCCTGTTCGTGGCGCAGCCGGAGCTGCCACTGCCGCAGCCGCTCCTCCCGCTGCTCGAACTCGTGGCCCGGGAGGTGCAGCGCCGCCACCGGCTCATCGCCCTCCGGCTCCGTCTCCGGGAGGGCGGTCAGGATCCGGATGGGCACCGGCTCGCCACTGCGCACGTTGTCCCGTCGAATGAGTGCCATGTCGCTCCCTGCAAGGCGGCGCGCGGGCTAGACGACCAGCTCGTCATCGCCGCCGCGGCTGAGCATGATCTCGCCGGCGTCCTCGAGGCGCCGGATGACGTTGACGATCCGTTGCTGGGACTCCTGGACCTGGGCGACGCGCACGGGTCCGAGGAACTCCATGTCCTCCTTGATCCGCTCCTGGGCGCGGCTCGAGATGTTGGCGAAGACGAGGTCCTGCACTTCCTTGGTCGACCCCTTGAGGGCGAGCGCAAGGTCGTTCATCTCGATCTCGGTCAGTACCTGCTGGATCGTGCGGTTGTCGAGCTGGACGATGTCCTCGAAGACGAACATCCGGTTGCGGACCTCCTCGGCCAGCTCCGGCGCGGTCTCCGAGAGGCTCTCGAAGATCGTCTTCTCCGTCGTCCGATCGACTCGCCCGAGGATGTTGACCAGCGTGTCGACGCCGCCGACCGCCGCGCCGTAGTCCTCCGTCGAGAGGGAGGCCATGCGCCGCTCGATCACCGATTCGACGTCGCGGATGACGTCCGGCGGCGTTCGGTCGAGGGTGGCGATCCGTCGCGCGACGTCGGACTGGGCGTCGGGGGGAAGCTCCGACAGCACCGCCGCCGCCTGCTCCGAGGTGAGGTAGGCGAGGATCAGTGCCTGCGTCTGGGGGTGCTCATCCTGGATGAAGGTCAGGATCTGGCTCGGGTCGGCCGTCCGCGTGAACTCGAACGGGGTGACCTTGAGCGAGGCGATCAGGCGACCGATCACCTCTGCCGCGCGCTCTTCCCCGAGCGCTGCCGCGAGAACGTCCTCGGCATACTCCGCGCCGCCCGAGGAGATCATCTCATGCGCCTCGAGAATCGTCCGGAACTCGCCGACCACGAGCGCGCGCGTCGTCGTATCGACCATCCCGAGATGCACCATCTCGAATGTGACCCGCTCGACTTCCTCCTCGGAGAGGTGGCGGATGACCTTCGAGGCGGTCTCGCGCCCCAGCGCCACCAGGAGAATCGCGGCCTTCTGCGAGGCTCTCAGCTCGTCGGCGGCAGCCATCACTCATCCACCAGCCAAGCCCGCAGAGCCGCTGCGAAGTCCTCCGGGCGCTCCTCGGCCGTCCGCCGGACCGACTCGAACGTCGCCTCCGACCGCTTGAGCGTCTCCTGCCGGATCAAGTCGTCCTCGCTGAGCGCCGGCTCCTCGAACAGCCCGTCCCACGACTCGGGACTCGGCGGCGGCGGCTCCTCGGGAAGCAGCTCCTCTTCCTCCGGCTCCTCGACCGGCTTCGGCTTCGGCGGCGCGGCCATCCGGCTCAGCACGATCGGGATGAACAGGCCGCACAGCGCCACGATCGCGGGCACGAGCATCCGGGAGAAGGCCGAGACCTTGGGGGCCTCCAGCGCCGGCTGCTCCTCGAACGGCACCCGCTGCACGACGAGGACGTCGCCCCGCGTGAGGTCGATCCCGGCCTGGGCCGAGGCGGTCTCCTGGATCTTGGCCTGCTCGCCCGCCGAGACCGTCGATTCGTTCAGGAAGATCCCGACGCTCTTCCGCGTCGTCTTGGGCGACAGGCTCTTGCGATCGGTCTCCAGGATCCCGTAGTCGTAGTTCCGCGTCTTCTCCGCGTTGCTGTAGTTGATGTTGCCGCCCGCCGTCACCGGGTAGGTCGGCGGCGCGCCCTCCGGCGGGGCCGCCACGTTCGGCTCGACGCCGGGTACGCCGCCCGTCACGCCCGGCCCCGTGTAGGCCTCTTCCTTCGACTGGTCGCTCACGATGAAGGGCTTACGGGTCTCCGGATCGGGGAGCAACTCCTTGCGCTTGGTCGATTCGTTGGCCCACTCCAGCTCGATCGAGGCCACGACGCGCACGTTGTTCGAGCCGACGACCTTGCCGATCCCCGCCTGCAGCTCCTCCTCGAGTTCGGTCTCCTGATCGCGCCGCTCGTTGGCCTGCGCCGCGATCTGCGTGGCGTCGAGACCGTCGGTCTGGCCCTGGCTGTGGTAGCGGCGGCCCCGGCTGTCCACGATCGTCACCCGCTCGGGCGCGAGGTCGGAGACGCTGTTCGAGACCACGCCCGCGATCGAGTCGACCGTCGAACGCGACAGCTCGCTGTTGGGGTTGCGCATGGTGACCGAGACGGCCGCCGTCAGCGGCACCCGGTCCTCCTTGAACAGCGGCTCCGTCTCGGGGAAGGCGATGTTGACCTTCGCGCTCTTCACCTCGTCGAACAGCAGGATCGTCCGCGTGACCTCGCCCTCGACCATCCGCTGGACGCGCTTCTGGAACTGGGCGCGCGTCTCGCTGAACGAGGTCTGCTCGAGGTCCTCCTTGCCCACGATGTGGCCAAGGGTGGGGATCCCCTCCTTGGCCATCTCGGCGCGCGTGGTGATCACCCGCTCCTGGGGCACGAGCACGGTGTCCGAGCCGCGAGACTCGAAAGGCACCTTCTTCGTGTCCAGCCAGCTCACCACTTTGTTGAAGTCCTCGCCCGGCAGCTCGGTGAACAGCACCGAGTACGTCGGCTGGGAGACCGCCCGCACGACGAACACGACCCCGACGGCCAGCACCAGGCAGCCGATGATCGCTGCGCGTTGACCACCGCGCAGATCCGACCACCAGTCCCGGACCGCCGCGAACGAAGTCCGGACACGATCCATGGCTCAGTTCCCTTCGGGCCTGGGCCTGTCCGCTAGAGCGACGTCTGCCGTAGCTCGCGATAGGCCTCGACCACTCGGTCTCGAACCTGGACTGCCAACTGCATCATCGTCTGGGCCTCGGCGAGCGCGACCGTCACCTGATGGACATCCTCCGCGTCGCCGACCAGCAGCTTCTGGACCTCTCCCTCGGCCTTGAACTGGGAGTCCGACACCCGGTTGAGCATCCCCTTGAGGATGTCCCCGAACGTCCCCTCCGCCTTGTTCGCCTCGCCCGCGTGCAACTGATCGATCAAGCGTGGGCGCGAGACTGCCGATACACGATTCAGGTCCATCGCGTCTCCTCCGAAACTGAGCAGCAAGACAGCAGGTCTGGGCGCAAATTCTACCAATCCCTACGCCTTCACCTGCGTTCGCCTACGATTCTTGCGACCGGCCGCGCTACGCGCCGATATCGAGCGCGGCCCGGTTCATGTCCTTCGCCGCCGAGATCGCCGAGGCGTTCGCCTGGTAGGCCCTCGTCGCGTCCACCATGTCGACCATCTCATGGGCGACCGAGATGTTCGGGTAGTCCACGTAGCCCTCGGGGTCGGCGTCCGGGTGGCCCGGGTCGTACACCCGCTTGGGCTCTCCCGGGTCCTGCAGGATATCCACCACGCGCACGCCGCGGCCTGCCGAGACGGCGTGGTTGCCCTGGAGCAGCGGCGGCAGCAGATCGCCGAACGCGTCGGTCCGGGGCATGAAGACGATCGACTTCTTCCGGTACGGCCCACCCTGCGCCGTCCGAGTCGTGTTCACGTTGGCGAGGTTGTCGGCGATGACGTCCAGCCGAAGCCGCTGCGCGGTCAGACCCGAGGCGCTGGCTTCCACTCCCGCGAGAAGTCCCATGGCTCAGCCTACCTCCCCGTTCCGATGGCGGTGCGGAGGAGCCGGTGCTGGTCGGACATCGCCCGGGCCAGCGCCCGGTACCGAGCCTGGTTCTCCGCGAGCTGCGTCACCTCGAGGTCGACGTCGACGGTGTTGCCGTCCACGCGCCAGGCGATCGCCGGGGAGGTGGAGACCGTCGCACGCACCTCGCTCATCGCGGTCTCCCCGATCGCGATGTGGCCGTCGCGTGTCCGTCGTCCCACGAGCTGCTCCCCGCTCGGCATCAGCTCGGCGCGGAGGGCGGCCTCGAAGTCGACGACGCGCGCACGGTAGTTCGGAGTGTCCACGTTGGCGAGGTTGTTGGAGACCACCTGGTGACGGAGGGCGCAGGCGTCAAGACCCATGCGCGTTGCGCGGTAGGTATCGTCCGCAAAGAGCCGGACCATCGACCTTCCCCCTTGTGCACGGAGCGCACGCTTCGTGGGAGCGACGAGGAGAAGGACGCACACGCAAGAGGAGTCGCAGGGGTTGCATCGCCTCAGTCAGTCGGCGATGCGACGGCCTTCTGTCAGGCAGTCCGGCCAGAGCACGCGGCTCGTCTGTTGTGGTCGTTCCTCCGTGCTTCCTCGACGCTCGCCTCTCGGCTGCTATGCAACCGGGTAGGACACTACGCCGCCCCGGACACGGATGTCAAGCAGATCCGTCTCCGGGTACGTAGGTGCTATCTTCAGGGCGCCCGCCGCGAATCCTCCAGATCCCGGCGATCTCTCCGGGGCAGCGCGCGCACCGCACTGTGGCGCTTGCTGGAGGGACCCCCATCGACGCCATCCCGGTCGCCTGTCGTCCGGGCATCACAACGCCCCCACCAGTTTGACCGCCGCCGCGATGGCCGCGATGGCCGCGATGGCGCACGCGTCGACCAGCACACCCCACGCGAGGCACCGCCAAGCGACCCAGCGGGTGGCGTGGCGCCGGCCCCAGAGGACGCCGGCGAGGCCGGCGAGGACCGGCCCGCCGCACCAGGGCGGTCCAACTCGCGCATACCACCGGAGGACGCCCCATGCGCTTGGCGGCTCCAAACACGCCAGGCGGCTCACGAAGTACCAGTCCACCCATGTGTCGCAGTGCGACAGCGGGGGCTCAAGGTCAACCGCGGGCCCGGAGCGCATGCGCGCCAGCGCGGCCTGAGCATCGCCGCCTGCAGCCCGTAGCGCATACCACGCGCACCGTCGTGTGATCCGGGCCCGGCGAGCGATGTGGTCGCGTGACTCGCACTGCAAGCGTGGCGCCTCGCGCATGTCTGTCCCCTCTCAGGCGGCCCACCAGGCCCTCCAGATCACCCACTGGAGCCAGACGAACAGCAGCAGGGGCAACGCGAACTCGACACCGGACGCCGTGACCCAGGCCCCCAGCGCCCGAATGCGAGCATGCTTGCTCGACAGGAGGTGGAGACCTACCGCGAGCCCCCACGGAAGCCACAGCGAGGCACTCCGTTGCCGCCATCCCCTGGCCAGGTACGCCCCTGGGGCAGTCGCCCCCTCGGCCCCTGAGAACCATGCCGGGTCGGGGACATGCACGATCAGCCCACTGGCCGCCGCAGGGTCCCACCGAGTGGCCTCGAGCGCTCGCACCGCAACGTCGTCCGGAACGCCGGTCCGGGCCACGACCCACTCCACGGACGTGGCGCGGTGCGCCGAGTCCGCACCCTCAGGCCACATGTGGGCTCCGGCTTGGGCGAGAGGGGACCCGAGTCCCTCCGCGCAGAGCGAGACCCTTGTCTGTGGCGACAGGAGTCCATGAGCCGCCCAAGCCGCGATCGTGCGCGCCGTGACCGGGCCCTCCAGGGAGCCCTCCACCGTCGCGAGCCAGTAAGCGGCGTCGGCCGGATCGGCCCCGAGTTCGAGCGGAATCAGGGCACGATGGCCGCAGTCCGTGTGGACCGCGCTGCGACCAGCGAGGCTGGCGTCCACCAGGAACGCATCCCCGCAGCCCCCGCAAGTCGCAGTGACACGAGCCGACGGTGACACCGGGCACCTCCCTACTCGCCTCGGCACGAGTGGCAAGCATCGGCGCAGGCCTCGACCGCCTCCCTGAGGAGCCGGCTCTCCAGGATGACCATCGCGCCGGCATAGCAGGTGATCCACCCCTCAACGCCGCCCGCGAGCTTGGTCTGCCGGTTGCCGGTCGAGTCGTAGCTGTAGGTGATGTCGTACGCAGCCGCGCCGGAGCGCTGCTCCCGCGTCAGGCGGTACGCGTCATCGTAGCAGAAGCTCACGAGGTTGCCGTCCGACAGAGACACCCCCGTCGGGTTCCCCACCGCATCCCGCGTGTAGACGTAGCCCGCGATCACGGTCCCATCCGCCTTCGCGTTCTGGACGCCCGTCGTCCGTGAGGCCGCGTCGTACGCGTAGGTCACGGTCGCGCCGTTCCCGAGCGTCAGCGTCGCGAGCCTGCTGCCTCCATCATACGCCCACGTGGTGCGCTCGGTTCGTGCGGCCAGCGCCGTGCTCCTCCTCCTCGCCCCTCCGCGCGACACCGAGATGAGGGGAGAAGGAGGCGGTGCAGCTCAGCGCACCTATCAGACCGTCACCGCAACTCGGCTCCGACGAGGCCACCGGTACGCCCCCTAAGGGCGCGATCGGAGCCCGCTGCGGGCGCCTGGCCGGACGCGATCGGTACGAACCCCCCGGAGCCCGACGCTACGCGCCCGAGTTGGCAAGCGCCGCCCGACACCCTCCGAAGGGCCAAGAGGCCGCCTGTGTAGGCCACGCCCTGCAACACGTCGCCCTGCACGGCCGATTCCCGCAGCGACGCGATCTCGATCGTGCCGAGGTCCGTCGCCCCCTCCGCCGACGGTGCGCGGCGGTAGTAGAGGCAACGCGAGTCCGGCGACCATTCGAACGGACCGCTGCCGCGCCCGGCGTACCCCACCCGTAGGGTTGGACCGGCAGCGCCGTCGCCCTGGCCGCGGGGGCCCAGCTGCAGCACTACGAACCTGGGCGTCTCGTCGCCGATCGCGGCCTCCGCCGGCGGGGCGCACGCCCAGTTCGCCCCGTCCGGTGAAGTCGCCAGTTCGCCGATAGGCTCCCCGGTGGGCCAGTCCACCAGACGCTGTGGAGACCCGCGCGTTGCTTCTGCCCTGAAGAGGGCGCCGGCGGACGCGTACAGCAGGCAGTCGCCCTCCCAACCCAGCGCGGTCCCTGGCACGCCGCCGTATGACGGATCGGGCTGCACGGACGCCCTCCAGAGCTCGCCGCCGTCTGCCGTGCGGTTCACCGAGATGGACCGCGCGTGTGGCGGACGGGCCACCTCGGAATCGCGGCGGTCGAGCGCTACGTAGCTGCCCCTGCGGCTGAACGCGATCCCGGTCATGCCGTTCTCCACCGGTATGCGCCAGATGGCCGCCCCGTCTGACGTGCGCCAGGCGACGACCTCGTCACTGCCCCTGCGCCACGACCCGCTCCAGGCCACCAGCAACGAGCCATCGGGCGCGATGCGGCTCGTACCCGCACCCCACAGACCGAGCCCCGCCGGGAGGTGCCCTATGCCCGCATCCGGCAGCCAGTCGCCGTCGAGACAGACCACGAGCGCCTCGTATCTCGGCTCGACTTGGACCGTCCATGTGATCAGAAAGACGTGGCCGTCGTCCGAGCAGGACACGACCCGCACGCTCTGGGAAGCGAGGGCCGCAGAGAGCAGGGCGGCTGTCTCCGAGGCGCCAAACCTCACGCCCTCCTCATCGCCTCGCCCGGAGCTGGCTGCCACCTCGGTGCCCCCTGCACCTACGCTTGGGGCGCGCTGTCGCCCACATCCGCAGCTCAGGGCAGCCAGGACGCCGAGAAGCAGGCAGACACCGAGTCCGCGCCGTCGGCGCACGCGGGCGCAATGCGCGTCAGTCCGGCCGCAGGTCATGCTAGCGCCACCCCCTAGCGCAGTGGTCCTCGCATCCGCCGTCCGCGGCGACGCATATGTCATGGGCATCACCGACCATCGCCTCGCACACCTTCATGCAGCAGAACAGGCAGTCGCCGAGGTCGGGCTGCGCATCTGGCCCGAGGGCCTCCTCGCACTCCGGGATCGCCTGCGCGATGGCGCGGCACAGCGGACCGAACCCGAGCCTCGGCAACGGTGCCCCCCTTCCCCCGGCACCCCCGCCACCACCGGCACCCCCACCACCGCCGCCCGACCCCGTGCCCGCCCCTCCACCAGACGGGCGGCCGCCAGGCGTCGTGGGTCCCGGCGCCGGAGCCGTGGGTGACGGGGCCCACGGCCAGCCATACTTCACGAGGCACACGATCCAGCCGACGATCGGGAACCAGCACCAAGCCGAGGGCCACTTCAGCCCGCTGGGATCGTCGCGAAGCGTCGGCATCGCTGCGACGTACTGGTAGCGCGGCTCGCTCGCGATGGGATC